>CAZLMT010000038.1:0-10437 GCA_964560615.1 uncultured Actinomyces sp.
GGGCAGCCTCGCCTACCTCGGCCCGCCCGAGTTCGCAGGCGTTGACCTCGCTGTCAAGGAGATCGACGCGGCGGGCGGCGTGCTCGGCCAGCCCGTGGTCAACGAGTACGGCGACTCCGGCGACACCGAGACCGACATCGCCTCGCAGACCGTTGACTCGCACCTCCAGAAGGGCGTGCAGGCGATCATTGGCGCTGCCTCGTCCGGTGTGACCTTCACGGTCATCGACAAGATCACGAGCAACGGCGTTCTCCAGATCTCGCCGGCCAACACTGCTCCGTCGCTGACCGACTACCCGGACAACGGCCTGTACTTCCGCACGGCTCCCTCCGATGCCCTCCAGGGCGCGGTTCAGGCATCCTTCGCGATCGACGCCGGCTTCACCGAGGGCGCGACCATCGCTCGCAAGGATCCCTACGGCGAGGGCCTGCAGAACGCCTTCATCGCGGACTTCGAGGCCGGCGGCGGCACCATCACCACGGCCCTGACCTACGACCCCACCGCGGCTTCCTTCGAGGCTGAGGTCGCCGAGATCGCGGCGGGCAACCCCGAGTTCGTCCAGGTTGTCGGCTTCGATGAGAGCGTCAAGCTCATCCAGGAGATGATCAAGCAGGGCATCGGTCCGCAGGACGTGCAGATCTACCTGGCTGACGGCAACCTGTCCTCGACGGCGTTCAAGGACTTCCCCAAGGACACGATGACCGGCGTGATCGGCACCGTGCCCACCGGTGATCCTTCGGTCGACGTCGAGGCGTTCAACGCCAGGCTCCTTGAGCAGGATCCCGCCCTCACCGACTTCGCTTACGGCGCACAGGCCTACGACGCGACGATGCTCGTCGCGATCGCGGCTGAGTACGCCGGCTGCGCCGACGGCACCGCGATCGCCGCGGCCATGCCGATGGTGGCGAACGCCGATGCGGGTGGCGAGGCATGTGGCACGTACGCCGATTGCGTCGCAATCATCCAGGCGGGCGGCCAGCCCAACTACGACGGTGTGACCGGCCCGCTGGACTTCAACGAGTTCGGTGATCCCAAGTCGGCCACCATCGACGTGGTGCAGTACCTCACGAACACCAAGTTCGAGAGCATCGAGGTCGTCGGGCCCGTCGAGGTCCCCGTCCCGTAAGTTGCATCAAGCACGTCAGTTGGCCCGGCCCCCTTGGGGGCCGGGCCAACTGCTTGTGAGGGCCAACTGCTTGTGAGGGCCAACTGCTTGTGGGGTACTGGCCGGCCCTGCATTCCTCCCGTGTGTCATGTCGTCCGCGCGTGTCCGGGATGCCTAACAATGATGGGGGCACCAGTGCGGCTGCCTGTCTGCCGAGGGGGCGAGAGCCGTCGTGCGATCAAGGGGTCTGCTCTGGGTTGCGGGCGTGGCGGCTGTCCTCGTCGCCGTCGCAGGCATCGCCTTGGTCGCGGTGCAACGGTCGGCAACCCCGGCGGATGCCGGCACGACCGGCGAGGCCAAGACGGACTCCGGCGGTGCAAGCGCAAGCGCGAGCCCCAGCGCGCTGCCATGCGTGTCCAGTGACCTCGTCATGGGCGGCCTGCTTCCCCTGACGGGTGATCTCGCCTTCCTGGGGCCGGCTGGTGCGTCTGGGATCGATCTCGCCCTGGCCGATATTGACTCGGCGGGCGGAGTGCTCGGGCAGCCCGTGACCTACCTGTCCGGGGACTCCGGGGATGCCAAGACGGGTCTTGCGTCGGAGGTCGTCGCGAGCCAGATCGCGGGTGGAGCGCAGGCGATCGTGGGTCCGGCTGCCTCCGCTGTCACCGTCAGTGTGATCGACCAGACCATCGGGGCCGGCGTCGTGCTCATCTCGCCCTCCAACACCGGCCCGGGTCTGACCGATTATCCGGACGAAGGGCTCTACTTCCGCATGGTCCCGTCCGATGTCGCCCAGGGAGGTGCGCTCGCCACGGTGGCGGCGGGCCTCGGCTTGACCTCCGGGGCGACGATCGCGCGCGCGGATGCGTACGGTCTCGGAATCCAGAGCGCCTTCGAGGACGCTTACACCGCGTCGGGCGGTCTCGTGGAGGCGTCGATCACCTACGACGCGGAAGACTCGAGCTTCGCCGGCGCGGTGGGGGAGATCGCGGCGACCGACCCTGAATTCGTCCTCATCGCGGGCTTCGACGAGGCGGCGAGCATCCTGCGCGAGATGACCAAGCAGGGCATCGGCCCTCAGGACGTCCAGGTGCTCCTCGCCGAGGGAGGCGTGTCCACGACGGGCTACGAGGGCCTGCCCGAGGACGCCATGGCCGGTGTCCTGGGTGCTGTGCCCACGGGCGATCCCTCCGTGGACCGGAAGGACTTCACAAAGCGGCTCCTCAAGCAAGCGGGTGAGCTGACCACATTCGCCTACGCTGCCGAGGCTTACGACGCGACGATCCTGGTGGCCCTGGCTGCCGAGTACGCGGGGTGCGCCGATGGAAGGGCGATCGCTCAGGCGCTTCCCGCGGTTGCCAATGCCAACCCGGACAGCCGCACGTGCGCCACCTATGGCGATTGCCTTGACGTTATCGAGTCGGGTGTCCAGCCGAAGTACGTGGGCGTGACCGGTCCGCGGGACTTCAATGAGTTCGGCGATGCACGGTGGGCGACCGTCGAAATCGTGCGCTACGTGACGAACACGAAGTTCAAGCCAGTCGAGGTGATCGGGCCGTTCGAGGTCCCGCTGCCCTAGGCCTTGGCAAGGGTGCCGAGGTAGAGCTCGATGACCTTGGGATCGTTGGCCAATTCGCGACCGGTGCCCGTGTAGGCGTTCGTGCCCTGGTCCAGGACGTAGCCGCGGTCGACGATCTGCAGGCATCGGGCGGCGTTCTGCTCGACGATCACCACCGTGACGCCGGCGGCATTGATCCCCTTCACATTGACGAAGACCTCGTCCTGCAGGGCTGGGGAGAGGCCGGCACTGGGCTCGTCGAGGAGCAGGACGCTGGGGTTCATCATGAGTGCCCGGCCCATAGCGACCATCTGGCGCTCACCACCCGAGAGCGATCCGGCGCGCTGCTTGCGCCGCTCGGCCATCGTGGGGAAGATCGCGGCGACGCGTTCGAACTGCTCGGTGAAGAGCTTGGGATTCTGGTAGCAGCCGACCTGGAAGTTCTCCTCGATCGTCAGCGACGGGAAGACGTTATTGGTCTGCGGGACGAAGCCCACGCCTTCCTTGACCAGGGCGTCGGCGCGGAGGTTGGTGATGTCCCGACCGCGCAGGGTGACGCGACCGGAGTTCACGCGCACCAAGCCGAACATCGCCTTGAGCAGTGTCGACTTGCCCGCACCGTTAGGACCGATGATTCCGACGAGTTCGCCATCCTTGGCCGTGAGGGAGCAGCCATTGAGGATGTTGACCCCGGGGAAGTAGCCCGCCACGATATCGTCGGCATGGAGGACGTACTCGTCCTCACCCGCGACGGCCGGCCCGGGCTGGCTGAGCTGCTCGGCGTTGAGGTCGATCTCCTCTTCGAATACCGGGAGTTCGCTGGGGTCGTTCTCGTCGCCCGGCGGAATGCCGGCATATGGGTCGAAACCACTCATGATGACGTCCCCTCCGTGAGCGACTCGCCGCTCGTCGTGAGCTGCTGGTCATGGTGCGCTCCAAGATACGCATCGATCACGCGCTGGTCGCGCATCACGCTGTCCGGGGTTCCCTCCGCGATGATCTTGCCCTGAGCCATGACGACGACCCAGTCGCTCACGTCACGCACCATGTCCATGTCGTGCTCGACGAAGACGACGGTGGTGCCTTCCTCTCGAATGTCTCGGATGTGGTCGAGCAGGCTCTGCTTCAGGGCGGGATTGACGCCGGCCATGGGCTCGTCGAGCATCACCAGCTCGGGCTCGAGCATGAGGGCTCGCGCCATCTCAAGGAGCTTGCGCTGGCCGCCGGAGAGCGACCCGGCGAAGTCCTGAGCCTTGGCGGCCAGGTTGAAGCGCTCAAGGAGCACCATTGCGCGTGCGGTGTTCTTCTTCTCCTGCGCCCTCCACGTGAAGGGCAACACGGACGCGACCATGCTCTCGCCAGTCTGGCCTCCTGCACCGAGCAGCATGTTGTCGAGCACGGTGAGTCGGGAGAGGCTCTTGGTGAGCTGGAAGGTGCGCACCATGCCCTTGCGTGCCAGCCGGTGCGGGGGAGTGTTGGTGATCGTCGTCCCGGCGAAGGACCACACGCCGGAGTTGGCCTTGTCGAAGCCGCTCAGGACATTGAAGAGGGTGGACTTCCCGGCGCCGTTAGGGCCAATGAGGGCCGTGATGGCGCCCCTTTGGATCTCTACGTGCGTCACATCGACCGCGACGAGGCCACCGAAGTGGCGATTGACCCCGTCGGCGACGAGCAGCGGGTCAGGCTTGGACGCCCCCGGTTCGGGGGTGACGCTTGCGAGCGCGGAGACGGCCTGGGCCGCGATCTCACCTGGCATCGAGGGCAATCTCCTTCTTGTCGCCGAGGATTCCCTGAGGTCGGAAGATCATGAGAAGCATCAGCCCGAGCCCGACGAGGATGAAGCGGATGGGGCCGACCTGCGTGGGCTCGAGGAAGGTAATGGTCCCGTTGTCGATAAGGAGCAGCAGGAACTGCTCGATGAAGACCAGCAGGAACCAGAAGATGAGGGCGCCGACGACGGGACCCATGACGCGAGCCGCGCCGCCGAGGATGAGGATGGTGTAGCAGAAGAAGGTGAAGGCCGGCACGAAGGAATCCGGCTGGACCGACTGCTTGGCGATGGCCCAGAAGATGCCGCCCAGTGTGCCGAAGATGCCGCCGAGGATGAGGGCCTGCATCTTGCGGAGATAGGTGCTCTTGCCGAGCGAGCGCACGGCATCTTCGTCCTCGCGGATCCCCTTGAGGACGCGGCCCCAGGGACTGCGCATGAGCGCCCAGGTGAGGAGCAGCAGGAGCACGATGACGATCCAGCCCACGGTGACGACCCAGGCGTCGTTGCGCGTATAGCTGAGCGGGCCGAAGTCGAACCGATCCTGCTCCGGGAACGGGTTGAGAGCGTAGAACTCCTCACCCATCTTGCCGTTGATGCCCTGCGCCCCTCCGAGGGCATCGGTGGACTTGAAGACCAGTCGGATGATCTCGCCCGCCGCGATGGTGACGATGGCGAGATAGTCGGCCCGCAATCGAAGGGTGGGCACACCCAGGATGAGCGCGAGCAAAACCGACAGGAGGATCGCGTAGAGGATGGCCACCCACAGGTTGGGCACAAAGGCGCTGCCCTGCCACTGGACCATGAAGACGCCGATGGCGTAGGAGCCGATGGCGACGAAGGCGATCTGCCCGAAGTTGAGCAAGCCGGCGTAGCCGAACTGGATGTTGAGGCCCATCGTGGCGAGCAGGTAGATGATCGCCGTGACCCCGATGGCCTGGGAAATAGCCTGCGTGAGGACGAATCCCATATCCATGTCAGCCCACCCTTTCCGGTCGACCGAGCAGCCCCTGAGGTCTTATCAGCAGCAGGACGATCATGAGGAGCAGCGCGGCCGCGGTCTTGAGCTCGGGAGGCACGATGAGCGTGCTTAGCTGCACTGTGAGCCCCACCACGAAGGAGCCGACGATTGCGCCCGAGATGGTGCCGAGGCCGCCGAGGACGACCGCGGCAAAGAGGGTAAGGAGGAGGAACTGGCCCATGGTCCAGACGACGTTCTGCGTCATTCCGAGGAAGACGCCGCCGTATGCCGCAAGCAAGGCGCCGAGCACCCAGACGACGGAGATGACCCGCTCGACGTTGACACCGGAGGCTGACGCCAGCGCGGGATTGTCCGACACGGCGCGCGTGGCCTTGCCTAGGCGCGAGGCCTTGAGCCAGGCCACGGCCGCGACCAGGAAGATGACCGCGATGATCGACAGGTAGATCGCCTTGGGCGTGATGAAGACGGGACCGAGGTCGATGCCGGGCTGGCCGGCGAACTGCGCGTAGCTCTCCGGTGATCCTCCGAACAGGAAGAGGATCGTGTAACGCAGCGCGATCGCGAGGCCGATGCTGACGATCATGGCCGCGATGAGGCCCGTCCCACGCCTGCGGAGCGGGCGCCAGAGGATCTGGTTTTGGCCCCAGCCCCACAGCGCCGCGCTGATGACGATCCCGATGGGGGCGGCGATGAGGAGATTGAGTCCCAGGGTGGTGTTGAGCACCAGCACCGTGAAGGCACCGAGGGTGAGGAGCTCGCCGTGGGCGAAGTTGCTCAGGCCGGTGGTGCCGAAGATAAGGCTCAGCCCCAGCGCCCCGAGCGCGATGATCAGGGACAGGATGATGCCGTCCAAGATGAGCTGGAGCACGCGGTCGACCGTGATGCCCGAGAGGATGCCTCCTCCGCCGCTGCCGCCGGAATCGCCGCCCTCGCCTACGGGGACGAGGGGGAACAACGCCTTCTTGTCACCCTGGAGGACGTTGATGGAGCGGTCGGGACCGCCCTTGACCTCGACGCCCACGGGCAGGGTGGCGACGTCGATGGTCGCGGTGTACTTGCCCGGCGTGGGGACCTCGATGGTGGCCAGGCCCTCGGCATCGGTCTCGCCACTGGCCGTGAAGCCGTCCGCATTCGTCACGTTGACGGTCACGCCGGGGATGGGGGCCTTCTCAGCACCCGACACGACCGCCGTGATGGACGGGCCCTCCGCCTGGGCGGGGCTGAGCCCCAGCACGGCGGCCGCGAAGAAGCCCACCACGACCAGGACGAGACGGGCGATTCCCCGATGCACTCGGCCTCCTGAAGTCAAGGGACCCGACACGGGCCCTTCCGGCGCTCGCGAGCATAGTCGGCCCGTGTCGGAGGGGTAGCGCATTGGGGGATTCGCGATGAATCCGTGATCGCTCACGCGGGATCGGCGTCCCGGAGATAGCAGGTGAGCCGGGCGGTGCATATCGGCCGTCCTGAGTCATCCGACACGACGATGTGCGCTGTCACAAGCGTGCGGCCGACGGTCAGGGGGGTGGCCACGGCGGTGACCCAGCCCTCGCGGGCTGATCGGTGGTGGCTGCACGAGAGTTCGATCCCGACGGCGAACCTTCCAGGTTCGGCCTGGAGATTTGCAAGGACCGAGCCGACGCTCTCCGCCAGGACGGCGCTGGCGCCCCCGTGGAGGAGCCCGAAGGGCTGCGTATTGCCGGCGACGGGGATCCGCGCGACAACGCGCTGCGGAGTGGTCTCCATCCACTCCATGCCCATGCGCTCGCCTAGGCCGCCCCGGTCCGAGGTGGCGATGTGGTCCAGGACAGCGGCATCTGCGGCCGATGGTGGCGTCTCGCTCATGCGAGCAGCCTAGGCGCGCACGCCGGGGGTAAGGCTGCGCGCCTAGGATCGGCGCGTGGCGACGGGTCGGCTTCTCCTCCTCGACGGCCACTCGCTTGCCTACCGCGCCTTCTACGCCTTGCCGGTCGAGAACTTCTCGACCGCCTCCGGGCAGCCCACCAACGCGGTCTACGGCTTCACGTCGATGCTCATCAACGCCCTGCGCGATCTCGATCCCACGCACATTGCCGTGGCCTTCGACGTGTCGAGGACCACCTTCCGCAGTGAGGCGTATGAGGGATACAAGGCGACGCGGGCGAAGACGCCCGAGGAGTTCCGAGGCCAGGTCGATCTGATCCGCGATGTGCTTACCGCCATGGGGGTTCGCTTCCTCGAGCGTGAGGGCTATGAGGCCGATGACCTCATTGCCACGCTGGCGACGCAGGCGGAGGCGTCAGGTATGGATACGTCGATCATCACCGGTGATCGCGATGCCTTCCAGCTCGTATCGCCAGCCACCACGGTGCTCTACCCGCGCAAGGGTGTCTCCGATCTTGCGAGGATGACGCCCGAGGCGATCGAGGAGAAATACGGGCTGACACCCGGGCAGTACCCCGATTTCGCGGCGTTGAGAGGCGACCCGAGCGACAACCTCCCCGGCATCCCGGGTGTCGGAGAAAAGACCGCGACGAAGTGGATTTCGGAGTACGGCTCACTGTCGGGCCTGGTGGACCATGCGGCGGACGTCCGCGGCAAGACGGGTGACGCGCTGCGCACGGCACTGCCGCAGGTGCTGGTCAACCGGCAGCTGACCGAACTCGTGCGTGATGTGCCGCTCAACGTCGACCTGGACGAGCTCGAGCGCGTGGCGCCGTCGCCCGAGGCCGTGCACGAGGTCTTCGACGCGCTGCAATTCCGCGTGCTGCGGGACCGGCTCTTCGATTCACTTCCCACGCAGGAGGTACAACTCTCCGTCGGACCGCAGGTCGATGTCGAGGCTCTCGCGGAGGGTCGGTGGGCGGACTGGCTCGACTCGTCGTCGGGACCGGTGGCGGTCGCCGTGCGTGGCACGTGGGGGTCGGGCGTGGGGACTGTCGAGGGGATCGCGCTCGCGGGCGCCGACGGCACCGCGGTCGCCACAGGCCCCCTTGCCACCATGGCGGAGGCTGACCGCGCCGCACTGGGCGCCTGGCTCGCCGACGAGCAGCGCTCCAAGGTGCTCCATGACGCCAAGGGCCCCCTCCTCGCGCTGTGGTCTGGGGGTATGGACCTGCGCGGCGTCACGGCGGACACGGCCCTGTCGGCCTACCTCGTCCAGCCCGGGCAGCGGGCGGGCGACCTCACGGGGTTGTGTGAGCGCTACCTCGGCCGCTCCGTCGCCCCCGGCGACGACGGTCAGCTGGCCCTGGATGACGGCGGCGACGGTGATCTTGCCTCGGAGGCCGTGGTCGTCGGTGAGCTGGCGGGCGTCTTGGATGCCCAGGTGGAAGCGCGCGGGGCCGGTCGACTGCTCAGGGATGTCGAACTTCCGTTGGAGAGGGTCCTCGCAGGCATGGAGCGCGTGGGCATCGCGGTCGACATGACCGGTCTGCGCGAGTTGTCCAGGGAATTCGGTGAGCAGGCGCGTGCGGCTGAATCCGATGCGCACGGGATCGTGGGGCGTGGCTTCAACCTCGGCTCGCCCAAGCAACTCCAGGAGATTCTCTTCGGGGAGCGTGGGCTCCCCAAGACCAAGCGCATCAAGACCGGCTACACCACGGACGCCGAGGCTTTGCAATCCCTCTTCGCCAAGACAGAGGATCCGGTGCTCGAGTGCATCCTCCGGTGGCGGGACTGGAGCAGGCTGAGGCAGACCGTGGACGGCCTCATTCCCCTTGCCGAGCGTGATGGACGGATCCACACGACCTTCCAGCAGACGGTCGCGGCCACGGGGCGCCTTTCGAGCACCGACCCCAACCTGCAGAACATCCCGATCCGCACCGAGGCTGGTCGACGCATCCGGGAGTGCTTCGTCGTGGGCGAGGGCTACACCTCTTTGCTTACCGCGGACTACAGCCAGATCGAGATGAGGATCATGGCGCACCTCTCAGAGGATGCCGGCCTCATCGACGCCTTCGCGGAGGGTGAGGATCTGCACACCACGGTGGGCGCGCGCGTCTTCGGAGTGGCGCCATCGGAGGTCGATGCAGAGATGCGCCGACGTATCAAGGCGATGTCCTACGGCCTCGCCTACGGACTTTCGGCCTTCGGCCTCGCGCAGCAACTCGGGATCGAGCCCGATGAGGCGAGAGTGCTCCGCGACGACTACTTCGCCCGTTTCGGGGGAGTGCGCGACTACCTGCGCGGTGTCGTTGACGAAGCTCGTCAGAGTGGGTTCACCGAGACAATCCTCGGCCGACGCCGCTACCTGCCCGACCTTGCCAGCGACAACAGGCAGCGACGCGAAATGGCCGAGCGCATGGCACTCAATGCCCCGATCCAGGGGTCGGCGGCAGACATCATCAAGGTGGCCATGTTGGAGGTGGACCGCGTCATCCGAGAGCAGGGACTGGGGTCACGACTCCTGCTCCAGGTCCACGACGAACTCGTGCTGGAGGTGGCACCGGGCGAGTCGGAGGTCGTGAGGGGGCTAGTCGTCGAGGCCATGGGCGGCGCGGCCAGCCTGAAGGTGCCCCTTGAGGTGTCCGTCGTGGCGATGCCCGAGGTCCGTGACCAATCCACAGCTGTGCCCTTCACGGGGTGCGACACGGTCGCCTGCACGGGCGAGATCAACGGAGCGGCGTACGAGATCGTCATGCCCGCCACGTGGAACGGCACGCTCTTGATCTACTCGCATGGCTATCGGCCTGCCGAACCCTTCCCGCCCAACTTCAGTGCGGTGGTCACGACCGCGACGCCCGTCCCCGGATGGGATTCGGGTGACAAGAGCCTTGGGGAAGCCCTCCTGGAGCGTGGCTACGCGCTGGCCGGTTCCTCCTACTCCAGCAACGGCTGGGCGGTCGAGGACGGCGTGCGGGCGGGCAATGAGATTCACGCATTCTTCACAGAGCAGATCGGCACGCCGAAGCGCGTCTACATCTGGGGTGACTCCCTCGGCGGGCTCGTCACACAGACGCTTGCAGAGACGGCCGACTGGGTCGACGGTGCAGCGCCGCTGTGCGGAGTCATGGCGGGACTCGAGCCAAACATCGGGCTTTCCCTCG
>CAZLMT010000038.1:10447-12418 GCA_964560615.1 uncultured Actinomyces sp.
CGACACGGCCTACGGGGTACAGCAGCTGATGTATCCCGAAATGGAGATCGCCGGTTACGAGAGCTACGAGGACGCACTCGCGAGCTGGGAGGGTGCGGCCTCGCGCCTCATCGAGAGTGCCCGGGATCAAGACACGGACGCCATCGCGCGCATCTTCACCATCGCTGCCATGGTCGATGCTCCGGGCCAGACCTTCACCTACGACGGCACGAGCATCGTGAGCACCGTGTCGGGGACCATCGAGTCACTGCTGACCGCACTTGCCTACGGCACAGTCGGTCGCCAGGAGATCGATACCCGGTATGGGGGCAGTGTCGTGGGCAACGTCGCATCCGACTACGCGAGCAGGCTCGACGATGCCGAGCGCGAGTCCATCGACGCGATCGGTGGCGAGGGGGCTGCGGATCGCTTCGTAGCGATCCTTGACAACGGTCCTCGCGTCGAGGCCGACCCCGCCGCGATGGCGGCGGCGATTGAGCGTGGAGGCAATCCCAGTGGCGCGGTCAAGGTGCCCACGATCACCATGCACACGAAGGCCGACCCGCTCGTCATCGTCCAAAACCAGACGTTCTTCAAGGAGCGTTACAACGCCCAGGTGGCTGAAGGCAACGTCACCGGGGGCCTGCTGCAGATCTACACCGTGCCGCCGCCGGAGTACTCCCAGGAGGCGGGCGCGCCCTACGGCGCCGGTCACTGCAACTTCACCCCCGAGTCCCGCATCGCAGTCATCGAACTGCTCGATAACTGGGTGCGCAACGGGGTCTACCCCGGCCAGGCCGCCGTCGCGGCTGCGATGGGGCCGGTGAGCGGCTACAACGCCAACTACGCGCCTGGGCCCTGGCCTGCGCGCGGGGCCGTCGTCACGGAGTAGCGGGGCTCGTCTCGCGGTCTCGGCGGAGTTCCCGGGCGGTCACCGCAAGGCCGACGACGGCGAGAGCTGCTCCGGCGGTGAGAGCGCTGGTGGCGAGGCCCTCCACCGTGCGCGGCAGGATCAGGGTCGCGGATGCCACGAGGAGCGCGGCAGCGCCCCAGACCGCGATGACCGCGCGCCTGTCGTCGATGGCCAGCCGGGTGAGCAGCAGCGCCTGGGCGAGCGCGAAGGTCGCGCCCAGGGCGGCGAAGAGCCAGGCGATGGGCACGAGCGAGGAGTACGCCGCCCCGCCCACGAAGCCCACGACGAGCCCGGGTAGCAGGGCCGTGCCCGCGACGACGAGTAGGCCGATGCCGGTCACTGCGAGGAGCGACACGACCGTGGCTCGACCGCGCCGGGCATCGGCGAATCGTGGGAACGCCACGACTCCCACGAACTGGGGCAGCCAGAAGGCGACCTTGGCGATGACAGCGCCGACGCCGTAGACGCCGGCCTGCTCCGCGTCGAGGAGTGCCCTCGCGAGGAGGACATCGACATTGGTGAGGACGAAGAGAGCCAGCAGGGCATGGGTGGCGTGGGCCGACTCGGCAAAGAACCCCTCGAGGCGCTCCCGCGGAGCCGAGGCCAGGGGTGCGACGAGGATGCGGCCGATAATCGCGCCCAAGGCGGTGCCGAGGGCAAGACCTGCCATCGTGCCGAGCACGCTCCCGGTGGCGAGCGCTCCGATGACACCACCCATGCCCCGGCCGAGTCCCACCAGGGCGTAGACCGCGGCAAGGCGACGGTAGGACTCCCGGCCCTGTGCGACGCCGTACTGCGCACCGGCCCAGGTGAGGGGGACGAAAGCGGCGGCCGCGAGCAGCAGCGATGCCCAGCCGTCCAGGCGCAGCAGCCAGACGAGGAGCGGGCTGATCGCGAGGGTGGCGAGGGCGACCGCGCCTCCGCCGATGAGGCCATCGCGCAGCATGCTCCGGGCAGCACCGGCGCGCTGGCTGGGCTCGACCTGGACCAGTCGGCGCGCAGCGACGGCCTGGATGCCCATGGCGAGGACGCTGCCGATGAGGAGGATGCCCAGGAGCGCGGCAAGCACGCCGAATCCG
>CAZLMT010000038.1:12428-16181 GCA_964560615.1 uncultured Actinomyces sp.
ATCCGTCGGGGCCGAGGGCGCGTGCCGCCACCACGCTGACGGCGTAGGCGGCGACCTGAGCGATGCCGAGCGCCGCGGCGACGAGGAGCGTGTGAGAGGCCAGCGAGCCCTGTCGAGCCGAACTCTCAGGCATGAACACTCACGCATGCCACGATAACGCTCCATGGCCTCTCCTCGTGTGACGCGTGTTCTCGCGTACACGTGGGTGGTGATCGTGGCCCTCCTCATGGTCGGGCCGGTGCTCCTGCCCGGCTTCGTGCTCAGCTACGACCTCGTCTTCACGCCTCGGCAGGACCTGCTGCCTGGATCCATCGGCGTGGGATCGGGGCTGCCCCGCGCGGTGCCGCAGGACGCCCTCGTCGCGCTCATCGAAGTCGTCGTGCCAGGCATGATCCTCGAGAAGGTGGTGCTCCTGGCGATTCCACTGCTCGTGGGCACGGGAATGCTGCGCCTCCTGCGCGGGACCGCGGCCGGTGTCGTGGCCGCGACCCTCGCGATGGCCAACCCCTTCGTTGCGCAACGACTCGTCATCGGACACTGGGGACTCCTCCTTGCCTATGCGCTCGTGCCGTGGGCGCTTGTCGTCGCGCGACGGCTTCGCGCGACAGGCGATGCCTGGGACGGCCTGCGCCTGCTCCTGCTTGTCGCCGCCGGAGCGCTCACGCCGAGTGGGAGCCTCCTCATCGCCGCCGTCGCGGTGCCCCCTGTCCTCTTGCCCGGCTCCCGCTACTCCGTGCGCTCGCGCGTGCTGCTCGCCGCAGGGGTGACAGCGACGTGGCTGCCGTGGCTCCTACCCGCGCTGCTGCAGCCGAGCGGCACCGGTGCCGACCCCGCAGGCAGTCGCATCTTCGCGCTGCGGCCTGATGCGCCCGGCGGCGTGCTCGTCACGGCACTCACGGGCGGCGGTCTGTGGAATGCGGAGGCGGTCCTTCCCTCCCGCGGGACGCCGTTGGCCTTGGTGCTCCTGGTCGCCGTCCTGGGGTTGGGGGCCTGGGGCGCAGCGTCACTGGCTCGGCGTCTCGGTCGGTCGGTGACCATCTGGTGGACGATCGTGGCCGTGGCGGGCCTCGTCGCCGCCGTGGCCTCCGCGGTCACACCCGCGGCCTGGGGCGCGTGGATCGACGCCGTGCCGGGGGGCGGCCTCGCACGAGATGCGCAGAAGCTCCTCGCTCCCTGGGTGCTGCTGGTCGCCGCGGCCGCAGGGGAGGGCGCGGGGAGGCTCGTCGCTCAGTTGCGAGATCGCGCATCGCGGGTCGTCGTGGTGGGGGCTCTCGCCGTGCTCCCCCTGGCCTGCCAGCCCGACCTGCTGTGGGGGGCGGGGGGCCGACTCGCACCGGTGGAGTACCCCGCTGACTGGGCTGCTGCCCGCTCAATCGTCCAGCAAGATGCCCGACCCGGTGATGTCGTGTCCTTGCCCTGGACAGCCTTCCGCCGCTTCGACTGGAACGACGGGCGCACGGTCTTGGATCCTGCGCCCCGCTGGATGCCGCGCACGACGGTGGTCTCCGACGATCTGTCCGTGGAGACGAGGGACGGCCTGGTGACGGTCGCCGGTGACGATCCCCGGGCCCGGGCCATCACCCGCGCCCTGGCCGAGGGCGGGTCAGTAGCCGAGGTCCTCCCGCGATGGGGCATCGGCTGGGCCCTTGTGGCCCGGGGCACGCCGGGGCCGGTCCCGGCCCTGGAGGGCTGGGACCTGGTCCTGGATGGTCCCGATCTCGCCCTGTACTCCGCCCCCGAGGGTTCGGTCCGGGAGTCGACCGCCGAGGTGCGGATCGTGGCTGCCGTGGACCTGGCCGTGGGGGTGGCCCTGCTTGCCGGGCTGGCGATTCTGCTGATCCGGCGAGTCCGGGCGCGGGAGCCCCATCCTTTGGTACCGTGACCGTCCAAGGAGGCAGGCATGTCGGTGTGGATCGGTCCCATCATCGCCGCGGTCGTCGGTGCGGTCGTGGCCGCGGGTGCGTCCTTCGGCATCGTGTCGTCGCAGACGGCTGTGCCCCCTACGGTCGATCAGCCGTACGTCGTCTACGGCGCGACCAACTAGGCCGCGGCGCCGGGTGACGGCGCACTTCTGACTCCAACACCGCCTCAAACCTCTTCGCTGACGCGTCCCAGGAGAACTCCGCGGAACGCTCGCGCGCCCGAGCCCCCATCTGTCGGCGTCGATCCGGGTCGGCAAGCAGTGATCCCAATGCCTCGGTGAAGTCCGCGTCGCCACCGTGCACGAGGACTCCGGTGTCACCGTCGACGATCGATTCCGCGACGCCTCCGGCGTCGGCGTACGCAACCGAGGGGATCCCACGTGATGCGGCTTCCATGACGACGAGTCCCCAGCCCTCCTTGAGCGAGGGCAGCGCCAGGATCCAGGCGCGGTCGACCTGCCGGGCCTTCTCAGCCTCGCTCACATGACCCGTGAACTCGATCATGTCGGCAACGCCGTGCGCCTGCGCCGCCTGCCTGAGTTCATCCGCCCACCAGCCATCTCCGACCACCGCGACCGTGAGGCCCGGATGGCGATGGCGCAATCGAGCCGCGGCGATGATCACGTGCTCCACGCGCTTGTGGGGGACGAGCCGGCCGAGGACCAGGATGCGCGGTGCCGCGTCGGGCGGCGTGCCGCTGTCAGTGAGCGCCTCGGTGCCGTTGTGCACGACGGTGATGTCCTGGGCGGCGACACCCTGCTCGATGAGCTCCTGTCGTGTGGCCTCGGAGACAGCGACGTAACTGCTGCCGCGCAGGGCGCGGGGAGCGGCCACTGACTCGACGAGCCAGCCGATCCGCGCCCGGAGAGGGTCGTAGACGACCGGCCACTGCTCCCGGTGGATGTGATGCACGAGCACGACTGTCGGGGCAGGGGTGGCGAACCGTGCGAAGAAGGGAATCCCGTTTTGCGTATCGACGACGACGTCGACGGGCCCCAGGGCGCCCTGCCGCAGGAGGCGTCGAGCACGTGAGTACACCGTGAGCTTGCTGCCCACACGGATGATCCGCAGGCCGTCCCGCTGATCGAGCCCCGGGGCCTCCGGGTGCGCGGCGCACACCAGGGTGACCCGGTGGCCATCCCTGGCCCAGCGCCGGGCGAGTTGCTCGATGTAGACCTCAGAGCCGCCGCCCTCGGGATTGGCGGTATCGCGCCAGTTGAGGACCACGATGTGCACCGCCTCACGGTACGTGGTCCGCGACTCGCGCGTCGCCCCTTCCCGCTGGGGTAACGTCGCCGGGTGTCCGCTGTGAGGCCTCGATCGGGCCACGTCGCGCCCCCGAGCGAGCGATTCACGGCGACGTGGAGACGCTCGGTGGGCCTCTTCCGCTCCTTCCTCGTGGAGCAGACGGACCCTGATCGCTTCTACGGGGAGCTCGCGGTTGACTCGGCAGCCCATGTCGACAGCTTCATGTCACTCCGAGGTGCCCTCCTGCTCGATGTCGGCGGCGGCCCAGGATTCTTCGCGGATGCCTTCGCCGCGCGCGGGGCGACATACGTCGCGGTGGATGCTGATGCGGGGGAGATGCGCCTGCATGGACGAGATCCCGGACCACGCACGGTCCAGGCAAGCGGGACGGCGCTGCCCTTCGTGGATGGCGCCTTTGACCTTGCCTACTCGTCCAACGTCCTCGAGCACGTGCCCCAGCCGTGGGCCATGGCCGACGAAATGGTCCGAGTTGTGCGGCCAGGGGGTGTCATCGTCATCTCCTACACGCTCTGGTTCGGGCCCTGGGGCGGGCATGAGACCGCGCCCTGGCACCTCCTGGGGG
>CAZLMT010000038.1:16191-19325 GCA_964560615.1 uncultured Actinomyces sp.
CGCCGCGCGGCGCTACGCACGCACGCACGGGCATGCCCCCAAGAATGTCTACGGCGAGAGCCTCTTCCCGATCACGGCAGCTGCCGGCATCGCTTGGGCACGACGCTCCCGGGATGTCGACATCCTCTCCGTGGCGCCGCGCTACCTGCCCGCTTCTCTCGGCTGGGTCGTGCACGTGCCCGGCCTGCGCGAGGCCGTGACCTGGAATCTCATGCTCGTGCTGCGCAGGCGCGCATGAGTTCGACGGTGGAGAGCGCCCCGGAAGAGGCCTCGGCTAGGCCCGGCGGAGCGGCAGAGCCGCCCCTGTCGGGCTACTCCGGCGAGGCCAGCCCCCGGCTGATCCATCGCCTGCGCCTCGTCGCCATTTCCGTGGTCGACGGCGCGCTCGCCTTCATCCAGGATCCCGGGCGTATCGCCGCCGATACCAAGGTGGACCTCGCCGTGGATCCCGCGGGATTCCTCACGCGCGCGCTCTCGCTGTGGGAGCCGCTCGGCTTCTTCGGGCAACTGCAGAATCAGGCTTACGGCTACTTCTTCCCCGTCGGTCCGGCGTTCGTCCTGGGGGATCTGGCCGGGCTGCCCGCTTGGGTCGTGCAGAGGCTCTGGTGGTCCGCTCTCCTCATCGCGGCCTTCCTGGGCGTGGTGCGCCTCGCACGCCTTCTCGGCGTGCAGCGCGACAGTGCGCGCATCCTTGCGGGACTCGCCTACGCGCTCGCACCGCGCATGGTGACCGAGATCGGGGTGCTCTCGGTAGAGGTGCTTCCCTACGCCGTGGCGCCATGGGTGCTC
Organism: uncultured Actinomyces sp.; assembly: GCA_964560615.1. Classification (GTDB taxonomy): domain Bacteria; phylum Actinomycetota; class Actinomycetes; order S36-B12; family S36-B12; genus Mxb001. Next base: position 16,981 of record CAZLMT010000038.1, read on the forward strand.
ATCCCCCTCGTCTACGTCGCGAGCGGCCGCATCACGGCGCGTCGGGGAGCCGCCCTCAGCGGCGTCGCGGTCCTCGTCGCGGGCGGGGTGAACGCGGTGGCGACGGCCGCGATCCTGCCGCTGGGGGCGCTGTGGATCCTCACGCGATTCCGGGGACGGGCACGCCTCACGCTGCTGGGCTGGTGGGCACTGGCAGTGGTGCTCGCCACACTGTGGTGGGCCGTGCCGCTGCTACTGCTCGGCAGTTTCTCCCCGCCCTTCCTCGACTGGATCGAGTCCTCCTCGGTCACCACCCTCATCACGACTCCCGACACGGTGCTGCGCGGTGCGTCTCAGTGGGTTGCTTACGTGGTCGAGCCGGGCGGTCCCACCTGGCCGGGTGGCTGGTCACTGGTGACGTCGCCGGTGCTCATCCTCGCGGCGGGGGTGACCGCGGCCATCGGGCTCGCCGGCCTGGCGGCTCGGAGCACACCGCATCGTGCCTTTCTCGTCGGCGGCGTGCTGCTCGGTGTCGTGCTCGTGTCCTTGGGGCACACCGGCGCCGTACAGGGCATTGCGGCTCCCGCGCTACAGGAAGCACTCGATGGAGTGCTGGCGCCTCTGCGCAATACGCACAAGTTCGACCTCGTGCTCCGGCTGCCGCTGGCCCTGGGTGTCGGTTTCGCGGTGGATGCGCTGTGTCGCTGCGCGGCACGCCGGAGCCCCGCGGGACCGCGCGTCATTGCGGCAGGGATGGCGATGCTCATCGCGATCGGTGCCTGGCCGATGGCCACGGGCGCTCTGGTCCGCGACAGGTCCTTCGCTGCGATTCCCGACTACTGGCCGCAGACGGCAGAGTGGCTGGCCGCTGAATCCCCCGAGGGTCGGGCCCTTCTTGTGCCGGGCGCTTCCTTTGGCATCTACAGCTGGGGGAGGACTCAGGACGAGCCCCTCCAGCCGCTCGCGCAATCCCCGTGGGCGGTCCGAGATGCCGTACCGCTGTCGAGTGCGGGCAACATCCGCTGGCTCGACGCGATTCAGGAGCGCATCGACTCCGGGCGCGGGTCGCCGCGCCTGGCCGATGCACTGGCGCGTGCCGGGGTCGATTACGTCGTCGTCCGCAACGACGTCGACCGTCGCCGCAGCGCGACACCCCGCAGCGTCCTCGTCCGTCAAGCCTTGCTGCGCTCGGGTGGTTTCGTCCCGGTCGCAGGCTTCGGTCCGGCGCTGCCACCCTTCCGGACGGCGACGACGGTGGTCGATGACGGGCTGCAGGACACGGTGGCCGCCGTCGAGATCTGGCGAGTCGAATCTCCGACCGCCCCCGACGATCCTCGTGTCGTCTTGCGTGACGCGTCGCACGTGACGGTCCTGTCGGGCTCGGCCGAGTCCGTGGTGGACCTCGCGGACGCGGATGTGCTGGGCCCCGAGCCCGTGGTCGTCTTGGGCGATGAGCAACCGCTTCTGGGCGCCCCGGATGTGTCCCTGCGCTACGCCGTGACCGACGGGTATCGGCGCAGCGAGTTGAGCGTGGGGTCGACACGCGATAACCGCTCCCAGACCCTCAGTGCCACCGACCCATTCCTCCAGGACCGGCGCGTCCACGACTACTTTCCCGTCGACCCCGAGGGGCGCCAGGCGGTTGCCATTTTCGACGGCGGAGTGGCCTCGGCCTCGTCGAGCGGAAGCGAGGTCACGGCCCTGCGCGCCAGATCCAGTGCGGCACAGCCGTGGGCCGCACTCGATGGCGATCCGGTGACGTCATGGGTTTCGGGTGATCTGCAGCGTGGCGTCGGTCAGTGGTGGGAGGTAAGGACGCAGGAATCCTTCACCCCGCCCTCGGTCACCGTGAGGCTCGTCGTGGGAGAGGTGGCCGGTATCGAGCCGGCTTCCGTCACGGTGACGACAGACGCGGGCTCACTCACGGTGCCGGTGGCAGCCACGGATCAGCCCCAGCGACTCCCTGTGCCGCAGGGGCCGACTCGGTCGTTGCGCCTGACCTTGGCGTCTGTGGTCGACGGGGACGAGGGTGAAGCCTTCGGCCTGCGTGAGGTCGACATCCCGGGCCTTGACGCGACGCGTCGGGTCGCCACGGCGGGAGTTGCGGACGGCGGTCCCATCGTCTTCACGGCCCGCAAGGGGGAGCAGGCAGGATGCGCGGCGGTGGCCGGGCAGCTCGTGTGCACGCCGCAACTGGGACGTGTGGGCGAGGAGCGCACGGGCATTCAGCGCGTCGTGGAGGTCGCGTCTGCGGGGGACTATCGACTCCGGATGTGGGTCCGCCCCCGATCGGGAGCAGCGCTCGACCGAATCCTGGTGCCAGCATTGCCGGTGTCCCCGCGCGCCGAGGCGTCGAGTGTCTTCAC
>CAZLMT010000039.1:0-4100 GCA_964560615.1 uncultured Actinomyces sp.
TCCACCGTGAGCGCGACGAGCCCGATGCCGCCCACCGAGAGGAGCAGCAGAGTGTCGGTCGTGGGCACCGGCGCCAGAGCTGCCTCGGCCTCGGTGAGAGCGAGGCGTGTCAACTGCTGCAGCTCCCCGAGTGCGACCGGGCCGGGGAAGATGCCCAGGGCAGCCGCGGGCTGGGCAAACATCACGGTGAGGAGCGTGAGCAGGACGATCACCTGCAGGACGGGTTGAAGTGGCGCGGGCAAAGACACGGCTCGGGATGCCGCCCCCACCAGCGCCATCGTGATGATCGCGAGCGCGGTCGGCACGATCCAGCGTGCGGAGTCAAAGAGCGGCACGACGCTGAGCGACGCGGTCATGGTGGCGATGGCGGCCGCGATCGTCGCTGCCGGCCTGATCCGCAGGAGTGCTCCGGTCATCGCAGGACCGTGAGGGTTGCATCGTCGATGGCGGACTGCCAGGCAGCGGGGATGCCTGCCTCGCGTCCCAGGCTCGCGGCGTGCCAGCCCTGGGCGCGCATGCGCGCGAGTGCGTCGCGTGCGTCCACTCCGGGCAATCCCCAGGCCGTGACATCGACGACGAAGCCGAGGGAGCGGTGGTGCACCGGCGGGACGCGCCGCAGCGCGGCCTCGGTGCCGGGGAGGATGAGGACCGAGAGGTCCGATCCCGTGCGCAGCAGATCGCTGCCTTCCCGGGACGTGGCCCGCACGGTGGCGAGGGCTTCGAGGACGCGTGCCTGTCCGGCCGAACTCTCGGCCTGGGGCACGAGGCATCGCCCGTCGAGGGTGTCCACGCGCACGGACCACCCGCCCGACATGAGGTGGGCACTCACGCTGGCCGCCATGCTCAGGGCGACCTCCAGGGGCGACTGCGGGCCACCCACGCCGTCAGCAGTCACGTCGACCGTGATGGTGGCGTGGCGGGTCCAGGGCTGTTCCTCGCGCCGGACCAGGAGCTCATCGCCATGCGCGGACGCACGCCAGTGGATCCTGCGCAGGTCATCGCCGGGCCTGTATTCGCGCGGGATGATGTCGTCATCGCCACCCGCACTCAAGGCGGAGGACGCGCGATCCCCGCGCCCCCGTCGGTCTGCGTCGACGGCGCCATCGAGCGCATGCACCCGTGGCACGACGAGCACGCTCTGGGTCGCGCGGAAGGACCGCGTGAGTCGGACCAGGCCGAAGGGATCGACCGCGGTCACGGAGAGGGGTCCGACGTCGAAGCGGCCCCGCTGCGAGGCTTCGAGGGGGAAGGACGTGGTGCGTGCACCACCGGCCTCGACGTGCTCGAGCACGCGATCGATCGACGGACCGAGGCGGGGATCGACCGCCTCGTGCAGCAGCAGGGTCGACGTCCGGCGTCGTCCGAGGTTGGTCACGGTGAGCGTCGCCTGGGCCGTGCTTCCCACGGGGACGTGTGCGGGCGTGACGCTCCGCTCGGCCCCGAGTCGGAAGTGCGTGCGCGAAGCCAGCCACGCGGAGATAAGCGGCAGTGCCAGCAGGAGTACGGCGATGCGCAGCACATCGCGCTGGCCCGACAGCGCTGCTCCCACGCCGAGCCCGAGGCCCACCGCGATGAGCGCCTTGCCCCGGAAGGTGAGGGCGCGCAGGGCCTGTCTCATGCGCTCGCGGGCAGGGGCACGCGCGTGATGATCTCGGCCACGATGTCCTGCGCGCTCGTGCGCGAGAGGTGGGCATCTGTCGTGAGCACGAGCCGGTGCGCGAGGACCGGTGCTGCCAGCCGCTGCACGTCGTCGGGGAGCACGTGGCCGCGACCCGCGAGGGCTGCCGAAGCGCGGGATGCGCGCAGCAGGTGCAGGGCCGCTCGGGGCGATGCGCCCAGGCGCACGTGCGGATGCTGGCGGGTAGCGGACACGAGATCGACCACGTAGGCGTCGATGGCCGGAGCGACGTACACCTGGCGGACAGCATCGATCATGTCGCGCACCTCTGCCGCGTCGGTCACCGCCGCGACGGATTCGAGGGGCTCGTCGGCGCTGTGCGCCTGCAGCATGCGGATCTCGGAGGAGCGATCGGGGTAGCCCATGTGGACGCGCGCCATGAACCTGTCGCGCTGTGCCTCGGGCAGGGGATAGGTGCCCTCCATCTCCGCGGGGTTCTGCGTCGCAATCACCATGAAGGGACGGCCGAGGAGGTAGGTCGTGCCGTCGACCGTGACCTGTCCCTCCTCCATGCACTCCAGCAGCGCGGACTGGGTCTTGGGCGAGGCGCGGTTGATCTCGTCACCGAGCACGATGTTGGAGAAGACCGCTCCCGGCTTGAACTCGAAGTCACGAGTATCGCGGTTGAAGACGCTCACCCCGACGACGTCGCCGGGCAGGAGGTCGGGAGTGAACTGGATGCGACGCACGGAGCATCCCAGGGCGCGCGCCAGGGACTTGGCGAGCATGGTCTTGCCGACCCCCGGGACGTCCTCGATGAGCAGGTGTCCGCCTGCCAGGAGGACCGTGACGGCGAGCCGCACCGTCTCGGGCTTGCCCGAAATGACTGACTGCACAGCGGTGCCGACGCGCGCGGCGCCCTCGACGGACGTGGTGGCGGCCTCGGCGGTCATGGTCGATTGTCACCCGGTCCGGGCCCCAAGGCCACCCCGGACCGGGCCCCGCACGGGCAGGGGCCGCTCCTGACGGCAGGATGAGCCCATGGCAACGGTGCATCCCGCCCAATTGGGCCGGTTCTTCGAGGATTACGCGGTCGGCGACACCTACCAGCATCCCTTCGGACGCACGATCTCCGAGGCGGACTCCACGTGGTTCACGCTCCTCACGTGCAATACGAACCAAAACCACTTCAACGCCCACCTCGCGCAGAGCAACCCCATCACGCAGGGGCGCATCATCGTCAACTCGGGCTTCACCGTGGCACTGGTGCTCGGTCTCTCGGTCATCGACATGAGTCAGAACGCCGTGGCCAACCTCGGTTGGACCGACATCAAGCTCACCTATCCGGTCTACGTCGGCGACACCATCTACGCCGAGAGCATCTGCATCGACAAGCGCGAGAGCTCATCGCGGCCGGAGATGGGCATCATCACGATGAAGACGCGCGGCCTCAACCAGGACGGTGACGAGGTTGTGTCATGGATTCGCACCGTGATGATCCCCAAGCGCACCTCGGGGATCGGCCAGGACTACTTCCCCGAGGCGAAGTCCGGCCCGCTTGCGATGCCGGAGGCCTGATGGCGATCGCGCGATTCCAGCTGGTCGCCATCGATTGCCCGGATGCTCCCGCGCTTGCGCGCTTCTACGCCGCGATCACGGGCTGGTCGGAGACGACCCCGCACGAGGACTATCCCGAGTGGGTGCAGCTCGCGGGCGACAGCGGGGCGACGATCGCCTTCCAGCAGGTCGAGGGCTTCCGCGCGCCGCAATGGCCGGGGCAGGAGCACCCCCAGCAGATGCACCTGGACTTCACCGTTCCGGACCTGGATGCGGGAGAGCGGGCCGTGATGGCCCTGGGCGCGGTGAAGCATGAGATCCAGCCGTCTCCCGAGGCCTTTCGCGTCTTCCTTGACCCAGCCGGGCACCCCTTCTGTCTCGTGCACGACAGGTACGACACGCAACCCTCCTGACGGTCCCTTCCCGGGACTCTCCGCGCACGTCATCACCGTGACGTCATCGAGAGTTCACCCTGCGTAACTGGAAGCGGAACCCATGCTCATGGTCGGGTGGGAGCGGTCCGGTGCTGCCGGCTGACTCCAGCTGCGAGAGACACGAGAGGTAGGCGGTATGAGCGAGACCAAGATGGCCGAAGCATGTGCGACCTATCTCGATGAAGACGTCGTGGCAGCCGGCCTGTTTAGTGTGGATGGTGTCGCTGATCGACTCGTCGCCGTGTCGACCTCCCGGTATGTCATCTTCGATGGCTACGACGACACTCCCGAGGGCTACGGCCCAACGTCGATCCTGGCGGAATTCGATCGTGACGCCACGTCAATTCAATTCGATGACGAAGGCCACACGCATCGCGTCACCCTGCAGCATGGCGATTCCACCGCGACCTTGACGGGCGATGTCACGGCTTTCGGGCAGGGATCCAAGGGTCGCCGCCTAGTCCTCGAGGCGATGGGCGATCCCTCAGCCT
>CAZLMT010000039.1:4110-18198 GCA_964560615.1 uncultured Actinomyces sp.
TGCACGAGAGGTACGACGGCTGACATCCGCGGCCGACCTGCGCGCGGCGATGTCGGCGGACCGTGACCTCGTCCTCGAGGCGATGGGCGATCCCTCAGCCTGAGGCTGCGTGGCCTAGTCGTCGGGTGGCGGCACCGGCGCGACGGCAGGCGGCACATCGCAGGTGCGCGGGGCAGGACGATCGGCGAATCGGTCGGCGATCCACGTGATGGCCTCGGGTCCGGCGACGATCGCCGCCGTCATGTGGTTGACGCCGCCGAGCCACTCGACCGCGATCGTCGAGCCGGCCTCGCACCATTCCTGCTGGAGCAGGGCATTGGGCCAGGGGAGCACCACCTCGTCGGCCGTGCCCTGCGCGACGAAGACGGGCATGGCCGCAGGCATGGGTGGCGGGGTCTGATCGGTGATGATCTCGCCCCAGCCCGGTGCATCCGCCGGATTGAGGGAGAAGAAGTCCTGACCGAGGTCGCTGCGCAGGTATCCCTCGAGGGCAGCGGGCTCGATGCACTCATCCGCGAGTCGGTCGGCGTTGTCGAGGCCGGCCTGCGTGAGCACGCCGTCGATGGGCAGTGACGGATCGACGTACTGCCAGCCCACCAGCGCCTCGGGTCCGATAGCCCAGCCTGCCGCGGTGTCCCACTGCACGCCGACGATCTCGGGCAGCAGCGCGGCGGGTGCGGCTGCGGCGACGCCGACGAGTTCGAGTGAGGGATCGATGTCGTCGGCCAGGTGACCGGCCCACAGCGCGGAGTGGCCGCCCTGCGAGTGGCCGTAGACCGCGTAGCGATCACCCGCCTGCGTGAGATCCCAGGTGCGCACCGCCTGCACCGAGTGGACGACGTCGTTGGCCTCGGCCTGTCCGACGAGGTAGAGCTCGGGTCCTGGAGTCCCCAGCCCGACGTAGTCGGTGGCGACGACGACCCAGCCGAGCGCGAGTGCCTGCTCGAGCCAGACGTCCATGTCGGCGAGACCGCGAGGGGTGCGCGAGGGCGCACAGGCATCGCCCATTCCCACCGTGCCGTGCGCCCAGGCGAGCACCGGGCGACCCTCCGGCGGTGCAGGGGAGTCAGGGATGAAGACCATGGCCCCGGACGCTGCTGGCGTGCCATCGGGGCGGGCCGAGACATAAAGCATGCGGTACGCCGTACCGCCTTCGACGTCGGTCGTCTCGACCGGATCGGCGAAGTCCAGCGGCGCGGTGCGGATCAGGGCGCCCGGTGTCGCGGGCAGCGGCTCGGGCGGGGTGTAGAAGGGGTCGAGCGCAGCCTGTCGGGCATTGCCGTCGGCAACCGTCGAAGCGATGTTCGCCGCGAGGAGGACACCGCCCGCGAGGAGCAGCGCGAGGAACGCGATGAGCACCACACGGCCGGTCGTCACGGGCTCAGGCTAGGCGAAGGCGCTTCGATCGCGCCGTGGCATGTCTAGACTCCGCCCATGCGCGCGCCCTCGATGCTCATTGCTGCCGTCCTCGCCACCTCCTCACTCGGGGTGGCATCGGCCGCCTCCGCCCTCGTCCCGGCCGATGTCACACTGACGGCCGGCCCCGTGTCGACCGTCGTGAGTGTGTCGCCGGATGTCTTCTACGACGCCGCTTCGGCGACCTACTACCTCTATACGACGGGGATGCGCATCGGCGTCTACTCGTCCAAGGATGGGACGACATGGGCCGAGGTGCCCGGAGCATCGACGCCGTCGCCCGCATTCGATCCGTCCGTCATCGCGATGCCGGACGGTACCTACCGCATGTACTTCATGTCGCGGAGTGGCATGGGTCCCCAGGCCTGCAGTGGTAAGCAGTTGAAGTACGCCACGTCGACCGACCTCGTGCGCTGGACCGCGCAGTCGCCCGTGCTGCTCGACGACCTTGGCTGCGGGGTGCCCAATGTCGTGCGCGCCAGTGACACCGACTACCGCCTCTACTACGTGCGCGGCGGCTCTGGAATCGAGCACGGGACCTACATGGCCACATCGCCCGATGGGCTCACGTGGACGCCGCGCGCGGGGATCCTCACGCCCAAGGACTTCGTCGATCCGTCGGTCGTGCAACTCCCTAATGGCTCCTGGCTCATGCTCGCCGCCGACTTCCCGCCCAGCAAGTCCAGCGGGCCCTTCCTTCAGAAGCTCTACGCCGGCACCTCCAGCGACGGCTTCACGTGGGACTTCGACGCGGCTACCCCGTTGTACAACGGGCCCACCGGCCAGGGCGCCTTCGACCCCGACGCAGTAGTGCTCCCCGATGGCAGCATCCGCGCGTGGTGGGCCCAGGGCACATCGCCCGACACAGCGGTCGTCGCGTCGGGCGCCGTCACCGTCGCTGTGAGCCCGGGTCCAGATCCCGAGCCCGTGGTCCCCGTGCCGCCCACCAAGCCCAAGGCGACGTGGACATCCAAGGCACTCAAGGTCGCGTGGACCTACGCCGTGGGTGCCGCTGCACCGGAGTCCTTCGCCGTGCAGGTGCGCACGTCGGGGCCGTGGTCCACGGTCGCGACCGTCGCCGGCGATCGCGCCGCGACCTCCGTCTCGCGCGCCACGCTGCCGAAGTCGGCGTTCAGTGTCCGCGTCGTCGCCATCATCGGCGATGAGCAAGCGGCCTCGCCATCGACCAAGGTGGCCAAGGCGCGCTGACCAGGACTAGTCCTTGACGAAGATGTGCACCAGGTCGAGGGCCTCACGGATGGGCTCCTCGGTGAGGTGCGGTGCGATGCGCTCGCGGAAGCGCACGAAGATCGAGTCGTCCACGGCGACCTCGGCCTCGACGTCGTTCTCGAAGATCCCGATGCCGCGGATGACGCCGCCGTCGCGATCGCCCGTGACGAGGATGAGGTCCTCCGAGGGGTTCTCGACGCCGAAGGCATCGGCAAACTCGATGTAGGCGCTCATGACCTCGTCGAAGGCCTCGGGCTTGACGAACATCGTGTACTCGATGACAGTGCTCATGGGCGCAGCCTAGGGGTACGCCGACTAGGGTGACGCCGTGGTCCAGATCGCACTTCCGCGCAGCATGGACGCGCGCTACGGCCGAGGAATCGAGCGCGGCCTCGTGCTCGGTGGCGGCGGAATCTGGTTCGTGGCGTGGCAGACCGGCTACCTGCGTCGCCTCGAAGAGCTGGGCTTGCAACTGGGCCTGGCGGACCGGCTCGTGGGCACCTCCGCGGGCTCGATCGTGGCGAGCATCCTCGCGGGCGAGAAGCTCGCCGGCTTCGGGCGCACCGTCGACCTGCTCACCCGCGCACCCGGCCTGCTCGCGCGCATGGCCGCCTCGGGCCCATTGGAGCCGAGCTGCGAGCGCGCCCTCGACTCCTTCCGCGACGCGCGCGACTGCGAGCCGCAGACCCTGCGCGAGATCGGCTTCGCTGCTCTCGCCGCCCGCACCCCGACCGCCGAGGTGACGGCACGCAACTTCAGCGTCATCCTGCGCATGCGCCGCTGGCCTTCATCACGGCTGCACATCACCTGCGTCGACGCCTTCACCGGCGAGCGCATCGTCGTCACGCGCTCCGCGGCCGTGCCACTCGCGCGCGCTGCAGCAGCGAGCAGTGCAGTCCCCGGGATCTTCGCCCCGCAGCCGATCCAGGACCGCAAGTGCATGGACGGCGGCGTGGCTGGCACGGGTGTCCATCTCGATCTCGTCGCGGGCGCCCGACGCGCGCTGGTCATCTCCCTCGTCGACGGTTCCGAACCCGAGCTCGCGTGGGGGACGATGACGCCCGAGACGATCCGGCAGGAGTTCGCGGACCTGCGAGCCAGTGGCACCGAGGCCCTGCGCATCGTGCCGCGCACTCAGGTGCCGGAAGACGTGATGGACCCTCGCCTGGCCGTGCACGCGGTGCAGGAGGGCGTGGCGCAGGCCGACGACGACATCACGCTGCTGCGCGAATTCTGGGTCTAGCGGTCAGGTCACCCTTGGCGGCGCGCGAGCGTCCAGAGGTACTGCTGCGTGTCGCCGTCAGGGCGCACGTGATCCATGACGATCCTCTCGGCGCGCGTGAAGTCGCCTCCGAGTAGCGCGTCGATGCCGGTGTCGTCGTAGCGGCGGACGGGCAGCCCCGCGCACATCTGCGGGCCCTCGGGCCCGAAGACCCCCAGCACGAGCCATGAGCCCACGTGCGTGCCGGCGAGCATCGTGCGGCGGTACGCCGCGACGTCGGCCTCGTCGAGGAGGAAGTGCAGCACCGCACGGTCGTGCCAGATGTCGTAGGTGCGTGGTGGTTGCCAGGTGAGCAGGTCTGCGACGATCCATTCGACGTCGCGCGCACGATCGCCCAGGCGATCGCGGGCGACCTGCAGGCCGACGGGGGAGTGGTCCATGCACGTGATGTCGGAGTAGCCCGCGGCTAGCAGGTCGTCGACGAGCACGGAAGCGCCCGAGCCCACATCCACGAGGCTCGAAGTGGCGGGCAGATCGGTGGACTCGATGAGGCGCAGAGACATCGTGGCCTGCGACTGGTACCACCCGCGCGTGGTGTCGCCCGCGGTGTACGCCGCATCCCAGTGCGCGGGAGTGGATTCACCAGGCGTGCTCACGGAGTCAGCCTAGGGGGATGGGGATGGTCCCGAGGTCATGCTCGATCACGTCGCGCTCCTCATCGTCGAGCTCGACGGCGAGTCGGTAGGAGAGGTTGCGCTCCTCGCGCGCCGCCTCCATGTCACCGAGCACGGCGTAGGCGCGCGCCAGTGCCTCATGCGCCGAGGCCGGGACGAAGTCGTCGACGCGATCGGCTTCGGCGATGCCAAGGCAACGTCGAGCATGCGCCAGAGCTTCCTGACCGTGCCCGAGGACTGCGTGCACGCGACTGCACTGCCACTCGCCGATGGCCCACTGGGTCGGGGCGCCCACGCGACGCCAGTGCCACAGGCTCGCCTCGGCGCACGCGATCATCGCGGCATCGTGCGCGGCAGTGCGCTCCTGCCGATCGAGGTGCCGCCAGGTGCCGTGGAAGAGGTCCATGGCGGCCTGTCGTTCGGTGATCACGTCGATGCCCCGGTGGTCGGTGGAGAGGATTTGCGGACCACGCGGAGAGTCGAAGGCCGCGAGCAGTCGCGGCGCATCCCCGGCCTGGACGCTCACGGGGGCAGCGAGGTCGATGGCGTCCAGGAACGCCCGGAGCGCCTCTGGCTCCGGATGGATCGCGATGAGGGAGACAAGTCGGGCTGCGCTGGGCGCGGGCGTAGGCGGCGCCGACTCCCAGGTGATGAGCAGGGGGCCCACCCCGTCGAAGGGCACCTGACCGTCGTCGCGGACCGTGATCTGCCACGCGAGCTCGCCGCGTCGTAGAGGCAGTGGCACTCCGATCTCCTCGAGGACCGGGGGTGCCGTCACGCGCACGACCCAGGCGATGAGTCCCGGAGCCGCGGGAGGCGAGTCGAGCCCGAACCACCGGGCGCGATCGGGTGCGGTCGCGCCGGGGTCGACGGCGATGACCTCGAGGTAGGGGTCGCCGACTCCTGCAAGCAGATTGTGCGTGCCCATTGCCGGATGCGCCCCACCCTGCGTGAGGGTGATGCCCAGTGTGTCTTCGATGTACGCCGCGCCTGCATCGAGCGAGGCTGCGCCGATGACGACGTGATCGACGACCGCGGGATGCGCCACGCGGGCAGGCTATCGTCGGCGGCGGCGCAGGCTCTCGCGGCGCCCTGAGGGATCGGCGCCCTGGGAGGTCGGCATGGCAGCGGCGGGTGCGCGCGATGTCGGCGTGGGTGCGGGTGCCGGGGTCGTGTCCGGCCTCTTCGGTGTCGGTGGCGGACTCGTGCTCGTGCCCTATCTCGTGCTCGTGCGTGGGTGGGAGCAGAAGCGTGCCCAGGCCACCGCATTGGTCATGGTGGCGATGGCGGCCACAGCAGGCCTGGTCGCCTATGCGTGGTCGGGCATGGTCGCCTGGGCGGCCGCCGGAGCCATCCTCGTCGGAGGTCTCATCGGAGCGGTGATCGGGAGCGCGATCGTGGCGCGGACTCGGGCGTGGGTCCTGCAGATCGGCTTCGCCGTCCTCCTCCTCGTGGCGGCCTTGCGGCTCGTGACCGCCCCGGTCCCGGAGTCCGGCACCGATGCCTTCGCGATGACCCCTGGCCTTGCCGTGGCCTACGTCGCCAGTGGGCTCGCCATGGGGGTCCTCTCCGCTCTCTTGGGCATCGGCGGGGGCATCCTCCTCGTCCCGCTGCTCGTGGCGGTCTTCGGCTATGACCAGCGGCTCGCTGCGGGCACCTCGCTGGCGGTCATGGGTCTCATCGCCCTCATGGGAGCGGTGCGTCAGGGCACCCACGGGTCCACGGACTGGCGTGCCGGGACACTCCTCGGTGCAGGCGGTGCCCTCGGCGGCATCGTGGGGGCCACCTTGGCTCAAGTGCTCCCGCTCGAGGTCCTCACGTGGCTCTTCGCCGTCCTCCTCGTGATCACCGCGGCGCGCTTGGCGCGCACGGGAGGGCAGGCGTGGCGTGCTTCGAGGAGATGACCGATCAATAACAAGATGACCGATTCGCGCCTGTGTCCACATTGGTCACTGTGCACAGGTCAAACCTCGAATCTTCTCCGATTCGACAGTGCCGTTATTCGACCCCTGCGGGTTACCGTAGGCATGCGGCTCCTCGCAGGATCCCCCCCGAACCGGCGAGGGGCCGCACTCATGCCCGGAGGCCGCAGTCGCCCCGTGGCGATCCGAGCGGGCAGGCGTCAGGCGCCGTAGCGCTGGCGCAGCAACTCGATCTCGAGCAGCAGTCGTACATCGCGATCGTCGAGGTCCACCCCGAGCAGATCGGACACCTTGGCGAGGCGATAGCGGAAGGTGTTGGGGTGCACGTGCATCTCGCGTGCAGCCTGCGAGATGTTGCCCGGGTGGCTGAAGTAGGCGTCCAGGGTGCGCAGCGCCTCGTCGCGGTCGGTCGGCTCGAGCGGGGTGAGGGCGCGGAGCGGATCGGGCAGCGGCTCGAACTGCCCCCCGAGGATCTCCACCAATCTCATGAGAGCGATCTGGGTGCGGAGAGTGTTCACGCTCCCGATGCGTTCACCCGGCGTGCGACTTAAATAGGAGATGACACGGTCGGCATCCGCCTTCGAGGTGGGTGCGTGGCGCAGTCGCGTGGTCGTGCGGCCGGCGCCCACCAGCAGTCGACCATCTGTCGCGCCCATCTCACGGGCGAAGGCGCGCACCGCGGGAGTGAGGTGCTCTGCGGAGCCGCCCCCGTCGTAGAAGGCGAGGTAGATCCGGTCCTCGGTCTCCAGGCACAGGTGCTCCACGGGCTGCCGCTCGGCGAGCACGCGCGCCACCTCGCGCGCCTGGTCGCGCAGGTCGCCATCGCCGTGCCACACCGCGACGACGCGAACCCGGCTTGCGGCGGGGATGCCGAGGTACTGCGCAAGCAGGGTCTCGTCCTGATTGCCTTCGAGGAGCATGCTCGCGAAGCGATCGGCTTCACGTCGGCGCTGGTCATCGCGGAGTTGGAAGTAGAAGCTGGCCTGCTTCGCGGCGTGCTCGGCGATGTCGAGTGCATCGGGGTGCAGCGGGCCCGCGGACTCGGCGATCCACAGCGATCCCACGTGGACGCCGAGGAGGCTGATGGTCGACACGACGCGCCGCGTCTGGACCCCGGGCGAATCAGGGATCTCGAAGGAGGGTGTCCCGGCCTCGAAAAGATCCTCGGAAAACTGGCGGAAGGCGGAAACGCTCGGGTCTGTGGGGATGACGCGACGCAGGATGATGGATCGACGCACCTCGTCGATCGCCTGGTTCAACGTCGAATAGGCGACCACCCCCCAGTCACTGTCGTACATCAGCACGGGGCCGCCCGCCTGCCACGCGACGTGGTTGCAGAAGGCGAAGACGTCGTCGATGGGCTCGTCAGGCCGGGTGATCTCGGGCATGTCCCTCCCTGGTCGCCTTCAGGATAGACGGCCCCTAGGGTGGTGCCATGATCAATTCCTTTCAGGCTCGCGATGTCACGACTGAGTGGGCTGACCTGCCCGCAGAGAAGTCCCTCACTCCGGGAGTGCGGACGGCCATCGCCGAGGTGTGGTCCGATGCCGGATTCGAGGTCGGCGTGTGGGAGCACTCGGCCGGCACCTCGACCGATTCCTTCGACGACGAGATCTTCGTCGTCATCGAGGGGCGGGGCACGGTGACCGACCAGCACGGCAACGTCATCGAGCTAGCCCCGGGCGTCGTGGGGGTGCTCCACCCCGATGATGAGACCACCTGGGTCATCACCGAGCCGCTGCGCAAGGTCTGGATCGTGAGCTCCTCGGAGTAGCCGCTCCGATCAGCCCCGCATCACCCGGTCGGCGAAGTCCGCGAAGGCCTTGCAGCCGAGCTTGGTCATGCTGCCATCGGCATTGAGCCAATCCGGGTTGGTGGGGGACATGGCGTTCCAGCTGAAGACCCGGACGTTGGAGTAGGCCTCGGCGAGGCCCGCGATGGCGGCGTTGGTGTCCTTTTCGAAGGTGTAGCGCTCGGGATCGTCGGGAATCTGGATGGTCGTCCAGACGACGGTGCGGTCCCCGCCGAGGATCTCCATGATCGCGTCGAGGTCCTGCGGTGTCGCGCCACCGTTGGCGCCGAGGTGGACGAGCACGCCGCCAGGGATGTCGTCACCGCGTGCGCGAAGGTCGGTGGCCGCCGCAGTCACCCTCCGGTCGGTGGTGGCATCGACCACGTAGCCGAGTTTCTTCAGGCACGACTTGGCGCTGACGAGCACGTAGTCGCCGAAGGCCAGGACCTCGCCGGTGTAGGGCGTGCGCTGCGTGGGGGCGGGCTCCGCTGATGACGTCGTGGGCGCAGGCTCCGACTCGGCGGCGGTGGTCGTCGACTGCCATGGCAGCAGCGGGCCGGGGCGTGCGATGGCAAGCCAGATTCCCGCGGTGAAGGACGCCATGAGCAGCACCGCGACTCCGAGGGTCTTGACCCAGTCCATCGCGATGAATGTAGCCCGATCGGCGCGTATGAGTGGCGCATTGACTCGGACGCGGGAGGATCACCCCGTGATCGCGACTCTCGCACGACTGGTCCTGGGCGTTTTCCTCCTCATTGCGGGGGCCGGCCACTTCATCTCGACCGCTGAGTTCACGGCCCAGGTGCCACCGTGGATGCCGGCCCCGGAGTTTGTCGTCTATGCGTCCGGTGTCGTCGAGATCGCGCTCGGTATCGCGTTGATCGTGATGCGGCGGAGACTGCCGATCGTGGGCTGGATCGTCGCGGCATTCTTCGTCATCATCTTCCCCGGCAATGTCTGGCAGTACATCGAAGGACGTGACGCCTTCGGGCTCGACTCCGATGCTGCACGCGTCGTACGCCTCTTCTTCCAGCCCCTGCTCGTCGTGTGGGCGCTGTGGTGCACAGGCGCGTGGAGCGCCGGCGTCGCTTGGTGGCGAGACAGGCGTGTGAGTCAGGCGCCGAGCAACTCCTGAAGCTCTCGGCCATTCGCGACCCCGGCCGGGCCCGCGGTGTTGTCGAAGACGACGTACGCCGGAGATGTGCCTTCGGCGATCCACGCGGCAAGGGCGCGAAGCTGATCGGTGGGGTAGGAGCTGCGATACCGCCGAGGGGTGCCGTGCAGGCGGACGTAGTCGGCTCCGGGGGCGTGCGGCGTGTGCGTCGTGGGGATTTCGGTGATGACAGGGGTCACCTGGTGGGCGGCGAGCAGGCTCTCCGCCTCAGCGGACGCCCACCCAGGATGCCGGGGCTCCCAGGCGACCGTGCCGGCGTAGAGGCCCCTGAGTCGCGCGAGGAATGCCTCGGCCCGAGCCGGGTCGAAGTCCAGGGTCGGCGGCAATTGGATGAGGAGGGCGGCGAGTTTGTCGCCGAGTGCCCCCATGGGCTGCAGAGCCTCCTCCAGCCGGGCGTTCGCGGAGAGGCGAGCGGTATGCTTAACGGTCCGGCTGGGATCGACGCTGAAGCGGAAGTCCGCCGGCGTCTGCTCCGCCCAGGAAGCAAACGTCGTCTCGCGCACCGCCCGATAGAACGTGACGTTGACTTCGACGAAGTCGAAGGTCCCGGAGTAGCGGCTCAGACCGGATCCATCGGCGGGGAATGCGGATCGATAGCGCGAGACCGCCTCGCTCCAGCCGGCAAGGCCGATTCGGCACGGGGGCGAAGTCATCGCGTGTGTGCCCAGGCATTGTTGATGAGCCACAGGAGCTCTCGACCCTGGAGGTCCTGCGGGAGACGGCGCTCGAGCAGCGCGGACACCTTGGCCGCATCGACACGGGACACGAGCAGGAGTCGCGCGGTGCGCTGCGGCGTATCGATGATGAGGTCCACGCGGGCCGGGCCTTTGCCGGCGCCCTCGGGCGTGACGGCCAGCACCTGGATGCGCGTGACGTCGGCCCAGAGCAGGCGCCGATTCCCGGCGAGCGAGAGGCCGAGATCGTCGAGGAACCACGGGCGTATCGCCCGGGCGTAGCCCAGGATCCCGGCCACGACCATCAGGACGCCCAGGACGAGGGCGGCGGGTGAGCCTCGGAAGCCGCGGACCGCGAGGATGACGCCCGCCCCCACGATCGCCGCGGTCGCGGCCGTGGCCCAGCCCCGGTTGCGTCCGAGGCGGAGCTCGCCCTCGCGTCCGGTCACGCGCCGACGCTACCCGCGTGCGCCCGCTCCGGCGAGCGCCTAGGCTCTCGGACACCCGCCTCGAGGAGCGACATGTCCGTCCACTACCGCGCATGCAACCTGTGCGAGGCATCCTGCGGCCTCGAGATCACGGTCGAGGCCAATCGCGTGACCGGGATTCGCGGTGACGCAGCCGACCCCTTCAGCCAGGGTTATCTCTGCCCCAAGGGCGTCGCTCTGCAAGACCTCACCCACGATCCGGATCGACTGAGGCGCCCCGTCAAGCGCGTGGGTGAGCAGTGGGTAGAGATGAGCTGGGACGCGGCTTTCGACCTGGTGGCGCAGCGGCTCCTCGACACCCGGCAGCGCTACGGCGGGGACGCGGTCGGCTTCTACCTCGGCAATCCCATCACCCACGGCTGGGCGCCGATCATCTACATCCCGCAGCTCCTCGCGGCCCTCGGGACACGCAACCGATACTCCGCGGCAAGCGTGGACCAGCAGCCCCAGCATCTGCTGTCGCATCTGCTCTTCGGCTCGCCCCTCCTCCTGCCCGTACCCGATGTCGATCGCACCGACTTCCTGCTGGTCGTCGGCGGCAATCCGCTCGTGTCCAACGGCTCGATCATGACCGCCCCCAACATCAAGAGGCGGTTGGAGCGGCTTCGTCAGCGCGGTGGACGCATCGTCGTCGTGGATCCGCGTCGCACCGAGACCGCGGACGCGGCCGACGAGCACGTCTTCATCCGCCCCGGCACAGACGTCTTCCTCCTAGCGGCGATGGCGCATGTCATCGTCGGCGAAGGTCTCGCGAGGCCGGGTCGAGCCGAGTCGTTCGTGGACGGCCTCGACGCGGTGTCGGACATGGTGCGCCAGGTGACACCCGAGGCGGCGGAGGCGCGCACGGGAGTGCCCGCCGAGGACATCCGACGACTTGCCCGTGACTTCGCCTCCGCGCGCCGTGCCGCGGTCTACGCGCGACTCGGCGTGTGCCAGACGGAGTTCGGCACGACCGCCTACTGGCTCGTGCACGTGCTCAACATCCTCACGGGGCGCCTCGATGAAGTGGGCGGCTGGATGCTCGCCGAACCTGCCTTCGACCTGCCGCGCATCGGTGCACTCACCACGGACCTGCCGGGATACGACGGCTGGCGATCACGCGTGCGTGGCATACCTGAGGTGGCCGCCGAGTTCCCCTCGAGCACGCTCGCCGACGAGATCCTCACTCCCGGCGAGGGGCAGATCCGCGCCATGGTCCTCGTCGCCGGCAATCCCGTCCTCACCGTGCCCCAGGGGAGACGGGTCGACGAAGCCCTCGCATCGCTGGATTTCTGCGTCGCGGTCGACTACTACATCAACGAGTCGACGCGTCACGCCGACGTGATCCTCCCGCCGACGACGGCGCTGGAGCGCGAGGAGTTCGACCTCGTCTTCCCCGCGGTGAGCGTCCGCAACCACGTCCGCTGGGGTGAGCGTGTCGTGGAGCCCGATCCGGACACGCGCTCGGACGCCGACATCCTGCGCGAGTTGCTCTGGCGGGTCCAGGCGGCGACGCTCGGGAAGCGCCGCGCACGCGCCCTCGATGTGGCGCGTCGCAAGTTCTTGCCGCGGAGGTTCGTCGATGCCGCGCTGCGCGCCGGGCCCTGGGGGCTGCGTCACGGCCGGCGACTCACGCTGCGCAAGGTCCGCCAGCACCCGCACGGTCTCGACCTCGGAGCACTCCACCCCGTGCTTCCCCGCAGGCTCATGACCGAGGATCGACGCGTGCGCCTGGACCACCCGGTCGTCGTCGCCGACTGGCCGCGAGTCCTCGCGGCGCTGGCGGTCGAGACGGGGGAGGCGAGTGATGATCTCCTCCTCATCGGACGCAGGCATCTGCGCAGCAACAACTCGTGGATGCACAACTCCAAGCGCCTCACGACCGGCAGCAACCACTGTGGTGTGCTCGTGCATCCCGACGATGCGGCGGCACGTGGGGTTGCCGAGGGGGCGCGAGTGCGTCTGTCCACGCCCGCGGGCAGCGTGGAAGCGGTCGCGGAGATCAGTGATTCGGTGATGCGCGGCGTGGTGTGCATGCCACATGGCTGGGGGCATGCGTCTCGCGAGGGAGTCGGCTGGAGTCACGCAGCCTCGCTGCCGGGCAGCAGCGTCAATGACATCACCGAGGACTCGCGCTTCGACCCCCTGAGTGGCAATGCCGCGGTGACGGCACTGCCCGTCACGCTGGCGCTCGTCTAGGAGCCCTGACCGCTGCTTCCGGACGCCGGCAGCAGCGGCGTGATGTCGTCGATGATCTCCGTCGGCTTCGTCTTGGGCGCGTAGCGCTTGACGGTGCGGCCGTCGGGAGCGACGAGGAACTTCGTGAAGTTCCACTTGATCGACGAGCCGAGCATGCCGCTGGCTCGATCCTTCAGGAACGAAAAGACAGGATGCGTCCCCTTGCCGTTGACGTCGATCTTGGTCGAGAGCGGGAAGGTCACGCCGTAGTTGACCTTGCAGAACTCCTCGATCTGTCCATCGTCTCCCGGCTCCTGGTGGGCGAACTGGTCGCAGGGGAAGCCGAGCACGACGAGGCCCTGCGGCCCGAGCTCCTCATGGAGCTTCTGGAGGTCGTCGTACTGCGGCGTGAAGCCGCACTTGCTCGCGGTGTTGACGACGAGCACGGGCTTGCCGGCGAAGTCGGCGAGAGACACCTCCTCGCCGTGATTGTCGGTGAACTTCAGGTCATAGAGGGAGTCGCCTTGAGCCATGCCGCCATTGTCCCGCTTCGCGGGTCGGCCGCCATCCGGGCCATGGGCCTCGCCTAGCCTGAGGCCATGCGACGGAGGCCTGTGCGAGGGAGGGCGTGGTCCAGTGCGGGTGCCGCGGCATGCCTCGGGCTCCTGCTGGCGATGACCGGCTGCAGCTCGCCTGCGGCGGCGCCGGAGCCGAGCGCGACCACGGACTGCGGTCTGGCCCGCGTGGCGATGGACGACTACTCCACCGCCCTGACCGATCTCGCCACCAGCCTCGAGGCAGGGGACGCCATGTCCGCGGTGGCCGCGGCCGATGCGATGTCCTACGCCCTCGACCAGTTGGAGATCGCACTCCCGGAGCTTCCGGCCACAGGTGAAGCCTTCCTCGGCGCCTCGCGCTCGGTCGCGCTCCAGGTGAAGCAGGCGGCCGCGGATTCCCCGGATATGCCCGGCCTGGTGGGCGAACTCACCCAGGCCTTCGCGGACCCTGCATTCGCCGAGGGCGGCGATGCGATCGATGCCTACGTCGACCAGGAGTGCCCCGGTACCTCAGACTCAGGAGCGCCATGATGCGCGAGGTGAGCGGCGCCGAGACGGTGCTTACGTGCCACGTCGATGCCGCCGCGAGGACACTCGACGCCGCGGCCGGATCGTCGAGCCTGTGCTCCCTGTCGCGCGCTGGCATCGCGATCCCCGGCATTAAGTACCCCGAGGGCGCCTGGGCCGCCTTGCGCGACGTGAAGCGCGCCACCGGCGGGCAGGGCGACGTGGCTGTCGCAGCCGCTCAGGAGCGCCAACGCTGGGCAGCCGACCTCGCGATT
>CAZLMT010000039.1:18208-18954 GCA_964560615.1 uncultured Actinomyces sp.
CCAGGAACGGAACTCCGGCTCTGACTGGGTGTCCTACCTCACCGGCGGAGTGGACGCCATCGACGGCTTGCTCGCTGAGATCACTCCTGGCTTCTGATCGCTTCCCAGGCGTCTCGCAGAGCAGTGCGTGCGGAATCAAGCTGCTCGCGCGGCGCATACTCGGTGCGCCCAGTGGTGGCGAGCGAGACGATGCCGGTCGCGCGCAGATCAAGCCACGCACCCGCCTGATCGCGTGCGATCCGCAGATCGGCGTGCCAGGGCAGGAGTCGCACGGCGTCGACCCTGCTGCGCTGAGTTGCGATGTCGGCGGCCGACTCCGACGCGGCGTCTCGGACCAGCTCGTCGAGGGATTCACGCTCGGAGGGGTCCATGTCTGCCCGATCCCGCGCAGGTCGCGTGTATTCCGCGACCGACTGCACGCGGCGTTCGGCGATCTCCACCGCAGACAACGTCTCGTCAAAGGCCAGGACCAGATCCGCCGTGGCATTGGCGCGCCATCGGGCGTCAGCCACCCAGGCAAGGGCGCTCACGGCCAACCCGGCAACCAGGGCACCGACCAGCGCAAGGAGTAGCCCCGCTGGATGCCGGGGCTCGTGGCCCTGCTCAAGGGACTCCATGATCTGCCGAGGCTAAGAGTCTCCGGCTCGCTGCGCATGTCCACTGCGTGCCTCTCGGTAGTCCGCAGGGGGACCGGCCCCTAGAGTGAGCGCCGTGTCGGAGCCAACGGCCCAGCAGGTGATCCTCGC
>CAZLMT010000040.1:0-17760 GCA_964560615.1 uncultured Actinomyces sp.
CACCACCAGGATCGCACCGTCCATCTGAGCGGCGCCGGTGATCATGTTCTTGATGTAGTCAGCGTGGCCGGGGCAGTCCACGTGTGCATAGTGGCGCGCCTCGGTCTGGTACTCCACGTGAGCGATGGAGATCGTGATGCCGCGCTGACGCTCCTCCGGGGCCTTATCGATCTGATCGAAAGGCGTGAAGGGGTTGATGTCGGGCATCTTGTCGTGCAGGACCTTGGTGATCGCCGCGGTCAGCGTCGTCTTGCCATGGTCGATATGCCCGATGGTGCCGATGTTCACGTGCGGCTTGGTCCGCTCGAACTTCGCCTTCGCCACGGTGGGCTCCTCTTCGTTTCGGTCCGTCCGACTGTCGCGGATCGGGGTTCTTGTCTTGGTTTGCTGGGTGTTCTTCGATCCGCGACTTACTCGCCGCGAGCTTTCGCGATGATCTCCGTCGCCACGTTCTGCGGAACCTGGGCGTAGGAGTCGAACTGCATGGTGTAGCTGGCCCGGCCCTGGGTCCTGCTGCGCAGGTCGCCCACATAGCCGAACATCTCGGAGAGCGGCACGAGCGCACGCACGATGCGCGCGCCAGCCCGCTCATCCATGGCCTGGATCTGGCCACGGCGGGAGTTGAGGTCACCGATGACGTCGCCCATGAAGTCCTCGGGCGTCGTCACCTCCACGGCCATCATCGGCTCGAGGAGCACGGGACCGGCCCTGCGAGCTGCATCCTTGAAGACCATCGACCCGGCGATCTTGAAGGCGAGCTCCGAGGAGTCGACCTCGTGGTAGGCGCCGTCGAGGAGCGTCACCTTGAGATCGACCATGGGGTAGCCGGCGAGTACGCCGTACTCCATCGCATCCTGGCAGCCGGCATCCACCGAGGGGATGTACTCCCTGGGGATACGACCGCCGGTGACCTTGTTCTCGAACTCGTAGCCGCCCTCGCCCTCCGTGTTGGGAGCGAGCGTGATCTGGACCTTGGCGAACTGGCCGGAGCCACCCGTCTGCTTCTTGTGGGTGTAGTCGACCTTCTCAACGGTCTTGGTGATCGTCTCGCGGTAGG
The DNA here is from genome assembly GCA_964560615.1 of uncultured Actinomyces sp. Lineage (GTDB taxonomy): Bacteria > Actinomycetota > Actinomycetes > S36-B12 > S36-B12 > Mxb001. Next base: position 1,058 of record CAZLMT010000040.1, read on the forward strand.
CGACCTGGGGCTTGCCGACATTTGCCTCGACCTTGAACTCGCGACGCATGCGGTCGACGAGCACCTCGAGATGCAACTCGCCCATGCCGGAGATGATCGTCTGACCCGTCTCCTCATCGCTTTGCACGCGGAAGGTGGGATCCTCCTCGGCGAGGCGCTGGATGGCCGTGCCGAGCCTCTCCTGGTCACTCTTGGTCTTGGGCTCGATAGCCACGGAGATAACCGGGGCGGGGAAGCTCATCGACTCGAGCACGACCGGCTTGGCCGGATCGCAGAGGGTCTCGCCCGTGGTCGTGTCCTTGAGGCCCATGACAGCCACGATGTCGCCGGCGCCCACAGCGTCGATCTCTTCGCGCTTGTTGGCGTGCATTCGGTAGATCTTGCCGATCCGCTCCTTGCGGTCCTTGGTGCTGTTGAGCACCGCGGTGCCGGTCTCGAGGCGGCCCGAGTAGATGCGGACGTAGGTGAGCTTGCCCAGGTGCGGGTCGCTCATGATCTTGAACGCAAGTGCCGAGAAGGGCTCGTCGTCGCTCGGCTTGCGCTCGATGGCCTCGTCCTCGTTGCCGGGCTTGTGACCCTCGATGGCAGCGACGTCGAGCGGCGACGGAAGGTAGGCGACCACGGCGTCGAGCATGGGCTGAACGCCCTTGTTCTTGAACGCCGAGCCGGTCAGGACGGGAGTGAGCTTGTCGGCGAGGGTCGCGCGGCGAATGCCGGCCTGGATCTCCTCGACCGAGAGCTCCTCGCCCTCGAGGAACTTCTCCATGACGGCGTCGTCGGCCTCGGCCAGGGTCTCGAGGAGCTTCTCGCGCCACTCGGCGGCCTGACCGGCCATGTCAGCGGGGATGTCCTCGACGACGTAGTCCTCGCCCTTTTGGGTTTCGCCGCGCCAGGTGAGGGCGCGCATGCTCACGAGGTCGATGACTCCGAGGAAGTCGGACTCTGAGCCGATCGGGATCTGCAGGACGAGCGCCGTGGCGCCGAGACGGTCCTTGATCATGTCGACGCACATGTAGAAGTCGGCGCCGGTGCGGTCGAGCTTGTTGACGAAGCAGATGCGGGGGACGTTGTAACGGTCCGCCTGACGCCACACGGTCTCGGACTGGGGCTCGACACCCGCGACCCCGTCGAAGACGGCAACCGCGCCGTCGAGCACGCGCAGCGAACGCTCCACCTCGACGGTGAAGTCGACGTGGCCGGGCGTGTCGATGATGTTGATCGTGCAGCCCTTCCACTCGCAGGTCGTGGCCGCGGAAGTGATCGTGATGCCGCGCTCCTGCTCCTGCTCCATCCAGTCCATCGTGGCTGCGCCTTCGTGGACCTCACCGATCTTGTAGTTGATGCCGGTGTAGAAGAGGATGCGCTCGGTGGTCGTGGTCTTGCCCGCGTCGATGTGCGCCATGATCCCGATGTTGCGGACCTTGGCGAGGTCGAGCTTGGTCGCGGTGGACACCCTTGACTCCTTCTTCGCTTCTTCGTTGCCTCGACGCCGACTACCAGCGGTAGTGGGCGAACGCCTTATTCGACTCGGCCATCTTGTGGGTGTCCTCGCGCTTCTTGACGCTGGCGCCAAGGCCATTGGAGGCGTCGAGGATCTCGTTCATGAGGCGCTCGGTCATGGTCTTTTCGCGACGTTGACGTGAGTAGCTAATGAGCCAGCGAAGTGCGAGGGTGGTGCTGCGTCCCGGCTTCACTTCAACGGGAACCTGGTAGGTGGCGCCACCGACTCGGCGGGAGCGAACTTCCAGGGTGGGCTTGACGTTGTCGAGAGCGCGCTTCAGCGTGGCAACCGGATCGGTGCCGGTCTTCTCACGGCAACCCTCGAGGGCGCCGTAGACGATGGCCTCAGCGGTGGAACGCTTGCCGTCGAGAAGCACCTTGTTGATCAGCTGGGTGACGACCGGGGAGGTGTACACCGGGTCGATGACGATCGGCCGCTTGGCAGCCGGGCCCTTGCGAGGCATCAGCCCTTCTCCTTCTTCGCGCCGTAGCGGGAGCGAGCCTGCTTGCGGCCCTTCACGGCCTGGGTGTCGAGGGCGCCGCGAATGATCTTGTAGCGGACGCCGGGGAGATCCTTCACGCGACCGCCGCGGACGAGGACGATCGAGTGCTCCTGGAGGTTGTGCCCCACGCCCGGGATGTAGGCCGTGACCTCAATCCCTGAGGAGAGGCGGACACGCGCGACCTTGCGAAGCGCGGAGTTGGGCTTCTTGGGGGTCGTCGTATAGACGCGCGTGCAGACACCGCGACGCTGCGGACTGCCCTTGAGTGCGGGCGTCTTATTCTTCGCAACCTTGTCCTGCCGGCCCTTGCGGACCAACTGCTGGATCGTGGGCACTACGTCTCCTCGTCTGTCCTACCTGTGTGTCCGTTTTGCCTGGTTTCTCCCACCCCCGCACCCGGGTGTGTCGCGCCCCTAGCGGAGCCCTTCACCCTCGAGCAAAGCTGGAGGAAAACCAGCGCACGCGACCGATCACTCGGCCCGGCACGCGCGTGAACCCGGGGCAGGCCCCGGGCACGGGGAGTAAAGATACCTGACCGGTCCTTGACGACCAAATCGGGGGTCGGCCCCTCACGGGACGGGGTTCCGCGGGCCCCTCACCCCCAACTTCGGGCCCTTGGCCTCCAACTAGGCGCCCGTACCCTCCAACTTCGGGTAGATAACGCCCTGGCAGGGCTCTCTCTACCCCAAGTTCGGCGAGCCATGGCGGATGGACCCGGAGTTCGTGACGCCGAGCCCCAGGAAGTCGAGCCCCTAGGAAGTCGAGCCGGACGCCGCCCCGAGGACCAGTGCCACAAGGAAGATCGCCCCGAAGATCACCACGATGGCGGCGTAGAGGCCGATGTTGACCCAGGCGACCACCTTGGTGGCCGTGTTGAGGCCCTCACCGCCCACACGGCCCTGCGACGCGGCGATCTCATCGCCGGACTTCTTGGCCAGCACGAGGGCAACGATCGCCAGCACGATCGGACACAGGATCCATGAGGCGACCGCCAGGACGAGGCCCACGATCGCACTGGTGGAGGTGGCTACCGCCGGGACGTAGCCCTGCGCCGGGTAGCCGGGCGGCGGCGGGTAGGCGTAGCCCTGCGCCGGGTAGCCGGGCGGCGGCGGATAGCCGTAGCCCTGCGCCGGGTAGGGCGAGGGGTAAGCGGGAGCGACTGCGGGCTGGCCGGGAGTACCCGGGGCCGGAGGCGTCTCCCCCGCGGCATGGGCGGGCCAGACGGGGGGCGGTGGCTCCGAGGCGGCCGGCGCGGGCTGCGGGAGGGGTGGCGGGGGCTGGGTCGGGCCGCCCGGCGGGGTCACGGCCGGTCCGCTCGCGGGCGGAGTGGAGTCCTGGCCGGAAGCCTCGGGCGTGGGCTGCTGATCGCTCATAGGAGTCAGCGTAGGTCAGCGCGGGTCCTCGAAGCAGGGTCAGGACCCTGGGAGCAGGCAAACATGTAGGCAGGCCAACCTAAGGGTGGGGAAAAGCGAGAGGGGCGCGCACCTTGCGGTGCGCGCCCCTCTCGACCGAATCGGATCAGCGGTAGTTGCCGTAGTCGAACTCCTCCAGCGGCACGGCCGGGCCGGAGGCGGCCCCGAAGCCGCCGTAGTCGAAGTCGTCGTACCCGGAGAAGGTGGCATACATCGCCGCCTTGGCCTCCTCAGTGGGCTCGACCTTGACGTTGCGGTAGACGGGCATGCCCGTGCCGGCCGGGATGAGCTTGCCGAGGATGACGTTCTCCTTCAAGCCCAGCAGCGGATCGCTCTTGGCGTGGATCGCCGCATCCGTGAGGACGCGGGTCGTCTCCTGGAACGATGCCGCCGAGAGCCAGGACTCCGTGGCGAGCGAGGCCTTGGTGATGCCCATGAGCTCCGGGCGCCCGGCGGCGGGGGTGCCGCCTTCGGCCACCACACCGCGGTTGCCGGCCTCGAAGAGACCGCGCTCCACCAGCTCGCCCGTGAGGAAGCCCGAGTCCCCGGAATCGATGATCGTCACGCGCTTGAGCATCTGGCGGACGATGGTCTCGATGTGCTTGTCGTGGATCGACACGCCCTGGGAGCGGTAGACGTCCTGCACCTGGTCGACCAGGTGCAGCTGCACCTGGCGCTGACCGAGGATGCGCAGCACCTGCTTGGGATCGATGGCACCGACCGTGAGCTGCTCGCCAACGGCGACGTGCGCGCCGTCCTCGACCAATAGGCGCACGCGCCTCGGCACGGTGTAGGCGATCTCCTCGGAGCCGTCGTCGGGCACCACCACGAGCTTGCGGGCCTTGTCGGTCTCCTCCACGCGGACCCGACCAGCGACCTCGCTGATCGGGGCCACACCCTTGGGGGTGCGCGCCTCGAAGAGCTCGACCACGCGAGGCAGACCGTGGGTGATGTCCTCGCCTGCCACGCCACCGGTGTGGAAGGTACGCATGGTGAGCTGCGTGCCGGGCTCGCCGATCGACTGCGCTGCGATGATGCCGATGGCCTCGCCGACGTCGACGAGCTTGCCCGTCGCGAGGGAATCGCCGTAGCACATCGCGCAGGTGCCGACCTTGCTCTCGCAGGTGAGCACCGAGCGCACCCGGATCTCACCCACGCCGGCCTCCGCGATGCGGGCGAGCGTGGGCATGTCGAGAATCGTGCCGGCGGGCACGATGACAGACCCACCTGCCTCCACGTCGCGGGCGAGCGCCCGCGAGGCGACGGAGGTGTCGAGATTGTCGACGAGTCGCATGCCGCCGTCCCCAGGCTCCGCAATGGTGACGGCGAGGCCGCGGTCGGTCTCGCAATCGACCTCACGGATGATGACGTCCTGCGAGACATCGACGAGGCGACGGGTGAGGTAGCCGGAGTCGGCCGTGCGCAGCGCCGTATCGGCGAGACCCTTGCGGGCACCGTGCGTGGAGATGAAGTACTCCAGCACGGACAGGCCCTCGCGGAAGTTGGACTTAATCGGGCGCGGGATGATCTCGCCCTTCGGGTTGGCCACGAGGCCGCGCATGCCCGCGATCTGACGGACCTGCATGAAGTTACCGCGGGCCCCTGAGTCGACCATCATGAAGACCGGGTTCTGACGCGGGAAGTTGTCCTGCATCGCCCGTGCGACCTCGTCGGTCGCGCGGGTCCAGATCTCGATGAGTTCCTGCCGGCGCTCGGAGTCGGTGATGAGACCGCGCTCGTACTGCGCCTGGACCTTGGCTGCACGCTCCTCCGCTGCGGCGAGCAGCTCGGCCTTCTGCGGCGGCGTCACGACGTCATCGATCGAGATCGTCACTCCGGCGCGCGTGGCCCAGTGGAAGCCGAGCTCCTTGAGCGCATCGAGCGTCGCGGCGACATCGACCTTGGGGTAGCGGTCGGCGAGCTGGTTGACCAGAGCGCCGAGTGCCTTCTTGTCGACCTGGTAGTCGACGTAGGGGAAGTCCGCCGGGAGCGCCTCGTTGAAGATGGCGCGACCGAGCGTCGTCTGGAGGACGAAGGCGTCACCCTCGGTCCAGCCCTCGGGTGCCGTCCAGCCCTCGGGCGGCACGACTCCGGTGAGGCGCAGGCGCACGGGCTCCTGCAGACCGAGCAGGCCACGATCGAAGGCCATGACGCCCTCGGAGAGCGAGGAGTACGCCGGGATCTCCTCGCCCGGCGTGGCTCCGGCCATCGTGAGGTTGTAGATGCCGAGGACCATGTCCTGGGTCGGCGTCGTGATGGGGCGGCCGTTGGCCGGCGAGAGGATGTTGTTGCTCGACAGCATGAGGATGCGAGCCTCGGCCTGCGCCTCAGCCGACAGCGGCAGGTGCACGGCCATCTGGTCGCCGTCGAAGTCGGCGTTGAACGCCGTGCAGACCAGCGGGTGAATCTGGATGGCCTTGCCCTCGATCAGTTGCGGCTCGAAGGCCTGGATGCCGAGGCGGTGCAGGGTAGGCGCGCGGTTGAGCAGCACGGGATGCTCGGCGATGACCTCTTCGAGCACGTCCCACACGACCGGGCGCGAGCGCTCGACCATGCGCTTGGCGCTCTTGATGTTCTGCGCATGGTTGAGGTCGACGAGGCGCTTCATCACGAAGGGCTTGAAGAGCTCGAGCGCCATCTGCTTGGGGAGTCCGCACTGGTGCAGCTTGAGCTGCGGACCCACGACGATGACCGAACGGCCGGAGTAGTCGACGCGCTTGCCGAGGAGGTTCTGGCGGAAGCGGCCCTGCTTGCCCTTGAGCATGTCGGACAGCGACTTGAGCGGACGGTTGCCGGGTCCGGTCACGGGACGACCGCGACGACCATTGTCGAAGAGCGCGTCGACAGCCTCCTGAAGCATGCGCTTCTCGTTGTTGACGATGATCTCCGGCGCACCGAGGTCGAGCAGGCGCTTGAGTCGGTTGTTGCGGTTGATCACGCGACGGTAGAGGTCGTTGAGGTCGCTCGTGGCGAAGCGGCCGCCGTCGAGCTGGACCATGGGACGCAGGTCCGGCGGGATGACGGGGACCGCGTCGAGCACCATGCCGAGCGGCGAGTTGGTGGTGTTGAGGAACGCCGACACGACCTTGAGGCGCTTGAGCGCTCGAGCCTTGCGCTGCCCCTTGCCCGTGGCGATCGTCTCGCGCAGCGACTCGGCCTCGGCCTCGAGGTCGAAGGTCTGCAGGCGCTTCTGGATCGCGGCGGCGCCCATGCCACCGTCGAACCAGCGGCCATAGCGGTCGCGCATCTCGCGGTAGAGGATCTCGTCGCCCTCGAGGTCTTGGACCTTCAGGGTGCGGAAGCGATCGAAGACCTTGTCGAGGCGCTCGATCTCATTATCGGCGCGGCGACGGACGGAAGCCATCTCGCGCTCCGCCGACTCGCGCACCTTGCGGCGGACGTCGGCCTTGGCGCCCTCGGCCTCGAGCTCGGCCAGATCGGCCTCGAGCTTCTGCGCCCGAGCCTCGATGTCGGCATCACGGCGCTTGGCGATCTTGGACTTCTCCACACCGAGCTCAGCCTCGAGGCTGGGCAGCGCCTCGTGGCGACCCTCCTCGTCGACGCTGGTGATCATGTACGCCGCGAAGTAGATGACCTTCTCGAGGTCCTTGGGGGCGAGGTCGAGTAGGTAGCCGAGACGGCTGGGCACGCCCTTGAAGTACCAGATGTGCGTGACCGGAGCCGCGAGCTCGATGTGGCCCATGCGCTCGCGGCGCACCTTGGCGCGGGTCACCTCGACGCCGCAGCGCTCGCAGATGATGCCCTTGAAGCGCACGCGCTTGTACTTGCCGCAGTAGCACTCCCAGTCGCGAGTCGGTCCGAAGATCTTCTCGCAGAAGAGGCCGTCCTTCTCCGGCTTCAGCGTGCGGTAGTTGATGGTCTCGGGCTTCTTGACCTCGCCGTGCGACCACGCGCGCACGTCATCAGCGGTGGCCAGTCCAATGCGAAGCTCGTCGAAGAAGTTGACGTCAAGCACCCTGTCGTCCTTTGCCTTGTGGTTGCTGGGGGTTGTCTACGGGTGAGGCGACTAGACCTCTTCGACGCTGGCCGGCTCCCGCCGGGACAGGTCGATGCCGAGCTCTTCCGCGGCGCGGAAGACGTCTTCGTCCGTGTCGCGCATCTCGATGGCGACGCCGTCGCCCGAGAGCACCTCGACGTTGAGGCACAGCGACTGCATCTCCTTGACGAGCACCTTGAACGACTCAGGGATGCCCGGCTCGGGGATGTTCTCGCCCTTGACGATGGCCTCGTAGACCTTCACGCGGCCGAGGACGTCATCGGACTTGATGGTGAGCAGCTCCTGGAGCGCGTACGCCGCTCCGTAGGCCTCGAGCGCCCACACCTCCATCTCGCCGAACCGCTGGCCGCCGAACTGGGCCTTACCGCCCAGGGGCTGCTGCGTGATCATCGAGTACGGGCCCGTCGAACGCGCGTGGATCTTGTCGTCGACGAGGTGCAGGAGCTTGAGGATGTAGATGTAGCCCACCGTGAAGCGCCCGGGGAAGGGCTCGCCGGTGCGCCCGTCCAGGAGCTCCGCCTTGCCGTCGGAGGCCACCAGGCGGATGCCGTCGGCAGTCGGCAGCGTGGACTCGAGCACGAGCGCCAGCTCGTCCTCCTTCGCACCGTCGAAGACCGGGGTAGCCAGGCGCGTCTTGGGAGCACCCGAGCGCACCGCCTCGGGGAGCTTGGCCGTGCGCGGATCGGAGGGGTTGGCCTCCCAGCCCGCGGACGCGACCCAGCCCAAGTGGGTCTCGAGGATCTGGCCGACGTTCATGCGACCGGGGACGCCGAGCGGATTGAGCACGACGTCGACCGGGGTGCCATCGGGCAGGAAGGGCATGTCCTCGACGGGCAGGATCTTGGCGATGACGCCCTTGTTGCCGTGACGACCGGCGAGCTTGTCACCCTCGGTGATCTTGCGCTTCTGCGCGACGTAGACGCGCACGAGGCGGTTGACGCCCGGGGGAAGCTCGTCGCCCTCATCGCGGTCGAAGACGCGTACGCCGATGACCTTGCCGGACTCGCCGTGCGGGACCTTGAGCGAGGTATCGCGCACCTCGCGCGCCTTCTCGCCGAAGATCGCCCGGAGCAGGCGCTCCTCGGGGGTGAGCTCGGTCTCGCCCTTGGGCGTGACCTTGCCGACGAGGATGTCACCGGGGACGACGTCGGCGCCGATGCGGATGATGCCGCGATCGTCGAGGTCGGCGAGGACCTCCTCCGAGACGTTGGGAAGGTCGCGAGTGATCTCCTCCGGGCCCAGCTTGGTGTCGCGGGCGTCGATCTCATGCTCGTCGATGTGGATCGAGCTGAGTACGTCGTCCTGCACGAGTCGCTGGCTGAGGATGATCGCGTCCTCGTAGTTGTGGCCCTCCCAGGGCATGAAGGCCACGAGGAGGTTCTTGCCCAGTGCCATCTCGCCCAGGTCCGTCGAGGGACCGTCGGCGATGACCTGGCCCTGGACGACACGGTCGCCCTCATCCACCACGGGGCGCTGGTTGTAGCAGGTGCCCTGGTTGGAGCGGTGGAACTTCTGCACGCGGTAGGTCGACGTGGTGCCGTCGTCATTGGCGACGGTGATGTGGTCGGCCGACACCTCAGTGACGCCACCGGCCTTTTCGGCGGTGATCATGTCGCCCGCGTCGTACGCCGCGTGGAACTCCATGCCCGTGCCCACGAGCGGAGCCTCGGCGCGCAGCAGCGGGACAGCCTGGCGCTGCATGTTGGATCCCATGAGCGCACGGTTGGCATCGTCGTGCTCGAGGAAGGGGATCATCGCCGTGGCGACGGACCACAGCTGGCGCGGCGAGACGTCCATGTAGTCGACGTCGGTCCCCGTGACGTAGTCGACCTCGCCACCCTTGCGACGCACGAGCACACGGTCCTCGCTGAAGCGACCGTCAGCGGCGAGTGCCGCATTGGCCTGAGCGATGACGTGGAGGTCTTCCTCATCAGCCGTGAGGTAGTCGACCTGGTCGGTCACGCGGCCGTCGACGACCTTGCGGTACGGCGTCTCGACGAAACCGAAGGCATTGACCCGGCCGTAGGTCGCGAGCGAGCCGATCAGGCCGATGTTGGGGCCTTCCGGGGTCTCGATCGGGCACATGCGGCCGTAGTGCGAGGGGTGCACATCGCGAACCTCGAAGCCGGCCCGCTCACGCGAGAGACCACCCGGGCCCAGCGCCGACAGGCGACGCTTGTGGGTGAGACCGGCCAGCGGGTTGGTCTGGTCCATGAACTGAGACAGCTGCGAGGTGCCGAAGAACTCCTTGATCGACGCCACGACCGGGCGGATATTGATCAGGGTCTGGGGCGTGATGGCCTCGACATCCTGGGTGGTCATGCGCTCGCGGACGACGCGCTCCATGCGCGACAGGCCCGTGCGAATCTGGTTCTGGATCAGCTCCCCGACCGTGCGCAGGCGACGATTGCCGAAGTGGTCGATGTCGTCGGTCTCGATCTGGATCTCGCCGCGCGGCGCCTCGGCCACGGTCTCGCCAGCGTGCAGGCGGGCGATGTACTCGATCGTGGCGGCGATGTCCTCCTTGCTGAGGACGCTCTGGCTCAGCGGCTCGTCAAGCCCGAGCTTCTTGTTGATCTTGTAGCGGCCGACCTTGGCAAGGTCGTATCGCTTGGGGTTGAAGTAGAAGTTGTCGAGAAGGGCGCGGGCGTTTTCCAGCGTGGGGGGCTCGCCCGGGCGGAGCTTGCGGTAGAGGTCCAGGAGGGCCTCGTCCTGGGTCTCGACGTGATCCTTCTCGAGCGTCTGCATGATCGACTCGTAGGCACCGAAGCGCTCACGGATCTCCTCGGCAGTCCAGCCCAGGGCCTTGAGGAAGATGGTCACGGGCTGCTTGCGCTTGCGGTCGACGCGCACGCCGACGAGATCCTTCTTGTCGACCTCGAACTCCAGCCACGCACCTCGGCTGGGGATCATCTTGGCGACGAAAACGTCCTTGTCGCTGGTCTTGTCCGGCGTACGCTCGAAGTAGACGCCCGGAGAGCGCACGAGCTGCGACACGACGACACGCTCCGTGCCGTTGATGATGAAGGTGCCCTTCTTGGTCATCAGCGGGAACTCGCCCATGAAGACCGTCTGCGACTTGATTTCGCCGGTCTCGTTGTTCATGAACTCGGCCGTGACGAAGAGCGGCGCGGAGTAGGTGAAGTCCTTCTCCATGCACTGATCGGCGGTGTACTTGGGCGGCTCGAAGCGGTGGTCGCGGAAGGACAGCGACATGGTGCCGGAGAAGTCCTCGATGGGGCTGATCTCCTCGAAGATCTCCTCCAGGCCGGACGTCGTGGGGACATCCTTGCGACCCTCGGCCAGCGCGGCGTCGACCCGAGCCCGCCACTCGGCATTGCCGAGCAGCCAGTCAAAGCTCGCCGTCTGGAGGGCGAGGAGATCGGGGACGGCCAGCGGTTCGCGGATTTTCGCGAAGGACGCGCGGTGCAGGTTCGGGGACAGTGCAGTGGAGCGCGAGGCGGCCAAGAGGGGTCCTTCCACGTGTGCCGGGGCGCGCGGCATCGCCGGTGTCAAACCGGTCGGAAGCAGCGCAAAGCGGCAGCATACCCTCTGGGCACGCCGCTGTCGACCTCCGGGGGGCGCCAACGCCGGCCCTCGAGCGTGCCCTGGCCGTCATGATCGCCGCTGCGATCGACGGTCCCCGGGGCGACAGGCCCCCGGGGGCGGGCGCGTTCCTCGGCTCGGCATCGGGAGAACCCGACCCCTGAGGTGGTGCGCGGGTAGATCGTTACTCCCTTCGGCCGCCGAGTCAAGCGACGAGGCCGGACCGTGACGTCCAAGTGCCCCGCACCTGGGCGAAATGGACGATTCTATGAGGGATTTGAGGCTCGATTCAGCCCCACGGGCGGCTCCGCGTGCCCGCCGGACACCCGCTGGGGACGCGAAAGGGGCGCCGGGGATAACCCCGGCGCCCCTTTCGGGATGCGTGCGTGAACTACTTGACGGAGACGGTGGCGCCGGCGCCCTCGAGGGCAGCCTTGGCCTTGTCAGCGGTCTCCTTGTTGACCTTCTCCAGGACCGGCTTGGGCGCACCCTCAACGAGATCCTTGGCCTCCTTGAGACCGAGGTTGGTGAGCGCGCGCACCTCCTTGATGACCGGGATCTTGTTGTCGCCCGAAGCCTCGAGGATGACGTCGAACTCATCCTGCTCTGCTGCACCGGCGGCAGCCTCGCCGCCACCACCCGCGGCGGGAGCCGCGGCGACAGCAACGGGAGCAGCAGCGGTGACCTCGAAGGTCTCCTCGAAGGCCTTCACGAACTCTGAGAGCTCGATGAGGGTCATCTCCTTGAACACGTCGAGCAGCTCGTCGGTGCTCATCTTCGCCATGGTGGCGTCCTTTCGTTGGCCGGCCGAGGGCCGGGATTGATGGGGCCTCAGCCCTCGGTGGGGTTGGTGGACTCGGGGGTGGTAGCGGCTTCGCCGTCACCGTGGTGGAACAAGCCTTCGACCTTGTGCGCGACGTCCTCGACGGCATGCTCAACGGCCTCGACAGCGTCACCGACGGCGTGCTCGACCTTCTCCAGCAGCGACTCCTCAGCAGGAGCCGCCTCGGCAGGAGCGGCCTCGACAGGAGCCGCAGCCGCCGCAACGCCGGCACCGCCGATGATCGAGGGGTCGGCCTCAGCCTTGACGCGCAGTGCCTCGACAGTGCGCGCCGCCTGGGACAGGGGCGCGGCGAAGAGTGAAGCCGCCTGGGACATCGACGCCTTCATGGCACCCGCGAGCTTGGCGAGGAGGACCTCACGCGACTCGAGGTCGGCAAGCTTCTTGATCTCGGCAGCGTCGAGGAGGCGACCGTCCATGTAGCCGGCCTTGAGCACGAGCAGAGGGTTGTCCTTGGCGAAGTTCTTGAGGCTCTTCGCGCCCTCGACGGGATCACCCTTGATGAAGGCGATCGCGCTCGGACCCGAGAGCAGGGCATCGAAACCCTCTACGCCAGCTTCGCGAGCGGCGATCTTGGTGAGGGTGTTCTTGACGACCGCGTAGTTGGCGACGCCCTGGAGCGAACGGCGCAACTGGCTGATCTGCGACACCGTGAGGCCGCGGTACTCGGTGAGCACGGCCGCAGTCGACGTCCGGAACTCCTCTGCGAGTTCCGCGACGGTGGCGGCCTTGTCTTCGCGAGCCATGGGCTCCTCCTGCTCCTCTACGTCGGCCCCTGGGGGCCAGGCGACCCGTGGGATGCACACGCAGGGCAGGTCCGCCGTGATCGGCGGGCTCAACCTGCGCAGGCGACCCAGTGGGTCCTTCGTCAGCCCCGGGGGGCTGCAACCAGCGGTCTTTGGTCGTGGGTGAGGCTACGGGGCCGGGGGCCCCGCCGTCAAAACGGCGGGTCGGCTAAGCCGCCCCTGTCGGGCTTACTCGGTTGCGTCGCCGCGCGACGTTGCCTGCGGGTCCACGGGAATGCCGGGGCCCATGGTGGCGGAAACGGTGACCTTCTTGACGTAGCGGCCCTTGGCAGCCGACGGCTTCGCCCGCAGGATCTCGTCGAGCGCAGCGAGGTAGTTGTCGGTGAGCTGGGCCTCGCTGAAGGAGGCGCGCCCTACGGGGAAGTGCAGGTTGGAGTTCTTGTCGACGCGGAACTCGATCTTGCCACCCTTGATGTCCTCCACGGCCTTGGCGACGTCCATGGTCACCGTGCCGGTCTTCGGGTTGGGCATGAGGCCACGGGGGCCGAGCACCTTGCCCAGGCGGCCGACCTTGCCCATGAGGTCAGGAGTAGACACGGCCGCGTCGAAGTCCGTCCAACCGGCCGCCACGCGCTCGATGAGCTCGTCGCTGCCGACCTCGTCGGCACCGGCGGCGCGCGCCTCCTCAGCCTTCTCGCCCGCGGCGAAGACGATGACGCGGGCGGTCTTGCCCGTGCCGTGGGGAAGGTTGACCGTGCCGCGCACCATCTGATCGGCCTTGCGCGGGTCGACCCCGAGGCGCATCGAGACCTCAATGGCCGGATCGAACTTGGTCTTGGCGGTCTCCTTGGCGATTGCCATGGCCGCCTGCGGGGCGTAAAGGCGATCGGCGTCGATCAACTCCATTGCCTGGCGGTATGCCTTGCTGCGCTTCATTGCTGCTCCCATCGTGATGGAGGTTGTGGTCGGCGGGCCGCGCTCGGCCCTCCCACACCCGCCGCGGCGCGGCGGGAATCCGTGTGACTACTCGCTGACGGTGACACCCATCTGGCGGGCGGTGCCCTCGATGATCTTCATCGCGGCGTCGACGTCGTTGGCGTTGAGGTCCGGCATCTTGGTCTCGGCGATCTCGCGTACCTGAGCCCGGGTGATGGAGCCTGCGACCTTGGGCGGAGCGCCCGAACCCTTCTCGAGTCCGGCAGCCTTGAGGATGAGGCGCGAGGCCGGGGGCGTCTTGAGGGTGAAGTCGAAGGAGCGGTCCTCGTAGACCGTGATCTCCACGGGAATCACCTGGCCGCGCTGATTCTCGGTGGCGGCGTTGTAGGCCTTGCAGAAGTCCATGATGTTGACGCCATGCTGGCCGAGGGCAGGACCCACCGGAGGCGCGGGGTTTGCCTGGCCGGCCTGGATCTGGAGCTTGATCATGCCGGAGATCTTCTTCTTGGGTGCCATGGTGATGTCCTCGCTGCTGTCAGTTCTTCTGGATCTGGCTGAAGGCCAGCTCGACGGGGGTCTCTCGTCCGAAGATCTCGACGAGGCCGGTGACCTTCTGAGCCTCGATGTTGATCTCGGAGACGGTGGCGTGCAGGGTGGCGAAGGGGCCGTCGACCACGGTGACGGAGTCGCCCACGGAGAAGTCGACGACGCGGACCTCGGTCGGTGCAGCACCGGGGGTCGCACCCGCTGCCGCTGGCACTCCGGGCTTGCGCTCCGGGGCGGGGGCAAGGATCGCCACGACCTCGTCCAGGGACAACGGTGACGGCTGATGCCCGTGCCCCACGAAGCCCGTCACGCCGGGCGTGTGGCGCACGGCGCCCCAGGACTCATCCGTGAGGTCCATGCGGACCAGCACGTATCCGGGGAACTTCGTGCGACGCACGAGCTTGCGCTGGCCCTGCTTGATCTCGGTGACCTCTTCCATCGGTACCTCGACCTGGAAGATGTAGTCCTCCATGTTGAGGGACGTGATGCGGGTCTCGAGGTTGGACTTCACGCGATTCTCATAGCCGGCGTAGGAGTGCACGACGAACCACTCGCCCACAGCCATGCGCATCTGCTCGCGGAAGGCCTCCACGGGATCTTCTTCTTCGACCTCGTCCTCGACCTCAGCGGCGGCCTCAACCTCGGCCTCAACCTCGGCGACAACCTCGACCTCAGCGGCAGCCTCGACCTCGGCGACAACCTCAGCCTCGGCGACGAGTTCGTCGATGACGACCTCTGCGACAGCCTCGTCGACCACGACCTCCTCGACGGCATCGCCGACGTAGGTCTCCGGTGCCACATCGGCACCTTCGGTCTGGAAGACGAGCGCGGGCGCCGTCGCGGCGTCAGCGGACTCGGTAGAGGGGGTGTCGGTCACGGGTGTCAGGGCTCCTGCTGCTCGGTGCTCATCTATGAGGGGGTGCTCATCCGAAGATGAAGAGCACCCCTCGAGTGAAGACGTAGTCGTACGCGGCCACGATCGCCGCCATCACCGCAACGAAGACGATGACCACGATGGTGTAGGTGACCAACTCCTTGCGGGTCGGCCAAATCACCTTACGAAGCTCGGCCACCACCTGGCGCAGGAAGAGAGCAAGCCGCCCAAAGAGGGACAACTTGACGTCACTGCGCGCTTCGCTGCTCACGTGACCTTCCTGTCGTCGTGCGGTTAGAGCATGGATCTGAACTGTCGAGCGTGGAGCAGGGCCGGAGGGACTCGAACCCCCAACCACCGGTTTTGGAGACCGGGACTCTACCAATTGAGCTACGGCCCTCAGGCGACTGTCACCCCTGGTAGGCGCCTGCGGGCAGGCGTCAACAGGGTGGGAAAGCCACCGGCTACGGGAGTGTACGTGGCCCGGTATCGACCGGTCCAATCACCCTCCTCGCACCCCCTGGCCGGGCTAACCCGACAGGGCTAGCCGAACTTTGGGTGGATAGTGCCCTCCTAGGGCGTTTTCCACCCAAAGTTCGAAGGCGAGGGGCCCGCGAGGACCCAGACCTGACCTGCCCGACAGGGGCGGCTTGGCCGACCCGCCGGGCCATCCCCCGACCCCACGGCGGTGCTGATTGGATTCCCCCATGGCCTCCCGCATTTCCCGGCGCCTCGCCGCCATCACTGAGTCCGCGACCCTCGCTGTCGATGCCAAGGCAAAGGCCCTCAAGGCCGCGGGCCGGCCCGTCATCGGATTCGGCGCCGGCGAGCCCGACTTCCCGACTCCCGACTACATCGTCGACGCGGCCGTGGCGGCCTGCCGCGACCCCCGCTGGCATCGCTACACACCGGCAGCCGGGCTGCCCGAACTGCGTGAGGCCGTCGCCGCCAAGACCTTGCGCGATAGCGGGTACGCCGTCACCGCGAGCCAGGTCCTCATCACCAACGGCGGCAAGCAGGCCCTCTACAACACCTTCGCCGCGCTGCTCGACCCCGGCGACGAGGCAATCCTCCCCGCGCCGTACTGGACGACCTATCCCGAGGCGATCAAGCTCGCCGGCGGGACTCCCGTCATCGTCGACACGGACGAGGCGAGTGGATACCGGGCCACGGTGGAGCAGCTCGAAGCCGCGCGCACCCCGCGCACCAAGCTGCTCGTCTTCGTCTCGCCGTCCAACCCCACGGGAGCCGTCTACACGCCTGAGCAGGTGGCCGCGATCGGCCGCTGGGCCGCGGAGCACGGCATCTGGGTCGTCACGGATGAGATCTACGAGCACCTGGTGTACGGCGATGCGGAATTCGCCTCGATGCCCGTGCTCGTGCCCGAGATCGCCGACACCTGCGTTGTCATCAACGGCGTCGCCAAGACCTACGCCATGACCGGCTGGCGCGTGGGCTGGATGATCGGGCCCGATGACGTGATCAAGGCAGCGGGCAATCTCCAGTCGCACGCGACGTCCAATGTCGCCAACGTCTCCCAGGTCGCCGCACTAGCCGCGGTCTCGGGCGACCTGGCCGCAGTTGACGAGATGAAGGTCGCCTTCGACCGCCGCCGGCGCCTCATCGTCGATCTGCTGTCGGCGATTCCCGGGGTGGAGTGCCCCACGCCCGAGGGCGCGTTCTACGTCTACCCCTCGGTCAAGGCGGTCCTCGGCAAGGAGATCCGCGGTCAGCGACCGGCGTCATCGGCCGAACTCGCCGGGCTGATCCTCGACGAGGCC
>CAZLMT010000040.1:17770-18647 GCA_964560615.1 uncultured Actinomyces sp.
CGCCTGGCCTACGCCACGAGCGACGCCGACATTGAGGAGGGCGTGGGCCGCATGGCCGCTCTGCTCGGCGAGGCCCGCTAGCCACAGCTCGGCGAGGCGGGAATTGTGCGGCTCGGTGGTCGAAAAACGACTACTCAGCCGCACAATCCAGGAGCCTGACGACTCTCCCTAATCCAGCGCGCAGCCGAGGAGCACGGGCTCGGGTGTGAGCTCGATCCCGAAGCGACCGAGTACGCCGTCGCGAATCTCGCGGGCGAGCGCGATCACGTCCGAGGTCGAAGCCGAGCCGCGGTTGGTGATCGCGAGGGTGTGCTTGGTCGACAGCCGCGCGGCACCCCCCTCGGGGTATCCCCGAGGGAAGCCCGCGCGCTCGACCAGCCATGCGGCACTTGTCTTGACCCCTCCCTGGGGCTGCGGCCATGCCGGGGCCCCCTCGGGCACGCGATCGGCCTCGACGACAGGGTTGGTGAAGAAGGACCCCACGCTCCACGTGTCGTGGTCAGCGGGGTCGAGCACCATCCCCTTGCCGCGCCGCAGGTCGAGCACCGCCTCGCGGACGTCACCGGAGGCGGCCCGCTCACCCACAGCGACCCCGAGGCGCGCAGCGAGCTCGGCATAGCCGATCGGCGCCGACATCGACCCGAGCGGGAGTTGGAACGTCACGGAGAGGATGACGTGGCGACCGGGCGTCGACTTGAAGCGCGAGGTGCGATAGGCGAAACCGCAATCGCCGGCAGCGATGATCTCGGCGCGACGCGCGACGCGGTCGTACGCCGTGACGCGGGCGATGGTGTCGGCGACCTCCTGGCCGTAGGCACCGACGTTCTGGATCGGGGGGGCCCCGGTGAGGCCCGGGATGCCGGAGAGCGCCTCGATC
>CAZLMT010000041.1:0-17837 GCA_964560615.1 uncultured Actinomyces sp.
GCCCACCTGACGCGGGAAAGCCCGTGCCACAGCGCCGAGTGCGACACGGGCGGCCGTCTCGCGAGCGCTCGCGCGCTCGAGCACCGGGCGGGCATCGTCGAATCCGTACTTCTGCATGCCGACAAGGTCAGCGTGTCCAGGTCGAGGCCGAGTAAGCGGTGCATTGCGCGCAAGGGCAGCAAGCTCCTCGGGGTCGACGGGATCGGCGGACATCACGGCCTGCCACTTGGGCCACTCGCTGTTGCCCACCTCGATCGCGATGGGAGAACCCATCGTCAAGCCGTGGCGCACGCCGCCGAGCACGCGGACCGCGTCCTGCTCGAAGGCCATGCGCGCACCTCGGCCCGCCCCCAGCCGACGGCGACGTAGGTCATCCCCGATGTCAGCCGTGGTCACCTGGACGCCTGCGGGCAGGCCCTCAATGATGGCCACGAGAGCCGGGCCGTGGGATTCCCCTGCCGTGAGCCATCGGACCATGGGCGAATCCTCTCAGACCTCAACCGGTGAGCAGCCCCACGAGGGTCCCTAGCAGCAGAAAGGGGCCGAAGGGCAGGGCCCGGCGGAGGGCACCCCCGACCGGTCGTCGCGCCACGACGTCGCGCACGAGGATCACGATCGCCGCGAGCGCGCCCAGCACGAACCCCGCGAGGATCCCGACGAGCACCGCCTCCCAGCCCAGGTAGCCCAGGTAGAGGCCCAGGGCGGGGGCGAGCTTCACGTCCCCCATGCCCAGCCCGCTCGGCCCCACGAGCGCGAGAGCCAGGAGGACACCTGTCACCGCAAGCGCCGCAAGCCAGGCTCGCCCGTAGGCGGAGAGGTCTCCGGGGACGAGCAGCAAGAGCGCCCCGGCGACCGCGGCAGCGACGTTGAGCGCGTCAGGTATCCGGTGGCGCGCCAGGTCCGTGCGCACGATGGGCGCAGCGATCCACGCCAGCGCGACCCATGCCGGGATGAGCGCCGGCGTCGGCACGAGCAGCACCGCGGCTGCCCCACCCCCTCCGGCAATCAGGCCCGTGGACCAGGGGCGACTCACCCAGTCGCCGCCTTCGGGATCACGCAGTGACCATCGAGCGAGACGATCCCACGCGGGACCGAGGGCGATCCCGACGACCAGGACGGCCACAGCCGCAGCGATGAGGAGGGGCGTCATGGACGCGCCGTCTCGGATGCACCCCGCAAGGCCATCCGCATGGCGGCCACGGGAGCATCGAGCCCGGTCATGAGTCTCACCTGGTCGACCGCCTGCCACAGGAGGAGGTCAAGCCCATCGGCGGTAGCTCCGCCGGCACGTTGCCACGCGGCGGTGAGCGGCGTGACCCCTTCGCCGTAGGCGACGTCGAGCAGCACGCCCGGAACTTCCGGCACTCGGTCGACGAAGCCATCAGCCGCCCCGGGCGGCACGGTCGCGATCACGACGTCTCCCACAAGATGCGCGCTGCCGTCCCAGGGAGACAGCGCGACGTCGACCCCCAGGTCGCGGCCCAGCGCCACGAGGTCCGCGGCTCGCTCAGGATTGCGTGCCCACACAACGACTTCAGCCACTCCGAGGCACTGCAGTGCCACAAGCGCACTGCGCGCTGTCGCGCCCGACCCGAGAATGGCACCGGTGCGGGCCACCAGCTCTCCTCCGTGGGCCTCCTGCAGCGCCCGCTGCATCCCGGCGACATCGGTGTTGTGGCCAGCGCGCCGGTCGTCGGCAAAGATGACGGTATTCACGGCGCGGACAAGCGCGGCCGTCTCCGAGATCTCATCCAGCATCGTCAGGACATCGGTCTTGAGGGGCATGGTGAGCGAGAGTCCCGCCCACTCCGGCTGCTCGCAGGAGTCCAGGAAGTCCGCGAGCGACGCCGTGGTCACCTCGATGGCGTCGTAGGTCCAGTCCAATCCCAGGGCGGCGTAGGCAGCGCGATGGAGGTCAGGGGAACGACTGTGCGAGATGGGCGAGCCGAGGACGGCGGCGCGACGCGTGGCCATGACAGATCAGGGTGCCTGGGGCGCTGCGGTCGCGGCATAGGTATCCCGGAACTTCTGCTTCCACACGAGGAACTGGTCGTAGTCCGCGGTGAAGCGTGTCGTCAAGGTCTCCGGATCCACGGTGACGAAGTACAGCCAGTCACCACTGGCCGGATTCAAGGCCGCTTCGATCGCTTCCTGACCCGGAGAGTTGATGGGTCCGGGAGGCAACCCATCGATCACGAAGGTGTTGTACGGCGACGATGTGGTGAGCATGTCCTCGGTGAGGAAGAACGTGTCCTGGCGCAGGGCGTAGTTGACGGTGGAGTCGAATTGCAGCTTCATTCCCTGCTCGAGCCGGTTGTAGATCACGCGCGCGACCTTGCGGAAGTCCTGCGGGGCCGCCTCAGCCTGCACGAGGCTCGCAACGATCATGACCTCGTACGGCGAGATCCCCAGCCGCTTCGCGCGCTTTTCCAGGCTCACCTCATCTGCCGCGATGTCGAATCGGCGCACCATGGCACCCAGGACCTCCGAAGCCGTGCGCCCCGGGATGACGTCGTAGGACGCGGGGAAGAGGAAGCCCTCAGCGCGCCCACCCGACCAGTCGGGAAGCTCCAGGTCTGCGGAGTCGACCGTGGCTGCCTCGAGGTCCGCGAGGGGAAGTCCCGTGCGCTCGGCTGTGATCCGCAGGGTCTCGTCGAGCCGGAGGCCCTCGGGCAGCACGAGCGGCGCCGCGCGGCTTGCCGGATCGAGCATCGCCTCGATGACCTGGGCGGGGTCCATGCCTGTCTGGAGGGCGTACACCCCAGGGCCGATGCGTGACGCCCTCTCGTCGAGCTCGGCCGTGGCGAGAAAGCTCGATGGCGATGACACGACACCCGCCTCAGCCAACTTGGCGGCCAAGGTGCCGAGGGAGTCTCCGCTGTCGACCACGACATCCACCGGCTGGCCGGCGGCTACCGCTGCTTGCTCTTCGGGTGCGAGGCCGCGCACCGTGGACACGGCCCACACCCCGGCGATGATGAGGGCGATGACGCCCAGCGCCGCCACGGTCCAGCGCACCGGGCTGCGCCTATTGCGCGAGGGGGGCAGGGGATCCTCGGTGAGGAAGGGCACGAGCTGACTCATGTCCTCACCTCTCAATCTCGGCCACGTCAGTGAAGCCAACCCTCAGACGGTAACCGCTCGGCCCGCACGAGTCCCGTCGGCGCGCTCGCGCGCGAGGGCAGACTCCAAGATGACGACCGCAGCCGCCTGGTCGACGTAGGCACGAGACTCCCGCGTGCTGCGCCCCGCGGCCTGGATCGCACGCTGAGCAGTGACCGTGGAGAGCCGCTCGTCCACGAGGTGCACGGGCACGTCGACAGTGCTCGACACATCCACGGCGAAGGCCTCGGCCGCGACCCCTGCGGCCCCGACAGCCCCGTCGAGTCCGAGCGGCAGCCCCACGTAGACGATGACGGCGTCGTACTCGATCACGAGGGCCCGAATCTCCTCGAGGGTGCGTGCGTCGCGCGGAAGGGTCACTTCGGGCACCGCGAGGATGCCCTCGGGATCACTGCGCGCCACGCCGACGCGCACGGAGCCGACGTCGATGGCGAGGCGGGTGCCGCGCTCCAGGTCAGGACTCCCCTGCCAACACAGCGACCGCGGCCTGCGCAGCGGCAAACGCATCATCGAGCCCCTCGGGTCGCGTGCCGCCACCCTGCGCAATGTCGTCCTTGCCACCGCCTCGTCCATCGACGGCGGGCAACGCGGCGTCGAGAAGCCCTTTAGCGGTGAGACCTAGTTCGCGTGCCCGATCGTTGACCACGGCGACGAGCGCGACGCGCCCGTCCTCGACCGAAGCACCGAGCATGCCCACGCCCATGTCCGGGCGCGCCGTCGAGCGACCCCGCATCGCCAGCTCGCGCAGGTCGCCCGCGGAGGTGCCGTCGGGCGCGCGATAGGTCCAGATGCGGAAAGGACCCAGGTCGCGACCCTCACCGATGACGCCCTCTACATTGCTCGTGAGCTGGGCGCTCTTGTAGCGCTGGAGCTCCCGCTCCGCCTCCTTGAGGCGCGTGATGAGGGAGTCGATGCGCTCGGGCAGTTCCTCGGGACGGGCCTTGACCATCTCGGTGAGCTGGTCCACGAGGATGTGCTCACGCGCGAGATGACGGTATGCGTCGACGCCCACAAGCGCCTCGACGCGCCGCACGCCAGCGCCGATGGACCCCTCGGACAAGAAGGTGACCACGCCGAGCTGGCCAGACCTCTGCGCGTGGGTCCCACCGCAGAGCTCGTGCGCCCAGTCACCGACGGAGATGACGCGCACCTCACTGCCGTACTTCTCGCCGAAAAGCGCCATGGCACCGAAGTTGCGTGCCTCGTCGATGGTCATGACCTGCGCCATGACCTCGAGGTCAGCCGCCAGTACGTCGTTGACGCGTGCCTCCACATCGCGCAGGGTCGCATCGCCTACCGCCCCGGAGCTCGGGAAGTCGAAGCGCAGCCTTCCCGGTGCGTTCTCCGATCCCATCTGGGTCGCGGTGTCGCCGAGGAACTCGCGGAAGGCGCGGTGCACGAGGTGAGTCGCGGTGTGTGCGCGCGAGATGGCCCGCCGACGCTCACCGTCCACCTGCCCCACAACCTCATCGCCGGACACAACCTCGCCCGTGGCCACGGTCGCGCGGTGGATGAACAGGCCGGGCACGGGAGTCTGCACGTCGTACACCTCGAGCACGGACCCGCCGGCAGTGGTGATGCGACCGTGGTCGCCGAGCTGGCCGCCGGCCTCGGCGTAGAAGGGAGTCCGATTGAGCACGATCTCTACGTGCTCGCCCTCACGCGCGACGGGCACGACGGCACCGTCACGCAGGATGCCGGTGATGACACCTTCCGTCGATGTCTCGACGTAGCCCGTGAAGCCGGTGGTGCCGCCGGTCTCGAGGATCTCGCGGTAGGCCGTCACGGATGCGACGCCCGCCTTGCGCGATCGCGCATCAGCCTTGGCGCGCTCGCGCTGCTCGCCCATGAGGCGCCGGAAACCATCCTCATCGACATCCAGGCCCTGCTCGCGGGCCATCTCGAGAGTGAGGTCGAAGGGGAATCCATAGGTGTCGTGGAGCGCGAAGGCCTGGTCCCCCGGGAGGAGGGCACCACCGTTGCTGCGCACCTCCGCGGCCGCCATGTCGAAGATCTGCGTCCCCGTCTTGAGCGTCTGGAGGAATGCCGCCTCCTCCTGCACGGAAATGGTGCCGATGCGGCTCGCCTCGTCATTGAGCTCGGGGTACTGCGGGGCCATCGTCGTGATGGTCGTCGCCATGAGCTCGCCGATCGAGGGGTCCTCGCAGCCGAGGATGCGCATGTTGCGGATGACCCGGCGCATGAGACGACGAAGGACATAGCCGCGTCCCTCATTGCCCGGGATGACACCATCGCCAATGAGGAAGGCGCACGTGCGCGAGTGATCAGCGATGACGCGCAGCGCGACATCGGACTTCTCTCCTGAGCCATAGACGACGCCGGTGAGCTCGCTCGCGCGGTCAAGGATGCGCTTGGTCGTGTCGATCTCGTAGATGTTTTCCACGCCCTGGAGAAGCGCGGCCATGCGCTCGAGACCCATGCCCGTGTCGATGTTCTTCGCCGGCAGGGGCTTGAGGACATCGAAGTCCTCCTTGGAGCGCACCGCTGAGAGCTCCTCCTGCATGAAGACGAGATTCCACACCTCGAGGTAGCGGTCCTCGTCGACGACCGGGCCGCCTTCGAGGCCGTACGCCGCGCCGCGGTCGTAGTAGATCTCCGAGCAGGGGCCTCCCGGACCAGGCACGCCCATCGACCAGTAGTTGTCCTTGGGCCCGCGACGCTGGATGCGCTCGCGCGGCACACCGACCTGCCTGTGCCAGATGTCTGCCGCTTCGTCATCGTCGTCGTAGACGGTGACCCAGAGCTTGTCCTCGTCGAAGCCGAAGCCCCCATCGGCGATGCTGCCCGTGAGCAAGTCCCAGGCGAAGGGGATCGCCCCCTCCTTGAAGTAGTCGCCGAAGGAGAAGTTGCCGGCCATCTGGAAGAAGGAGGCATGACGGGTGGTCTTGCCGACTTCCTCGATGTCGAGGGTGCGCACGCACTTCTGCACGCTCGTCGCACGCGGGTAGGGCGGTGGCGCCTCTCCGAGGAAGTACGGCTTGAAGGGCACCATGCCGGCGTTGACGAAGAGCAGCGTCGGGTCGTCGAGGAGCAGCGAGGCCGACGGGATGACCTGGTGGCCCCGCTCGGCGAAGAACCTCAGGAAGCGGGTGCGGATCTCGGCGGAGTCCATCAGCCGCCCGTCCGCGACTCGGCGAGCACACGCGCGGCGGCCGCTCCGGTGACCGGAGCCGAGCGCACGGGCGGGGGCTCGCTCGTGCCGGTGCCCGAGACGGACTCGAGGAGAGAGCGTGCCGACGCTGCCACCGTCGTCGCCGAGAATGTCGCTGCCTGGACACTGCCCACCACGCCGCGCGCCTTGGCTTCCTCGAGGAGCCGCTGGCCGCGCCTGTAGGCGATTACGCCCGCGGTCGCCCCAAGGGCGATCCAGACCGTCCTACGCATAGGCGGAGCCTAACGCTCGCCCATTTGTCCCGCTAAGCGGGAGAGATGGACGAAATCGCGTCTAAAGGCCCCACGTTCGCCCCTTTGTCCCGCTAAGCGGGAGAGATGGACGAAATCGCGGCTAAAGGCCCCACGTTCGTCCCTTTGTCCCGCTAAGCGGGAGAAAGGTCAGTGCGTACCGCCCTTTCGAAGGCGCTCCACGCGCTCGGCGATATCCGCCCAGGCGGCCTCGGCGCCGTGTCGGGTCGGCTCGTAGTAGCGCGCTTCCGCGAGCGGTTCCGGGAGGTACTCCTGCGCGGAGACCCCCGCGGGCTCTTCGTGCGGATAGCGGTAGCCGACGCCGTGTCCCAGCGGCCGGGCGCCGGGGTAGTGCGCATCGCGCAGGTGCGCGGGCACGGTCCCGATGCGTCCGGCGCGCACATCGGCCTGG
The DNA here is from genome assembly GCA_964560615.1 of uncultured Actinomyces sp. GTDB lineage: Bacteria > Actinomycetota > Actinomycetes > S36-B12 > S36-B12 > Mxb001. The sequence continues at coordinate 6,959 of CAZLMT010000041.1, forward strand.
GCCGCATCGATCGCCTTGATCACCGCATTGGACTTGGGGCTGAGCGAGAGGTGGATTGTCGCGTGGGCCAGGGTGAGCCGACCCTCGGGCATCCCGAGCATGGCGACGGCCTCCGCCGCGGCCACAGCCGTCTGCAGCGCCGAGGGATCCGCCATGCCGATGTCCTCGCTCGCGAGGATCATGAGACGCCGTGCGATGAAGCGCGGGTCCTCCCCCGCCTCGATCATGCGCGCCAGGTAGTGGAGGGCGGCGTCGACATCGCTGCCGCGCACGCTCTTGATGAAGGCGCTGATGACGTCGTAATGCTGGTCGCCATCGCGGTCGTAGCGCACCGCGGCGGTGAGCACCGCCGCCTCCACATCCTCCAGGGTCACCGTGGCGCCCGGTCCGCGCGTGGAGGTGACCAGGCCTGCGACGGCGTCGAGCGCCGTGAGCAGCCGGCGCGCATCCCCCCCGGCAATGCGCAGAAGATGGTCGCGCGCCTCCGGTGACAGGTCGATCGCACCGCCAAGTCCACGCGGATCGGATACTGCGCGATCGAGCAGCACGCCGAGGTCATCATCGGTGAGCGACTGCAGGGTGAGTACGACGCTCCGGGACAGCAGCGGTGACACGACGGAGAAGCTCGGGTTCTCGGTGGTCGCCGCGATGAGGGTCACCCAGCCGTTCTCCACTGCGGGCAGCAGGGCGTCCTGCTGCGTCTTGCTGAAGCGATGCACCTCATCGACGAAGAGCACCGTGCCGCGCCCCTGCATGCCGAGCGCGGACTTGGCCTGCTCGATGACCTCCCGCACATCCTTGACACCGGCGGTCACCGCAGAGAGCTCGACGAAGCGTGCGCCGGTCGAGCGCGACACGAGGTGTGCCAACGTGGTCTTGCCGGTGCCCGGCGGCCCCCAGAGGATCAGGGAGACGGCTGCCGCGGGATCGCCCTCGAGGAGGCGGCGCAAGGGACTCCCCCCTGCGAGGAGGTGGCGCTGGCCGACAAGGTCGTCGACATCGCGCGGGCGCATCCGCACGGCCAGTGGCGCACCCGGGCGCTCCGGCCCGGCGGCTTCGTCGAAGAGCGTTGCACCCACGTCGGGGAGCCTACGCGCGACTCGCTAAGCCTCGGAGGCCGGCGAAGACGGGCCGTCGCGCAGCGCCGAGCGATAGCGGCCCATCTCCTCGAAACCCACCGCCCGATAGGTGCGGGCCGCAGCCGCGTTATCCGCGTACATGTCCAGCCACACACAGGGCGCCCCCGCCTTCAGGGCCTCGGCCGCCAGGGCGGCGGTGATCGCCCGGCCCAGGCCTTGGCCTCGCGAGCCAGGATGGGTGCAGATGCTCGCCAGGTGAGCCCCGCCGTGCGCCGACGCCTGGCGCGCGCCCACCGCGACGAGTGCGTCGCCGTCGGTGATCCCCCGCCACTCGACCACATGCGGGTCACCGGCGTAGATGTACGCCGATGAGGAATGCCCGAGGAGCGGGTCGATGCGCGGATCCTCCGGATCCAATCTCACCGTCTGCCTCGCCGAGGCGGGATCGCCGGTGAGTTCCCACAGCGACCAGTGGCCCGGATCGGGTCCGCGGATGTCGTCGGGCAGACACTCGAAGACGTGATCGTGCACGGTCACGCCATCGAATCCGTGCACGCGCAACTCATCGATGAGCGCGAGGATGCGAGCAGGATCGTCGCCGAGCGCGGTGACCCACGTCTCGCCTGACATCCGCCCCGTGCGGAGGAACGCCACGTGATCGCCGTCGATGGCGTAGGCCCCGACGTCGGGGTCCTCCATGCGCACGCGCAGGAAGGGGTCAGCCGGCCGGGCTTGGCGCAGCGGGTGCTGCATCGATGCCGGCCTCCTTGCGCTGCTTGGGCGTAATGGCTGTGGGGGCTCCCGTGAGGGGGTCCTGACCACCGCCGGTCTTGGGGAAGGCGATGACGTCACGAATGCTCGAGGCACCGGCGAGGAGCATCGCGACTCGATCGATGCCGAAGGCGATGCCGCCGTGCGGTGGCGGACCGTACTGGAAGGCCTCGAGGAGGAAGCCGAACTTCGACTGCGCCTCCTCCTCGGACATGCCCAGGAGCGCGAAGACCCGCTCCTGCACATCGCGCCGATGGATACGGATCGAGCCCCCACCGATCTCGTTGCCGTTGCACACCATGTCGTAGGCCCACGCAAGCGCCTGGTCGGGTGCGGACTCGAAGGTGTCGACCCATTCGGCGTTGGGCGACGTGAAGGGATGGTGCACGGCGGTCCAGCCCTGCGTGCCGTCCTCCTCCTCGGTGCGCTCGAACATCGGTGCGTCGACCACCCACAGGAAGGACCACGCGGATACGTCGATGAGGCCGAGGCGGTTGCCGATCTCGACGCGAGCCGCGCCGAGCAACGCGCGGGCATCCCCCACCGGACCGGCGGCGAAGAAGGCGCAGTCACCGGGCGAGGCTCCGACCGCGGCCTGCAGGCCCGCCCGCTCGGTGTCGGAAAGGTTCTTGGCGACCGGGCCGCCGAGCTCGCCGTCCGCACCGAAGGTGACGTAGGCAAGGCCCTTGGCACCGCGCTGCTTGGCCCACTCCTGCCAGGCGTCGAACTGTCGACGCGGCTGGTCCGCTCCGCCCGGCATCACGACAGCCCCGACGTAGGGGGCCTGGAAGACACGGAAGGGCGTCTCACGGAAGTAGTCGGTGAGATCGACGAGCTCGAGCCCGAAGCGCAGGTCGGGCTTGTCGGTGCCGAAGCGGCGCATCGCCTCGGCATAGGCCATGCGCGGCACCTCGCCGATGTCGACGCCGAGGATGCCCTGCCACAGGGCGCGGACGATTGCCTCGCCGACCTCGATGACGTCCTCCTGCTCCACGAAGGACATCTCGATATCGAGCTGGGTGAACTCCGGCTGGCGGTCACCGCGGAAGTCCTCGTCGCGGTAGCAGCGCGCGATCTGGAAGTAGCGCTCCATGCCCGCGACCATGAGCAACTGCTTGAAGAGCTGCGGTGACTGCGGCAGGGCGTACCAGTTGCCGGGCTGTAGACGCGCGGGTACGAGGAAGTCGCGGGCACCCTCGGGGGTCGATGCGGTAAGCGTGGGTGTCTCGATCTCGACGAAGTCGCGCGCGAGCAGGGTGTCGCGGCAAATCTGGTTGAGCTTGGAGCGCATGCGCAGGTTGCCGCCCACCGACGGCCGGCGCAGGTCGAGGTAGCGGTAGCGCAGGCGCGCCTCCTCGCCGATGGTGGCGCGATCATCGACAGGGAAGGGCAACGGAGCCGCCGGGCTGAGCACCTCCACCTCGCTCGCCTCGACCTCGAGGCCGCCGGTGGGGATGTCGGGGTTCTCGTTGCCCGCAGGGCGCTGGCGCACGGTGCCTACGATCCGCAGGCAGTACTCATCGCGCAGGCCGTGGGCGACGTCGGGATCGTTGACGACGACCTGGACGACCCCGCTGGCATCGCGCAGGTCGAGGAAGGCCACACCGCCGTGATCGCGGCGCCGGTCCACCCAACCCGCGAGCGTGATCTCGGCTCCCTCGTCGGCGCTCGTGAGCGTGCCGGCCCGGTGCGTGCGGATCACGATGCTCCCTCGTCGATGTCAGTCGCGGCCACCACGCGTGGCCGCAGGTCAGTATCCGGGGGCGTCCACGCGGATGCGTCAGCGCCCACCTGCTCCCCACTGCGGATGTCCTTCACGGTGTCGCCCGCGGCCTCAGGGAACCAGACGTACGGGATGCCGCGCCGATCGGCGTGCTTGATCTGCTTGCCGAACTTCTCTGCGCGGGCAGCCACCTCGCAGGGGATTCCGCGCGCCCGGAGAGCATGGGCAACCGCGTCGGACGCAGGCCGCGTCTCCTCATCGACCACGGCGACGAGGACAGCGGAGGGCACCTTGCGGGTCGCGCGGGCGAGATCACGGCCGATGAGCAGGGATACGAGCCGGGTGACGCCGAGTGAGATGCCGACACCGGGGTACGTCGACCGGCCGTCGGTCGCGAGAGCGTCGTAGCGGCCCCCCGAGCAGATGGACCCAAAGGACTCGAATCCCTCGAGCGTCGTCTCGTAGACCGTGCCGGTGTAGTAGTCGAGGCCGCGTGCGATGTGCAGGTCTGCCTCGACCGCACCCGGGCGCACGCGCTGCGCTGCCTCCACGACACTCACGAGCTCCGCGAGGCCCTCGTCGAGCAGCGGATCCGACACTCCCAGCGCGCGGACCTCCTCGGCCACGCGCCCATCCGTGCCCCGGATGGCGGCGAGGGCGAGCACGCGGTCGGCTGCATCGTCCGTGAGACCCGCGTCGACGAGGAGCGCGCGCACCTTGGCGGGCCCGATCTTGTCGAGCTTGTCGATCGCACGCAGCACGGCGGGCACATCGTCGATCCCGAGCCCGCGATAGAAACCCTCGAGGACCTTGCGGTTGTTGACGTGGATGGTCGCGGGCGGGAGGAAGGGCAGCGCGGCGAAGACCTCCGCCATCACCAGCGCCATCTCCGCGTCATGGTGGGTGGCGAGTTGGTTGACGTCGATGATGTCGATATCGGCCTGCGTGAACTCGCGGAAGCGTCCCTCCTGGGGTCGCTCACCACGCCACACCTTCTGCACCTGGTAGCGCCGCAGGGGGAAATCCAGGCGTGAGGCGTTCTCCACCACAAACCGCGCGAAGGGCACGGTGAGGTCGAAGTGAAGCGCCAGTGAGTCCTCGTCCCCTGCATCCGCCTGGAGGCGGCGTACGGCGTAGACCTCCTTGTCGATCTCGCCCTTGCGCAGAAGCACGTCGACCGGCTCCACGCTGCGGGTCTCCAAGGGTGTGAAGCCATGGAGCTCGAAGACCTCGCGCACGGTGTCGAGCACCTCGAGTTCCACGAGGCGACCCTCGGGGAGCCACTCGGGGAAGCCAGAGAGACCGGTGGGCCGCTGCGCCATCACAGACCCCGCGGGGCCGGGGCCGTGCCCAGGTCGGCCAGGAAGGGGTTGGCGGCGCGCTCGCGCCCGATCGTCGTGGTCTCGCCATGACCCGGGAGCACCACGGTGTCGTCATCGAGGGGCAGCACGACACGACGCAGGCTCTCTGCCATCGCACGCGCATCGCCACCCGGAAGATCCGTGCGGCCGATCGAGCCCGCGAAGAGCAGGTCGCCGCTGAGCATCACCGGCGGCCTCTCGGCGTCGCGCCCGGCGAGGAAGGCAACCGAACCCTCGGTGTGCCCGGGTGCATGTGCCACGGTGAGCGGTACGCCGGCGATGTCGAGCACTTCGCCATCGGCAAGGATGCGCACGTCCTCGGGCTCCGTGAGCTCAAGCGCACCCTGCGTCATGGACAGCAATTGATCGCGGGACATGCTGAACGTCGATCCGATGATGTCGGCGAGCCGGTAGCGATCGTCGCCGTGGATGTAGGCCGGAATGCCCCTACCCGCCGTGAGCGGCGCCACCGACCACACGTGATCCAGGTGACCGTGGGTAAGTAGAACGGCCACGGGGCGCAGGCGATGGCGCTCCAGGAGGTCGGTGAGCGGACCCATGCTCGCCTGCCCAGGGTCAACGATGAGGCAGTCCTCGCCCTCGGCGGTTGCGACCGCGTAACAATTGGTGCCCCAGGCGCCCGCGGGGAACCCCTTTACGAACACGATGGCCTGCGGGCGGGCATGTGGGAACCTCCGGACTGACTGGGCGCCCCATGAGCCTACCCGCCCGGGAGCCAGGCCATAGACTCACGCGTCAGCCTGGAGGGACCAAGAAGGAGGTCGACGGTGACGTCGAGCAAGCGCAGGCGTGAGGTGGCGAGGGCCAAGGCGGAGCGCCAGTCTCAGCGCCGGGCCGAGGCCGCACAGCGGCGCAGCACGCGCAACCGCATCATCGCCGTCGTCGCCGTGGTCGTCGTCGTGGGCGGCGTGCTCGCGTGGGCCCTCCTCAACCGCCCGTCTGACACCTCCGATATCGCCGCACCGGCGGAGACGTCCCTGCCGACAGAATCCGCTGCGCCTGACGCCTCCGCATCTCCTGAGGTGTCCCCCAGCCCTGATGCGTCCGTCGATCCCTCCGCATCACCGGATCCCACGAGCACATCGCAGCCCGATGCCAACTGCGCGCCCGCACCGGAGACTCGAGCCGATGACCTCACCTGGCCCAAGGCTCCGGAGGACTCGGTCAAGCCCGATACGGCGTACACCATGACTCTCGCCACCAACTGCGGCGACATCGTGATCGACACCCTCCCGGCCGAGGCCCCGGCCACGGTCGCGTCGATGGCCTTCCTCACGCAGGAGGGCTACTTCGACCTCACCGCCTGCCACCGCCTCACGACCGAGGGCATCTTCGTGCTCCAGTGCGGAGACCCCGCCGGCAACGGCACAGGCGGCCCGGGCTACTCGATTCCTGACGAGAATCTCCCCGTCGAGGGGCAAGCCAACTACCCCGCCGGCACCGTCGCCATGGCCAATGCAGGGCCCGGCACCGGGGGCAGCCAGTTCTTCATCGTCTACGAGGACACCACCCTCCCGTCGGGCTACACCATCTGGGGGAAGGTCACCGAGGGCCTCGACGTGGTGCAGGGCATTGCGGCAGCAGGGGTTGAGGGTGGCGGCAGCGATGGGCCGCCGGCCCAGCGGGTCGTCATCGAGAAGGCGACGCTGACCACGTCGCCGGCAAACTAGGGAGGGTCGATGAGCGAGAGCAGTCCACACGGGACCGACGGGCCGCCGGAGGCGCCCCTGTCAGGGTCACCCGCTGGTGAGTCCGTCGTCGCGGAAGAGGTCGCGGCGGAGATCATCGAGGACCTTCCCCCCGCGCCCTTCGGCGTGCTCGAGGCACGCGAGGCGGCGCCCGCCCTCTCGCCTGCTCCCGTCGTCCAGGCGATCGAGACGACGACGACCGTCGTGACAAGCGACCAGGGTGTGGCGATCGTGGAGACCACGACGGTCCAGGCGATCGCGATGCCGGGACAGCCCGGCGGGGCGGCGAAGCCACCCCTGACGGGCGAGCCCGCAGCGCCCTCACCGGTGGCGCCCACGCCCGTGGCACCCCGGCCCACCGCACTCAAGCGTCCCGCGCGACCAGCTTCTGCCAGCTCGACACCTCCCATGCGGCGTACCGACCCGGCCCGCTTCGGTCGCATCGATGCCGAGGGGGCCGTCTGGCTCAGCACGCCTGCAGGCGAGGTGATCGTTGGCAACTGGGCGGCGGGCACCGCAGCCGAAGGTCTGGCCTTCTTCGGTCGCAAGTACGACGACATCCTGGTCGAGGTGGACCTGGCGGCACACCGCCTCAAGGAGGGCCGCGGCCTAGACACCGCTCCTGCGGCGGTCGCACACGCGCGCGAGGCACTCGCCGCACCCGCGTTCCTCGGCGATGTGGCCGAGCTCGCCCGTGCCTGCGACGAGGTCGAGGCACTCATGGTGTCTGCCCGTGAGCAGAAGGAAGCAGCGCGCGCACGTCAGCGCGAGGAGGCCTTGGCGGCGCGCGAGGCGATCGTCATCGAGGCCGAAGGCCTTGCGGAGTCAACCCAGTGGAAGGCCACCGGCGAGCGCCTCGCAGCGCTCCTCGAGGCATGGAAGGCCGCACCCCGCATTGATCGAGGTCGCGAACAGGGCCTATGGAAGCGCTTCAGCACGGCGCGCACGTCCTTCGATCGTCGCCGGCGCCAGCACTTCGCGGCACGCGATGCCGAACGCAAGGATGCACTCTCCGCGAAGGAGGCCCTCATCCGAGAAGCGGAGGGACTGTCGACGTCGACAGACTGGGCGGGCACCACACGCGCCTACCGCTCCCTCATGGATCGCTGGAAGGCCGCCCCGCGCGGCAGTCGACAGGACGAGGACCGCCTGTGGACTCGCTTCCGAGCTGCGCAGGATGCGTTCTTCGCCTCGCGCGATGCCGTCAACGCCGAGCGCGACGTCGAGCATCAGGCCAACCTCGAACGCAAGGAGGCCCTGGTCGTCGAGGCCGAGGCACTCCTTCCGGTGACCGACGTCGCCGCGGCCAAGCGCACCCTCCGTGGGATCCAGGAGCGCTGGGAGCCCATCGGGCACGTACCTCGCGCCGATAAGGACCGCATCGAGCGCCGGCTCCGGGCCGTCGAGGACGCCGTGCGGCAGGCTGACGATCGCCGTTGGGCGGCCACCGACCCCGCACGCCGCGCTCGCGCCGAGGACACGGCGGAGCGCTTCAGGGCCGCCCTCGCCAAGGCGGAGCAGGATCTCGCGAAGGCGCAGGCCACCGGGGATGCGCGCCGGATCGAGGCAGCCCAGGCCAGTGTCGACTCCACCCGCAGCCTGCTTGCCGCGGTGGAAGGGACCGTCTCGGAGTTTGCCGGACCCGCAAGCGCCTAGACCCGATAGGCGTCGTAGACGCCGTCGACCTGGCGTACCGCCTTGAGTGCTGCTCCCAGGTGCTTGGGGTCGGCCATCTCGAAGGTGAACCTCGAAAGCGCAATGCGTTCGCGCGTGGTGGTGACGGAGGCACTCAGGATGTTGACGTGCTGATCGGACAGCGCCCGGGTGACATCTGACAGCAGCCGCGCGCGATCGAGTGCCTCGACCTGGATGTTGACCAGGAAGACACTCCCCGATGAGGGTGCCCAGGACACATCGACGAAGCGGGCTCCTGCCTCCTGCTGCGCTTCAAGCCCCGGCACATTGACACAGGAGCGACGGTGCACGGACACCCCGGAGCCCCTCGTGACGAATCCGACGATGTCGTCACCGGGCACTGGCGTGCAACAGCGCGCCAGCTTGACCCAGACATCGGTTGCTCCCTTGACCAGGACCCCCGGATCACCGGAGGCAACCGTCTTCGTCGACGACGACGGCGTGAATGCCTCCGCCACGTCATCGGCGGCGCCGTCGACCCCGCCTGCAGCGGCCACAAGGCGCCGCACGATGCTGGCGGCGGATACTCGTCCCTCACCGACGGCCGCGTAGAGGGCTGAGACGTCACCCTGGTGGAGTTCGGCCGCGATGGTGGACAGGGCCTGATTGCTCATCAGGCGCTGAAGCGGCAGCCCCTCCTTGCGCATGGCGCGCACGATGGAGTCCTTGCCTTGCTCGATCGCCTCCTCGCGACGCTCCTTGCTGAACCACGCCTTGATCTTGGACTTGGCACGGGGAGACTTGACGAAGGTGAGCCAATCGCGACTGGGCCCCGCTCCATCGGCCTTAGACGTGAACACTTCGATCACGTCGCCGTTGGTGAGCTCCGACTCGAGAGGGACGAGCTTGCCGTTGACGCGCGCTCCAACACAGCGATGCCCCACCTCGGTATGCACGCTGTAGGCGAAATCGACCGGGGTGCTCCCCTGGGGAAGCGCGACCACGTCCCCCTTGGGAGTGAAGACAAAGACCTCCGATGACGAGAGGTCATAGCGCAAGGAGTCGAGGAATTCGTCGGGGTCCTCCGTCTCGCGCTGCCACTCCAGGAGCTGGCGCAGCCAGCCGAAATCATCCGGTCCCTGTTTGCCGCCCACGTCGCGCTGCTTGTAACGCCAGTGAGCGGCGACACCGAATTCCGCGGCCCGGTGCCTGTCCCAGGTCCGGATTTGAAGCTCGACCGGCTTGCCTCCGGGACCGATGACGGTGGTGTGCAGGGACTGGTACATGTTGAACTTCGGCATCGCGATGAAGTCTTTGAAGCGCCCGGGCACCGGGCTCCAGCGGGCGTGGACGATGCCGAGCACGGCGTAGCAGTCGCGGATCGACTCGACGAGGATCCGCACGCCGACGAGGTCGTAGATATCGTCGAACTCGCGACCGCGGACGACCATCTTCTGGTACACGGAGTAGAGGTGCTTAGGACGACCGGTCACGGAGGCCTTGATGCGAGCGCCCTTGATATCAGTCTCGAGCTCGTCGATCACTCGCGTGAGGTACTGGTCGCGCGACGGGGCCCGCTGCGACACGAGTCTCTCGATCTCGTCGTACACCTTGGGATAGAGCGTGCCGAAAGCGAGATCTTCCAACTCCCACTTCATGGTGTTGACCCCGAGCCTGTGCGCCAGAGGCGCATAGATCTCGAGAGTCTCCCTCGCCTTTTTCTCCTGCTTCTCCGGCGGCATGAATCCCAGCGTGCGCATGTTGTGGAGTCGATCCGCCAGCTTGATGACGAGCACGCGGATGTCGCGCGCCATAGCCACGACCATCTTGCGGACCGTCTCCGCCGCGGAGGACTCGCCGTAGGTCACCCGGTCGAGCTTCGTCACGCCGTCGACCAGGTCGGCTACCTCGTCGCCGAAGTCCTCGCGGAGTTCGTCGAGGGAGTAGCCCGTGTCCTCGACCGTGTCGTGCAGGAGCGCGGCGGAGAGGGTCGGCGCCGTCATGCCGAGCTCAGCGAGGATCGTTGCGACGGCGAGGGGATGAGTGATGTAGGGATCGCCGGAGCGCCGCTTCTGGTCGCGATGCAGGTAGGCCGCCGTCTCGTAGGCCCGCTGCAGGATGCGGACATCGGACTTTGGGTGGTACTGCCGGAGCGTCCGGATCAGGGGATCGAGCTCGGACGGGCCGGTCCTGGAACCCGTGAGGCGAGCCAGGCGGGAGCGCAGGCCACTGGTGCCGGCGTCAGCCGGGACCTCGCGCATCGCCTCCTGCGTCACCCGCACCTCCCGCTGCTGTAGCGGTCAGTCTACGAGCATGCGACTGACGCGAGGAGTGCGGCTACTTCTTGCCGCGTTTCGACCGCGGCTGCCGCTTCGGCTGCTGTCGCTCCGGCCCCACGGCGGCCGCCGAAGCGGTGCCTGGCGCTGCGCCCTCCACGACCCCCACGGCGGCCGCAGCGGCCTCCTGGGAGTCCGCGGCGCGCCGACCCGATCCGGCACGGCGAGCGGCCACCCGATTGTCGAGGGCCTTGATCTCCGGCTGCTTCACCGTGAGCATGACTGCCACAGGGGTGGCGATGAAGATCGAGGAGTAGACACCGGC
>CAZLMT010000041.1:17847-18554 GCA_964560615.1 uncultured Actinomyces sp.
ATGCCCACCGCGAGGGCGACCGCGAGGTCCAGAAGCGTGCCCGCACCCAGAAGGCCGGCGCCGACCACGATGATGGCGAGGACCGGCAGCAGCGAGGTGATCGTGGTGTTGATGGAGCGCACCAAGACCTGGTTGACGGCGCGGTTGGCCGCCTCGCCATAGGTCATCACCGACTGCGCGGTTATGCCCTTGGTGTCCTCCTTCACCTTGTCGAAGACGACCACGGTGTCGTAGAGGGAGTAGCCGAGGATGGTGAGGACGCCGATGAGCGTGGCCGGCGTGACCTGCAGGCCTGTCACGGCGTAGATCCCGACGGTCAGGATGATGTCGTGCGCCAGAGCGACGAGCGCCGCTAACGCGAAGCGCCATTCGAAGTAGATCGCCAGGAAGATGGTCACCAGCACGAGGAATACGATCAGGGCCTGGATCGCCTTGGAGGTGATCTCGGCTCCCCAGGTCGGTCCCACGACCTGGACCGTGATGTCCGTCGCGGGCACGCCACACGCATCCGCGAGGACACGGGCAATCTGCTGACTCTCGGCGGGCTCCACGGGCGGAGTCTGGACGCGTACGATCCCCGCGCCCGTCTCCGTGACGATGGCCTCCGCCCCTGTTGCCTCCGAGGCAACCTCGCGAGCGTCGACCACAGAGCAGGTGGCATTGGGCACGGAGAAGACTGCCCCGCCCTGGAACTCGACACCGAGGTT
>CAZLMT010000042.1:0-3915 GCA_964560615.1 uncultured Actinomyces sp.
ATGCCCGGTCGAGGTGCTCATCCCCGACTTCAACGGCCGCGCCGATCAACTCGGCGAGGTGTTCGCCGCCTCCCCCGCCGTGCTCGCGCACAATCTCGAGACCGTGCCCCGTGTCTTCAAGCGAGTGCGACCTGCCTTCAGCTACGAGCGCAGCCTTGATGTCATCACCCAGGCGCGCGCCGCCGGCCTCATCACCAAGAGCAATCTCATCCTCGGCCTGGGCGAGACCGATGAGGAGGTCGACGAGGCGCTTGTGGACCTGCACGCAGCCGGCTGCGATCTCATCACCATCACGCAATACCTGCGCCCCACCCCGCGTCACCACCCGGTCGAGCGCTGGGTGCCCCCGGACGACTTCGTCGCGTGGGCTGACCGTGCGCGTGCGATCGGCTTCGTCGGCGTCATGAGCGGACCACTAGTCCGCTCGAGCTACCGCGCCGGCCGGCTCTACGCTGACGCAGCGGCCGCGCGCGAGACCGGCCGCCCCGCATGAGCGAAGGCCTCGTCGCAGCGGTGCACATCTGGCCCCCGGGCGCCGAGGTCCCCGAGCCTGTCGCGGAGCTGCAACTCGACTGGGGCGGTGCGATCGGTGACCGCCACCACGGGGTGACGATGTCATCGGATGTGCGCCAGAAGGAGGTCTTCTCCCGCGGCACGGAGATCCGCAATCATCGGCAACTCTCGATCGTGGACCTTGCCGAACTCGCCGCCATCGCCGAGGCGCTCGGCATCGATGAGCTTGCGGCGGGGACCATCGCCGACAACATCTGCACCGAGGGGCTGCTCGGCCTCACCGCCCTGGCCCCCCTCTCACGACTGGTCTTCGCCAGCGGCGCCGTGCTCATGACGGGTGGATTCAACACGCCCTGCACCATCGCCGGGCGCATGGTCGAGAAGCGCTACGGCAGCTCGCCGCAGCGCTTCCCCAAGGCAGCCTGGGACCTACGGGGCATCACGGCGTGGGTCGAGCGCCCGGGCCCGATCCGCCCCGGCGACGCGGTCCGGGTCGTGCCCCCCACGGGCATGTAGGGCCGCCCCGGCCCGGTCGATACCCTTCCTGCATGTCCAAGCTGCGCGGGTATCTCAGCTCCCTAAGGGAGAACTTCAAGCTCACGCGCAAGGTGCACCGCTGGGTAGGCCTGGAGATGCTTGCCATCTTCCTCGGTGCGACAGCCATCGTCGCCGTGCCGGTGTCGTTCTTCCTCAACTGGCTCACCGGCCTGCTCATCGGCCTGCCCGTGGGCCTGCTTGCCATGACGTACTGGTTCAGCAGGCGCGCCATGAACGCCGCCTACTCGCAGATCGAGGGCCAGGCGGGCGCGGCGGTCGCCGTCATCCAGCAGATGCGTGGCAACTGGAGCATCACCCCGGCCGTCGCGGTTACCAAGAATTCCGACATCGTCTCGCGCGTGGTGGGGCGCCCCGGCGTCATCCTCGTAGGCGAGGGGCCTGCGCAGCGCGTGACGCACCTGCTCGCCAACGAGCGCAAGAAGACCGCACGCTGGCTACCCGAGGTCCCGATCTACGAGATCCAGGTCGGCACCGATGCCGACCAGCTCTCCGTCGCGAAGGTCCAGCGCGAGCTCAACAGGCTGCCGCGCGCGCTGCGCCCGGCCGAGGTCAACGACGTACGCCGTCGCCTCGATGCCTTCAGCAAGAAGGACTCCCCCGTGCCGATTCCGAAGGGACCGCTGCCCAAGGGCGGCAAGATCCCGAAGTCAATGCGCGGCTGAAAGCTGCGCACGTCAGCAATGCGCGGCTGAAAGCTCCGCACGTCAGCAATGCGCGGCTGAAAGCTGCGCACGTCAGCAATGCGGGGCTGATCTAGCGGGACATGCCGACGCTGGTGCGCATGACCACGCGCGAGCCGACGGCGAGGTCCTGGAGGCCCCGGCGCTGCGAGTCGTAGACGAGTGCGGGGATGACGATGCAAATGAGCAGGGTGCGCACGATGATGCGCCACAGCGCGAGGCGCCCGCCCGCCTCGGACACGACGGCGATGCCGAGGATGCGCTGGCCGAAACTGGATCCGGTGAGCCACGTGAGGATGATGATCTCGAAGGCAAAGATCGCCAGGGTGGCGAGCGCATAGTCGCCGCTTCCGTACTCCGCACCCGGCACCAGGCGAGCGAGCAGCAGGGCCAGCAGCCAGTCGAGGGCAATGGCCCCGGCCCGGCGCCCCAGGCTGGCCGGAACTCCCGGGCCTGGTGTGGCAGGTGTGGTCACCCCTCCACGCTAGGGGCTCGCCCCGGGATCGGCCTCGCGACCCCGTAACACGAGCGAAACACGGGGTACACGGTCGAGAAATCCCCTCGGCCTAGCGTCCTGGACGACGGCAACCGCCGTTCGAGGGCCGGCTCGCCAGCCCCGAGGCGATCGATATCGCGGGTGACCGCAGGAGGTGTCATGTTTAAGAACGCAGATGAGGTCCTGAAGTACATGAAGGACCAGGACGTCGAGTTCGTCGACGTCCGCTTCATTGACCTACCCGGCGTGATGCAGCACTTCAATGTGCCGGCAGCGTCGTATGTCGATGCCTTCACGGATGGGCTGATGTTCGACGGCTCGTCCATCCGTGGCTTCCAGGCCATCCACGAGTCGGACATGAAGCTCATGCCAGATCCCACAAGCGCCTTCGTGGATCCCTTCCGCGCAGCCAAGACCCTCGTGATCAACCACTCGATCCTCGACCCCTTCACGGATGAGCCCTACAGCCGCGACCCGCGCGGCATCGCGGCCAAGGCCGAGGCCTACCTGGTGTCCACCGGCCTCGCCGACACGGTCTACTTCGGTCCCGAGGCGGAGTTCTACATCTTCGACGACGTGCGCTTCGAGACCAAGCAGAACGCCGGCTACTACTTCCTCGACTCGATCGAGGGCGCCTGGAACAGCGGGCGCGAGGAGGATGGCGGCAACCTCGGCTACAAGACGCGCTACAAGGGCGGCTACTTCCCCGTGCCCCCGGTCGACCACTACGCCGACCTCCGCGACGAGATGTGCCAGGCGCTGGCCCAGGTCGGAATTCAGGTTGAGCGCTCGCACCACGAAGTAGGCACCGGCGGCCAGTCGGAGATCAACTACCGCTTCAATACGCTGCAGAAGGCCGCCGACGAGGTGATGCTCTTCAAGTACGTCATCAAGAACGTCGCGTGGGTGAATGGCAAGTCGGTCACCTTCATGCCCAAGCCACTCTTCGGCGACAACGGCTCCGGCATGCATTGCCACCAGTCGTTGTGGAAGAACGGCGAGCCTCTCTTCTACGACGAGCGCGGCTACGGCGGCCTGTCGGACATGGCCCGTTGGTACATCGGCGGCCTGCTCAAGCACTCGCCGTCGCTGCTGGCCTTCACCAACCCGACGGTGAACTCCTACCACCGACTCGTGCCGGGATACGAGGCTCCCGTCAACCTGGTGTACTCCGCCCGCAACCGCTCGGCATGCATCCGCATCCCGGTGACGGGGACCTCGCCGAAGGCCAAGCGCATCGAGTACCGCGTGCCGGACCCTTCGAGCAATCCCTACCTGGCCTTCTCAGCCATGCTGCTCGCTGGCCTCGACGGCATCAAGAACAAGATCGAGCCGCCGGCTCCCGTGGACAAGGACCTCTACGAGCTGCCTCCGGACGAGCTCGCCGAGATCGCCCAGGTGCCAGGCTCGCTCCCCGAGGTGCTCGACGCACTCGAGGCGGACAACGACTACCTCCAGGCGGGCGGGGTCTTCCCGGCCGATCTCATCGAGACCTGGATCGACTACAAGCGCTCCAATGAGGTGGATCCCATCCGCCTGCGCCCGCATCCCCACGAGTTCGAGCTCTACTACGACATCTGATCCGTCCGGATCAGGCACGATCCTTGCGTCGCATCGCCTCGCGCGCAGGAGCAGAGGGTGGCCGCTCGCGGCCACCCTCTGTCTGTG
>CAZLMT010000042.1:4015-18160 GCA_964560615.1 uncultured Actinomyces sp.
GCTGGATAGGGTGACGCCGTGGCTGACCGGCTGATCGTCCACATCGGACCGCGCAAGACGGGGACGACCTATCTGCAGAGGGTCCTCCAGCAGCTCTCCCCTTCACTCAAGGCCCAGGGTGTCCTCTATCCCACCGACTACCGTGGGCAGGAGGACTACAACCACGTCGGTGCCGTGTCGGACCTCACTCACAACGAGGAGAGCAAGGAATCCAACCGGTGGACTGGCAAGGACGGCTCCGGATGGACAGGCCTGGCCGATGCCGTGGCGTCGTGGGACGGCACCGCGATCATCTCCGCAGAGATGATCGGCGGCCTGAGGCCACCGGCTGCGCGTCGCATGCTCGATGGCCTGAAGGCGTCTTCGGTCGACATCGTCATCACCATGCGCGACCTGGGGCGCATCCTGCCGTCGTCATGGCAGCAGCACGTGCGCAACACGCACACACAGAGCTACCGTCGCTACCTGAAGCGCCGCGCCAGCGAGCGCGGCGACCGGCCCCCGGTCCAGATGCAGGCCGAGTGGGACGCGGAGCGCCACCAGACGTTCTGGCGTTCCTACGCCTATGGAGCGCTGGTGCGCCGCTGGCAGGACCTGGTCGGGGCCGACCACGTGAGCGTGGTGACTCTGCCGCCCTCGGGCTCGCCGTCGAACCTGCTCTGGGATCGCTTCCGTGCGGCTCTGGCGGTCGACGCCCTGCCCGAGGTGGCACCCAAGCTGCCCGCCTTCATCGCCAACATCGGCTCCACCCGGGCCGAGGCGGTCTTCCTCCACGCCCTCAACGTGGAGGCCAAGCGCCGCGACTGGAATCGCAAGACCGCCAACGAGTTGCAGCAGCAGTTGCTCTCCAGTGGATTCCTGGAGCGACCCGATCGAGGCGGTCCGCTGCTGTTGCCGCGGTCCTACCTCGGCAGGGTGCGCGAGTGGGTCGAGGTGGACATCGCCGACATGGCCACGACCGATGTCGTCGTGCACGGTGACGTGGAGGACCTGCGCATCCTGGATTCCTCGGCTTCGCACGGACGCGTCCCGAACGACCAGATCGCTGCCGCCGGCGCCTTCGCCACCGCCAACGCGATGGCGCGCGAGGCCGAGGAGATCCGCAGGCGCAACTCTCGCGAGGGTGTGATCAGCCTTCCCGGACGCCTCGCTCGTCGATTCCGGGCTCGCCTGCGGGGAGACCGGACCTGAGCTTGCGCGCGGCGACGACGGCGATGACGATGCCGATGAGCGCCACGCCGCCCCAGAAGGCGTTCAAGGCGACCTGGGGCCATGCCGTCTTGTAGATGGAGAAAGCAGCGAGACCGATCGCTCCGACGAGATTGAGCACGTGATACAGCGGGCTACGGGCATCGAGCTTGTGCGTCGCAACCATGGCGTACGCGCCAACGAGCAGGACCGTGCAGACCCAGCCAATCACTTCCCAGAGTGTGGACATGGCCTCACCCTAGGGGCGCGGACTCCTCGGCGACCTCGCGACACAGGGCCCAAAGCGCCTCGACATCGGCGCGCTCGGTCGGCTCGGCCCCGATGGACAAGCGCACCAACCAGCGGCCCTCGACCAGCGCCGGGGTGACGAAGGCGCGCCCTGTGGCGTTGAGTCGCTCCGCCCATTCCTGCTGATGGCGATCCAGGGCCTCGGCATCCAGGTCTGCAGGCACATGGCGCACGCACACCGTCTGCAGGGGCACGGGTGCGCACACCTCCCATCCGGGTGCCTCCGAGACCTGCTCGGCGAGCCACTGGGCGTTGGCCAGATCGCGTCGTAGCCGCGCGCGGATGGACTCCGCGCCGGCAAGGCGCAAATGGAACCAGAGCTTGAGCGCGCGGAATCGCCTCCCGAGGGGGATGCCCCAGTCCTTGAACTGCGTCACCTCGCCATCGGTCGTCGAGCGCAGATAGGAGGGGTTGGTCGAGAGGACACGCACGAGCATCTGCACGTCGCGGACGTAGAGCAGGGAGCAGTCCAAGATCGTGCCCATCCACTTGTGGGGATTCCACCCGAAGGAGTCAGCCCCCTCAACGCCCGCGAAGAGCCACCGGCACTCGGGCAGCATCATGGCCGAGCCCGCCATCGCGGCATCGACATGAACCCAAGCACCATGCTCCGCAGCGATCGCCACGATCTCCTCGACCGGATCGAAGGCCGTGGTGCCCGTCGTGCCGAGCGAAGCCACGACCGCGGCCGGGCGTCGGCCGGCCGCCGCGTCCACTGCCATGAGTCTGCGCAGTGCATCGGGATCCATCGCGAGGGTCACCGGATCGACAGGGACGAGCCGGAGGTTGTCGCGCCCGAACCCAGCAAGGAGCACGGACTTGGGCACGGACGAGTGCGCCTGGGTCGAGGCATAGACGACGAGCGGCACCGGCTCGGCCTGCAATCCCCCGCGGTCTTCTGACAGGCCGGTCGCACGCTCCCGGGCGACCAGCATTGCCACCAGGCACGCGGTCGACGCCGTGTCGTGGATGGCGCCGTACCACTCGTCGGAGAGCCCGCACAGCTCGCGGAGCCAGTCGGTGACGACCTCCTCCATCTCCGTGAGCGCGGGAGCCGACTGCCACGTGATGCCGAGCGCTCCCAGCCCGCTCGCGGCAATGTCTCCGAGCACGGACTCCAAGGCCGCGTTGGCCGGGAACCAGGCGAAGTAGCCCGGACTCTGCGTCTGCGTGACACCGGGTACGACGACGTCGGAGAGGTCGCGTAGGAGGACATCCAGGCCTACGGGCATCTCCGGAGGTGGGCCGGTGAGTTCGTCGCGCACCCAACCCGGGGTGACCTCGCTGCGCACGGGGCGTCCGGGGATCTCGGTGCGATAGTCAGCGATCCAGTCCACGAGTTCGTGTGCCGCTGCGCGGAACTCCTCCGGGGTCACGGTCACACCCTAGGCATCACCCGTAGAAGACGCGCTCGACCACCCCTCGTGCTCGACGCGTCGTCCGTCGATACTCCTCGAGGAAGTCGGTAGACGATCGAGGGCCGAGCAGGTGCGCCACCGCCGCGAGGCCCGGACCCGAGGTGGGAATCGAATCCGAAGCCCTCCCCGAGGCCAGCATGATGGCGTTGCGCACCCGGGTGGCCAGCAACCACGAAGCCGTTAACGTCTCGGCATCGGCAGGATCGAGCAGACTCTCTTCCACCGCCGCATCAAGCGCCCCGAGGGTCGAGGTCGTCCGCAGCGCGGGCAACTCGGCAGCGTGCCGCAATTGGAGGAGCTGCGCGACCCACTCGACGTCGGCCAGGCCTCCCCGACCCTGCTTGAGATGCATGCTCGGATCGGCTCCGCGGGGAAGTCGCTCGGATTCCATGCGCGCCTTGAGCCGACGCATCTCGCGCGTGTCCGCCTCCGAGATGCCACCCTCCGGCCAGCGCAGCGGGTCGATCATCCGCGTGAACTCCGCGCAGAGCCCTGCATCACCGGCAAAGGGCCGCGCGCGCAAGAGGGCCTGTGCT
This sequence comes from uncultured Actinomyces sp., assembly GCA_964560615.1. Lineage (GTDB taxonomy): Bacteria > Actinomycetota > Actinomycetes > S36-B12 > S36-B12 > Mxb001. Next base: position 7,467 of record CAZLMT010000042.1, read on the forward strand.
TCCCACGGCGACGACCACCGGTCGTAGTAGGCGCGGTAAGACTCCAGCGATCGGACGAGGGGGCCTTGCCTGCCCTCAGGACGGAGGTCTGCATCGATCTCGAGAGCCGGGTCGGGCGACGGGGTCATGAGCAGCCGGCGGATGTCGTTGGCGATGGCGAAGGCAGCCTCCGATGCCTCCTGCTCATCGACGCCGGGCAGCGGCTGATGGACGAAGACGAGATCCGCATCCGAGGAGTAGCCGAGTTCGCGACCGCCGAAGCGACCCATCGCCACCAGGGCCATGCGCGTGGGCAGTACGCCGTCGGGACGATGAGCCGCCACCGAGCGCTCCGCCACTTCCAGCGTGCCGATGAGCGTCGCCTCTGTCACGTCGGTGAGACCGCACATGATCGCGTGCTCATCGATGAGGCGGAGGACATCGCAGGCGGCGATACGGAAGAGCTCGCGGCGGCGCAGGGCACGCAGAGCGCTGACGGCGGACTCAGGATCATCGTGTCGAGCGACCGCGGCGCGCGCTTCCGCGACGAGTGCCTCGAGGCTGCGCGGCATGAGCTCGCGATCGTCCGCGAGGAGCGCGACGGCATCGGGTGATCGAAGCAGCAGGTCGGTGGCGAAGCGACTGGACGACAGGATCGTCGCCATGCGCTCGGCAGCCAGCGACTCATCGCGCAGCAGCCGGAGGTACCACGGCGTAGAGCCCAGGTCATCGCTCATGCGGCGGAATCCGAGAAGTGCTGCATCCGGATCAGGCCCATCAGCGAACCAGCCGAGGAGGACCGGCAGCAGGGTGCGCTGGATGGCCGCGCGCCGGGACACTCCCGACGTCAGCGCCTCGAGGTGGCGTAGGGCACCCACCGGATCGGCGTATCCGAGCGCCGCGAGCCGCTCACGCGCAGCCTCCGGGGTGAGCCGGGCATCGCCTGGATCGAGCCGCGCGACCGCCTGCAGCAGCGGGCGGTAGAAGAGCTTCTCGTGGATACGCCGCACCTCGCGCGCATGGCGACGCCACTCGGCAGTCAGCTCGGCCACCGGATCGGCGCGAAAGCCCAGGGAACGGCCGATACGGCGGAGGGTGATCTCATCCTCCGGCACGACGTGCGAGCGCCTCAACTCATGAAGTTGGATGCGATGTTCCAGGGCGCGGAGGAAGCGGTAGGCCGCCCCCAGGGTCGCGCCGTCCTCGCGTCCGATGTAGCCCCAGGTCGCAAGAGCCTCGAGCGCCACCAGCGTCGACGGACTGCGCAGCATGACGTCGCTACGACCGTGGACGAGTTGCAGCAGCTGCACGGAGAATTCCACATCGCGAAGGCCACCCCGGCCCAACTTGAGTTGACGATCCGCCTCGCGCGCGGGGATGTGATCCTCGACGCGCTGCCTCATGCGCTGCACATCAGCGACGAAGTCCGGTCCGTCGGCCGCCGACCACACGAAGGGCGACACGGCATCGACGTACGCCTCTCCCAGAGCGCGGTCACCCGCGGCGGGCCGCGCCTTGAGAAGCGCCTGGAACTCCCAGGTCTTGGCCCAGCGCTCGTAGTAGCCGATGTGCGAGGCGAGCGTGCGCACGAGCGCCCCCTGCTTGCCCTCGGGCCGCAGCGCCGCATCCACCTGCCAAAGAGAGCCTTCGGCAGTCGCCTCGCCACATGCGCGCAAGACTCCCGCGGCAAGCCGCTGGGCCGTGCGGAGTGCCGCCTCCTCGTCGCCCCCGTCGATGGGCTCCGCCACGAAGATCACGTCAACGTCGCTCACGTAGTTGAGTTCGCGACCACCGCACTTGCCCATCGCGATGACAGCCAGGCGACATGGCGCGGAGTCGGCGGGCAACTCGGCACGCGCGATCGCGAGGCCCGCCTCCAGCGCGGCATCGGCCAGGTCGGCGAGTTCCTCTGCGATGTCGTCGACACGCGCACCGTGGACAAGATCGCGCACCACGGTGGTGAGCAATTCGTCGCGATAGGCCACGCGAAGCGCATCCGCTGCGCCCTCGATGCTCGCTCGGGGGTACTCCGCCTGAGGATTCGCGCCCACGGCGCTCAGCAGTCGCACGCGGCGCTCGGCGGGGCTGGGGGCGCGTGTAGCGACCCCGCGCAGGCACGCGACGGACTCGGGATGCCTCACGAGGTGGTCGGCGAGGGCATCGGACATGCCGATGGTCGCCACGACGGCGGCAAACCAGTCCTCATCCGCACCCACATCCGCGATGTCGACGCCGGCGAGGGAGAGCCGATGCAGGGCCAGCAGTGCCTGGTCAGGGTCCGCCGCGGCCGTGAGCGCATCGGCGAAGACCTCAGGCCGGGGCACGGCCATTTCGCCGAGGATTCGCGCGGCCTCGCCGGGATCGGCGAAACCGCGACGCGCGAGATAGGCCGCCAGGCTGGCCGGTCGCTGCTCGCTCATCGCTGGTCGATCGCCAAGGGCATGGAGGTCCCTAGAGGGTCGGGAGGTAGCGGTCGATCTCCCAGGCATTGACCTGTCGGCGGTACTCCTCCCACTCCGCCTGCTTGTTGCGCAGGAAGAAGTCGAAGACGTGCTCGCCAAGCGTCTCGGCCACGAGTTCAGAGCGCTCCATGGCTTGGATCGCCTGGTTGAGGCTCCCGGGCAGCGGCTCCATGCCCATGGCGCGCCGCTCGGCCGGGGTCAGTGACCACACGTCGTCCTCGGCGCCGGGTGGAAGCTCATAGCCCTCTTCGATCCCCTTCAGCCCGGAGGCCAGGATGACCGCGAAGGCGAGGTACGGATTGCAGGCGCTGTCGAGGGAGCGGAACTCCACGCGCGTGGAATTGCCCTTCGTCGGCTTATACATCGGCACGCGCACAAGAGCCGACCTGTTGTTGTGCCCCCAGCAGACCATGGCCGGCGCCTCGGCGCCCCCGGCCAGGCGCTTGTAGGAGTTGACCCACTGGTTGGTCACGGCGGTGATCTCCGGGGCGTGGCGCAGAACTCCCGCGATGAAGGAACGCGCCACCTGGGAGAGCTGGAACGGCGCTCCCGGCTCGTGGAAGGCATTGCGGTCGCCTTCGAAGAGCGAGACGTGGGTGTGCATGCCGGAGCCGGGGGAATCGCGGAAGGGCTTGGGCATGAACGTCGCATAGACACCCTGCTCGAGGGCCACCTCCTTGATGACCGTGCGGAAGGTCATGAGGTTGTCGGCGGTCGTGAGCGCATCGGCGTAGCGCAGGTCGATCTCCTGCTGCCCCGGGCCACCCTCATGGTGGCTGAACTCGACCGAGATGCCCATCGCCTCGAGCATGGTGATGGCCTGGCGGCGGAAGTCATAGCCCACGGACTGCGGCGAGTTGTCGAAGTAGCCGTAGTTGTCGATGGGCTCCGGAGGGCCGTCGCCGGGGTGGTTCTTCAGAAGGTAGAACTCCACCTCGGGGTGGGTGTAGAAGGTGAAGCCCATGTCCGCGGCGCGCGAGAGCGCGCGCTTGAGGACGTAGCGCGGATCGGCGTAGGACGGCGAGCCATCGGGCATGAGGATGTCGCAGAACATGCGCGCGACCCCGGGCGACTCAGCACGCCAGGGCAGCACGGCGAAGGTCGCCGGATCCGGCTTGGCGAGCATGTCGGACTCATAGACGCGCGCGAAGCCTTCGATGGCCGAACCGTCGAATCCGAGGCCCTCGGCGAAGGCGCCCTCCAACTCGGCGGGGGCGACCGCCACCGACTTCAATGTGCCCAGCACGTCGGTGAACCACAGGCGCACGAAGCGGATGTCCCGCTCCTCGATCGTCCGGAGCACGAACTCCGTCTGCTTATCCATGGCCCCAGTGTGCCCGTGCCCGTGTTTCCGGCGCATTACGCACCCCTACGCTTCCTCTATGCCCGCGCTGCGCCTGGCCCTGGTCCAGGGCAACCCAACGGTGGGAGACCTCGCGGGCAACGCCGAGAGGGCTCACTCCGCGATCCGGCAGGCGGCCGCGGCCGGTGCCCAGGTGGTGGCGCTGCCGGAAATGTTCATCACGGGCTACCCCATCGAGGACCTGGCGCTCCGGCCGTCCTTCCAGGAGGCATCGCGCGTCACGGTCGACGAGTTGGCGCGCTGCCTCGTCGACGACGGTCTCGGTGAGGTCGTCGTCATCATCGGCTACCTCGACCGGATCGAGGGGGCCTCTGATCGGCTCGGTCGCCCGCGCGGGGCACCCGTCAATTCCGCGGCGGTGCTGCAGCACGGTCGCATCGTGGCCCGCTACGACAAGCACCATCTGCCCAACTACGGGGTCTTCGACGAGTTCCGCTACTTCGTGCCGGGTGAGCAACCCTGCGTGCTCGAGATCGGCGGCGTGGACGTCGCACTCGCGATCTGCGAGGACCTGTGGCAGGAGGGCGGTCCGGTCGCCCAGGCACGCGGGTGCGGCCTGCTCATCGTCATCAACGGCTCGCCCTACGAGCGCGACAAGGACGACACTCGCCTGGACCTCTGCCAGCGGCGCGCAAGCGAGTTGGGCGCGACCCTCGCCTACGTCAACATGACCGGCGGGCAGGACGAGCTCGTCTTCGACGGCGATTCCCTGGTCGTGGCAGCCGACGGCACCCTGCTCGCCAGGGCACCGGCCTTCCGCGAGGACCTCCTCGTCATCGATCTCGATCTGCCTGCAGGAGCCAGCGGGCACCCACGCCTGGAGGTCCCCGCGCCGGCCGCGGGCACGCGTGAGGCACTCGTGGCCGAGCCCCTGTCCGATCACGCCACCGTGTGGGCTGCCCTGGTCACCGGCCTGCGCGACTACGTCGACAAGAACTCCTTCGCCTCCGTCATCCTCGGCCTGTCCGGGGGCATCGACTCCGCGCTCGTGGCCGCACTCGCCTGCGACGCGCTCGGCGCGGACCGCGTGCACGGCGTAGCGCTGCCCAGTGTCTATTCCTCGGAGCACTCGCTGGCCGATGCGGCCGATCTCGCCGCGCGCACCGGCCTGCACTACCGCACGATCCCCATCGCGCCCATGGTGGACGCCTTTGGTTCCTCACTGCACCTGAGCGGGCTCGCGGAGGAGAACCTCCAGGCACGCGTGCGCGGCACCACCCTCATGGCGCTGTCCAACTCCGAGGGCCACCTCGTGCTCGCCACCGGCAACAAGACCGAGATCTCCGTCGGCTACTCCACGATCTACGGCGACGCCGTAGGTGGCTTCGCTCCGATCAAGGACGTGCCCAAGACCCTGGTGTGGGATCTGGCGCGCTGGCGCAATGCCCGAGCTGAGGCCGAGGGTGAGACGCCGCCCATCCCGCCCAACTCCATCACCAAGCCTCCGAGTGCCGAGCTGCGTCCCGGCCAGCTCGATCAGGACTCACTCCCCGAGTACGACCTGCTCGACGACATCCTCGACGACTACATCGAGCAGGATCGCGGGCGCGATGACCTTGTCGGACAGGGATTCGACTCCGCCGTCGTCGAGCGCGTCATCCACCTGACCGATGCCGCGGAGTACAAGCGACGCCAGTATCCCCCCGGCACCAAGATCTCCCTGCGCGCCTTCGGTCGCGACCGCCGCCAGCCGATCACCAATCGCTGGCGCGAGTAGCGCTGCTCTCAGGGCTGGCGGCGGTCCTCGCCGATTTCGTCCGCCAACTGCTCTTGATAGTCCGACTCCTCCTCGCGCACGAGGTCATCCGTCGGTGAATCCGCCGGCACCTCCACGCCCTTGCGTGGCGGCGTAATCCGTGGCAGTCCGAAGCCCACGAGCAGGGCCGCCACGACGACGACGGAGACAGACACCAGGTAGGTCACGTGAGCAGAGGAGAGGAAGGCGTCGTAGGCCGCCGACTGCAGAGCCGCCACCACGGACTCCGGGGCACCCGACTGCTCGAGGCCCGTGAGGACAGCATCGGTCGCGATGATCGAATTTTCGGCCTCGGCGCGCGCATCGGGTGGCACCTGGTCGGGCAACTGCTCGAGCGCGGGCGCAATCCGGGATGCGTACTGCGTCGCGAGCACGGTGCCGATGATGGCGACCCCCAGCGCGCCTCCCACCTGGCGGACGGTGTTCTGCACCGCAGAGCCGGCTCCCGCGCGCGCCAGAGGCAGGACGTTCTGCATCACGGTCGACGCGGGCGCGATGACGTTGCCCATGCCGAAGCCGAAGACGAAGAAGATGAGCAAAACAAGCCAGAGCGGAGTCGCGATTTCGATGAAGAGCAGACCGAGGAGGGACAGCGCGACGAGCACCAGGCCCGTCGTCATGACCAGGCGGTAGCCGAAGCGCAGCACCATGGCGGCACTGCGCGGCGCGGCCAAGAGCTGTCCGATGGCGAAGGGCACGAAGCACAGACCCGCGATGAGCGTGTCGTAGCCGCGCAGGATCTGCAGATAGAAGGGCAGGGTGAAGGTAATGCCGGAGAGGGCAAAGAAGGCCAGTGACACCGCGGCCAGGCTGATGGCGTAGCCGCGGTTGCGGAAGAGGGACACATCGAAGCTCTTGTGATCACTGCGGGCTTCGTACCAGAGGAAGATCGCGATCACGGCGACACCCGCGAGCATCGGGACGAGCACTCCCGCAGAGGTCCAGCTCAGCGTGGATGACGCGTGGATGATCCCGTAGATCAGCAGGGTGAGGCCGACGACGGAGAGCACAAGCCCGACGAGGTCGAGGCGGCGCGGGTGCGGATCGCGCGACTCGGGGACGATGCGCCAGACGCCGATGAGCCCGATGGCGACAATCGGCACATTGATGAGGAAGACCGCCCCCCAGTCGTTGCCCGTGATCCAGTTGAACCACTCCGGGTGCTGAAGAAGGAGTCCGCCCAGCACCGGTCCGAGCGCGACAGCCGCGCCCACAGCACCCGCCCACGCTCCGATGGCCTTGCCCCTCTCATGCGGAGGGAAGACGACGGTGATGATGGCGAGGGTGGTGGGCAGCACCGCAGCCCCACCCACTCCCATGATGGCGCGGAAGCCGATGAGCATCCCCGGCGTCGTGGCGAAGGCACTCGCCGCCGAAGCCAGGGCGAAGATCACGAGGCCGATGACGAGAATGCGCTTGCGACCGTAGCGATCACCCAGAGCGCCCCACGTGAAGAGGAGCGCGGCAAAGGCGAGGATGTAGCTGTCGACCGCCCACACGAGCTCGCCGGCCGAGGCTCCGAGGTCCCGCTGGATCGTGGGCAGGGCAATGTTGAGCACAGTGTTATCGAGGACGACGATGAGGAGGCTCACCACCAGCACGCCGAGGATCGCCCACCGGCGGGGATGACCCTCGCCATTGGTCATCCAGGCGTCCGCGGCCACAGGATTCCCTGCCGGCATGGCTCTCCTCAACATGGCGCTAGGGCGCCCCGAAGGTAGGCGCTTCGGCGCCCCGGGCCCCCTGAACGCGTCGTCATCGTAACGATCGGCCCGGTAGAGCGCGCAGGAGTGGTGGATGTGCCACCATGTCCTTGTCCGGGGACTCCGCACGGGAGCCTCGAGATGGGAGCACGATCATGTCCTTGGCGACGCCTATCCGCCGCACCACCATTCGCGACCTCCACGAGGCCACCTCCCGCGGGGAGAAGTGGGCGATGATCACCGCCTACGACGCGCTCACCGCACGCATCTTCGACGAGGCAGGCATCCCCTGCCTCCTTGTCGGCGACTCTGCGGCCCAGGTCGTCTACGGCTACGACTCCACCCTCCCGGTCACGGTGGACGATCTCGTGCCCCTCGTCGCGGGCGTCGTCCGCGGATCCACCCGCGCCCTTGTCGTCGCCGACATGCCCTTCGGCTCCTACCAGGCATCCGTCGTGCAGGCGATGGAGTCGGCCATGCGCTTCATGAAGGACGGCGGCGCTCACGCCGTCAAGATTGAGGGCGGCCAGCGCGTGCTGGCCCAGGTCGAGGCACTCGTCGGAGCGGGCATCCCCGTGATCGGCCACCTTGGGCTCACGCCCCAGTCGGTCAACGTCTTCGGCGGCTACCGAGTGCAGGGGCGCGGCGAAGACGGTGAAGCACTCCTGCGCGATGCCAAGGCACTCGAGGCCGCGGGCGCCTGTGCCGTCGTGCTCGAGGTAGTCCCCGCAGATCTCGCCGCGCGCGTCTCCGAGGTGCTCACCATCCCGACCATCGGCATCGGCGCGGGAGGGGCAACGGATGCGCAGGTGATCGTCTGGCAGGACATGGCTGGGCTCACCGAGGCACCGCGGCCGAAGTTCGTCAAGGCGTACGCCGATCTGCGCACGATCCTGGGCAATGCCGCGACCGAGTGGGCCGACGAGGTGCGCTCCGGCGCGTACCCTGCGCCGGAACACTCTTACGCGTAGCAGTCCTCAGCGTAAGGGCGACGGTTCACACGTCGGTGATGCGCACGCCTGCGTGCGCCTTGTAGCGACGGTTCATCGAGATGAGATTGGCTGTGAAGGCCTCCACCTGACCCGCATTGCGCAGCCTGCCGCCGTAGACCCCGCGCATGCCGGGGATGAGTCCAGCGAGGGCCTGGACCGTGTCGGTCGCCTCGCGGTCATCGCCAAGCACGAGTACGTCGGTGTCGATGGAGCCCACCGTCTCGTCGAGCAGGAGCACTGCGGAGATGTGATGGAACGCCGCGACGACGCGCGAGTCGGGCAGCACGGCCGCGGCCTGCTGGGCAGCTGACCCCTCGGGGACGTCGAGGCCGTACGCGCCCTGCTTGTCGAAGCCGAGCGGGTTGACGCAGTCGACGACGATCTTGCCCGCGAGCGGAGCGCGGAGGGACTCGAGGAGAGCGCCGTGGCCATCCCAGGGCACCGCGACGATGACGACGTCGGCCGCGGCCGCACAGTCCTCGTTGGACATCCCCCGCACTGAGCCGGGGAGGAGAGCGGCGGCCTCGGCCGCTCGGCCCGCGTCGCGCGAGCCCAGGACGACATCGCACCCCGCCATGGCCAACCGACGGGCCAGTCCACGACCCTGCTCGCCGGTGCCGCCCAGGACACCGATGGTGAGGCCGGTCACCTCGGGCAGGGCGTAGGGATCGGGGGCGGGGGGTGGCGTCGTCATCGCGCCATCCTGGCAGCGACCGCACCGCTTCGCGAACCCGGGCGCGGTGCGTGGCAGCATCAGCGCACGTGACTGGCGGTATGCGCGGCCTGCGGATCGACATCACACCCCTGCGCACTCAGCCGGCCTTCCGGCGGATCTTCATCGGCGGGATGGTCACCTCACTGGGGTCGATGGTGACCTACGTCGCGATTCCCTTCCAGGTGGCCGAGCTGACGGACTCCTTCCTCGCGGTGGGCCTCATCGGTCTCGCCGAGTTGCTCCCTCTCATCTTCTTCGGCCTCTACGGCGGATCCCTGGCCGACCGCATGAACCGTCGCACCCTGGTGGTGGTCGGCGAGCTGGGTTCGGGCGTGCTGGTCCTGGTCCTCGCCGTCAACGCCCTGCTGCCATCACCGCAACTCTGGCTGATCTACGTCGTCGCCATGCTCTTCGCCGCTGTCGACGGGCTGCAGAGACCATCCCTTGACGCCATGCTGCCCAGGCTCGTGCCTCAGGAGCAACTCTCTGCGGCGAGTGCACTCAACTCCCTGCGCATGAACTCCGCTGCCCTGGCGGGACCCGCTGTCGGAGGCCTCATCATCAGCGTGTGGGGTGTCGCGGCCGCGTACGCCTTCGACGCACTTACCTTCGTGTTGGCCATCGCCGTCTTCCTTCGACTTCCGTCGGTGCGCGCCCACGGGCAGCGCGTCGAGTCGAGCGCACGGCATGTGCTGTCCGGGATGCGATACGCCTGGAGCCGCAAGGACATCCTCGGCAGCTACACCATCGACCTGGCCGCCATGACCTTCGCCTTCCCCTTCGCACTCTTTCCCTTCATCGCGCAGCAGTACGACGCTCCCTGGGCGCTGGGCCTGCTCTACAGCGCCGGCTTCGCCGGTGGACTGGTCTTCGGGCTCACCAGCGGCTGGGCAATCCGGATTCGCCACTACGGCCGGGCCATCGCCCTCGCCGCCGCGTCCTGGGGCGCCGCCATCGCCCTGATGGGGATCGCACCCGGCATCTGGTGGGTTCTCGGCCTCTTGGCCGTCGCGGGCTACTTCGACATGCTCAGCGGACACTTCCGCAGCCTGATGTGGAACCAATCCATCCCCGACGACGTACGTGGTCGCATGGCCGGTATCGAGATGCTCAGCTACTCGGTCGGACCCATGCTCGGGCAGGTGCGCAGCACCGCGGCCGCCCAAGCCTTCGGTCTGCGCACCTCCCTCGCTTCAGGAGGGATTCTGTGCATCATTGCGATTGGTGTGACGTGTGTGACACTTCCGGCCTTGTGGAAATTTGATGCGAGAACCAATCCACATGTCGCCGCACGGCGTCGGGAAGCCGACGAAATCACACGCACACAGCAGGATTCAGACACCGACTAGCACGACAACGGATCCGATGACGTGCGCGACACACCGAGGCGCGAAATTGCGGCGATGTCGCGAATTGACCGCCGAATCTGCAACAGTGGTCTCCGTAAAGCCCTGCCAAGGGGCAGGGAACGACCAACTGGAGGCACCGTGGCGGTCGCGAAGAAGACCACCGCGCGCAAGCGGACGGCCAAGAAGGCCCCCGCCAAGCGCGCTGCAGCGAAGAAGGCACCCGCGCGCAAGCGCGTTGCCAAGAAGGCTGCGCCGAAGAAGGCCGCAGCGAAGAAGGCACCTGCGCGCAAGCGCGTTGCCAAGAAGGCTGCACCGAAGAAGGCTGCAAAGAAGGCAGCACCGAGGAAGGCTGCAAAGAAGGCACCTGCGCGCAAG
>CAZLMT010000043.1:0-397 GCA_964560615.1 uncultured Actinomyces sp.
TACGCCGACTCAACCGGATGCACGGTTCCTACGACATCCCCAACGACCAGTTCCTCTACGTGCTCGCGACGTTCGTCGTCATGCCGAAGCGCTGGATCGACTGCTACGGCTACCGCCCTCTCACCGTCGCCGAGGTCGAGTCGATGGTCCGCTACTGGCAGCGGATGGGTGAGCTCATGGGCATCGCCGATGTGCCCGCAGACTACGACGGATTCGCCGATTACCTGGACACCTACGAACATGAACGCTTCGGATATTCTTCCAGCGGTCGCGCGATCTCAGATGCAACCTTTGAGCTCGTAGATTCCTGGTACCCCGCAGCCCTACGCCCGCTCGTCCGCTGGGCGGGCATTGCCATGCTCGACACTCCCCTGCGTCGCGCGCTTGGATATGACGA
>CAZLMT010000043.1:407-973 GCA_964560615.1 uncultured Actinomyces sp.
CGTCTCACCCCTCGACCGTCTCCGGCTGCGCACCTACCCCGGGGGCTACGACGTCGCGCAGGTCGGCACCTTCCCCGTGCGCGAGACGCAGTCCTCCTAGACCTGACCGATCGCCCGAACAACAAGGTCCATGACTTGCGGATCCCAGGTGATCGAGCGCTCCCACGGCAACTCCATCACCCGTGCAAAGTAGATGCTGTGAACGTCGGGCACCGAGAAGCAGGCTGCCTCGGGAAAGACGATCGGGTCGGCACCGGCAGCGAACGCACTCGTATCGGTCACCATCCCGTCGTGCGGGTAAGGACCACCCGGTGGGTGCGCCTCGCCATCGCCGGTGAAGTAGGTGCCTGCGATTCGTGTGAGAGCCAGACCATCGAGCCCGTGCTCTTTACCCGTTGACCACAGTGGTGGCGCGTTTCGCTCCGCCACTAAGCGCCCACCCTGCCGCATGTGATCCATGATCGCGAGGGCGTAGGAGGCAGCGGGCTCCGGCATCGGAATGGTGTCGCGATCGAAATGCCGCACGAAGCTTCCGAGCCATCCGGTGCCGATCGACGTCAAGGAGA
>CAZLMT010000043.1:983-18013 GCA_964560615.1 uncultured Actinomyces sp.
ACCGGTGCGTCACTGGCACGCATCTGCATGTGCGCCGAGCGGGCGATGATGGCTCCCAAGGAATGCGCGACGATGTCGACGTCGCGTACACCGAACTCGTCATGGAGGTGCAGCAGGAAGCGAGCGAGGCAGGCGGCAGACTCTTCCACATCGCCTTGGGAGTCCACTGTCATGTCAGCGGGCAGCACGACCGGTGGGTCGGCGAAACCGTGACGCCCGGGGTCAACCTGCACCGGACCGCCGCCGATAGAGACAGGCGCGGTGTAGGTCGTGATTCCCGCATCGAGCAGGGCCTCGCGCAGTGCGGTGTCAGAGCCACCCGCCGCCAGTCCCACCACGCAGGCAGCATCCGGCGTCGTGAAGGGGCTTATCGAACCGCCGCCGGAGACGATGACAGCGGCGCGGCTACCCACTCCAGCGCACTCCCGAGCCAAGGCGCAGTGAGTACGCCGGCTCCACAGGCACGCGCTCAGGAAGCGTGATCTCGACCATGCCATCGCGCTCGCCGATGCCGACCTTCGCGCGGCTCCCGACGATGTGCGCGGCGTCAACCGAACGGCCGTCGACACCGCGCAGGCCGAAGGTGCGTGCACCGGGGAGGCCGAGAAGGACGGCGTAGACCTCCCCATTCTTCTCGACGAAGCGCACGGGAGTGCCCTCGGTGGTCTCCGTCACAGGGGTGACCCAGGGGCGCGATCCGTGGATGACAGTCCCGTTGGCCTTCATCCACGCACCTAGCCCGTGCAGGGGCGCCTGCTGCTCAGCGACGATCCGGCCGTGCTCATCAGGGCCGATGCCGATCAGGAGGTTGCCATTCTTGGAGACCACGTCCACGAGCATGTGCACGAGCTCGGTCGCCGTGACGATGTCCTGCGGACGTTCGTTGCGATTGGCTCCGAAGGAGTGGCCCACGCCGCGCGTGGCCTCCCACTTCTTGGCCTGCACGGTGTCGAACACGGCGTATTCAGGGGTGTTGAAGTCATACCAGTGCGCGCCGGGGAAGGTGAGCTTCTTGTCGTCCTCCGGAATGTGCTTCCACAGCAGCTGGATGAGGTCGCCGGCGGCCTGCGTCAGGGTGTCGGTGACGACGTTGCGCCTCCCGCTGGGCTCGATCCAGCGGTCGTTGATCACACCCTCGGGGACCGAGTCGTAGTAGTGGGCGAAGAGCTCCGCGAGATTGCCACCCGGGGGCCATGCCACGTCGTTCCACAGGACATCCGGCGCATAAGCGTCGATGAGCTCGCGCACGTGATCGGTCGCGTAGGCGAGGTATTCGGGCGACACGGGCACGGCGAGCATCGAGTCGGCCGGGCGCTTGAGGACGGCATCATTGAAGGGCCAGTCATACCCGCCGGAGTAGTACAGGCCCATGCGCATGCCATGGGCGCGGACGGCGGCGGCCATGTCACCGACGACATCACGCTCGGCGTTGTAGAGACCCTTGCTCGGGTGCGGGATGGCCGATGGCCACAGTCGGAAGCCCTCGTGGTGCTTGGTAGTGAGGACGACGTAGCCCGCACCTGTGCTCGCGCACAGGTCCGCGATGGAATCGAGATCGGCGGAGTTGGCGCCCGCATTAAAGGCCGGAATGAAGCCGTCATAAGGGAAGTCCGGACCGTAGGTCTGCGCATGATGGACCTGCGTCGGGCTGCCCTCGAGCTGCATCGTGTTGCGGTACCACTCGGCATAGGGATTGTCGCGCAGCATGCCCACGGGACCCTCGTCGTGCAGCAACTGCTGGATGTCGCCGACCTGCGGCGCCCAGCCCGGCACGGAGTAGAGACCCCAGTGCAGGAAGATGCCGAGCTTCGCGTCGTCGTACCACTCGGGCAGGGGGTGCGTGCTCACGGACTCCCACGTGGGCTCATATGCCATGGGGCCTCCTTGGTTGTCACAGATGCTAGGGCATCGCGTGGCTGGGGCGTCGCGTGACCAACCCATGACCGAGTGCTGACGGTCGATATCCGGGGACCCCTCCCCGCACCGCGCACACTGGGAGCGTGGCATCGGGACTTGCACGAGCAGTCATGATCGGCGCGGTCACGATCACCGCGGCAACCCTCATCGGGGTAGTCACGACCGAGAGTGCCCCTCAGGCGGCGCAGGACAGGCAGTCGCAACCCGCGATCCGGGCGTGCGTCGATCGCGCGACCGGTGCCATGCGCGTGCCGCGCTCCTCGCGCCCGTGCTTCGTCGGTGAACGCGCGCTCGTGTGGTCCGTGGTCGGTCCTACGGGGCCGACCGGGCAGACCGGGCCCGAGGGTGCGCCCGGAGCGCAAGGTCCCGCGGGCGCAGACGGCACACCCGGGAGCCGGGGTGCCTCCGGACCGGCCGGGCCGGCCGGGCCAGCCGGGCCAGTCGGGCCCGTTGGTCCAATCGGTGCGCAGGGAGTTCCAGGTGCCGTGGGTCCGACAGGACCTGCCGGTGGTTTTGGCGGATACGGAGCCTTCCTCGACCTGCAGACGCAGACGAACACGGCTCCCGGCAACCCCCTGGCAATACTGCTGCGCACGACTGACCTCAGCAGCGGGGTGAGCATCGTTGACAACGCACAGGTGACCGTCAGCCAGGCTGGCGTCTACAACATCGCCTTCTCCGCCCAGATCACCAAGACCGACGCAGGGACGGACACGGTCTACATTTGGCTTCGCATCAATGGGGTCGATGTACCTGACAGCAACACCGCAGTCGTCCTCGTCGGCGGCGGTGCCAAGCAAGTAGCCGCCTGGAACTTCGTCGTCCCGCTGGGCGCTGGGCAGCAGGCCACTCTCATGTGGGCCAGTCTTGACGCCAACGCGCGCATCCTCTACGAGGACGACACCACTACCCCCTACGGACCCGCGATCCCTTCGATGATCGTCACCGTCAACCAGGTCGGCTAGGCGCACCTAGTCCAGGCGGCGAGCGGCAAGGCGAGGTGAGGCTGCACGAGTTCTCGGCGTCCCTAGGGGATGAAGTACATGAGGTTGGGGAGCAAGAAACCGGCCTTGAGGTGGCCCTTCGACATATCGCTCACCTGGTCGCCGATGCTCGCGACGATGCGGTGGCCCTCGCGTTGCAGGTCTGCGCGGTTCTGGGACTTGTAGACGTCAGCGCTGAGGGAGGCCTCCGCTGGCGTGCGCAGGATGAGCTCGTGCCAGCCGCTGATGCCGCGCTCCCGCAGACACGCTGCCGTCCAGGACCTGTCGGCCTCTGCTCGGCCAGTCATGAGCACCACGCTGAAGCCGTCGCGCAGGAGTTTGCGGTAGAGATCACGCGAGGGCGCGATCGCAGAGTTCTTGCAGGCCTCATTGAAGGCATTCCACCCATCCTGATCGAAGGTGAAGCCGGTGCTCTTGTAGTACCCGTAGTTGCTGAGCAGCGTCTCGTCGACATCGAAGACGACAGTGGCGTTGCACGACTCGGGATCGCCCCCGCACTTGTCATCGACCCACGTGTTGACCCACTTCCAGGCTGCCTTGGTGATCGACTCCTGATCGCGCTTCGCCTGCCCCGAGTCGTAGTACTCCTCGATCGCTGCCGCATTCTGCGGTCCGGCGAAGTAGCTGCCGGTCACCGACATGGGCGGAAGGTTCTGGGTCGTGCCCCAGATTGGCTTCCCCGCCGCGCTCGGGCCGGGGTCGACAGGGACGACCATGGCCTGCGCTGTAGGCGCAATCCAGAGGGCGAGACCAGCAACGAGGATCGCAGCAAGGCTCGCGGGCAAGAGGGCACGGCGGGGGGCTCCGGTCATGACCGCAGCGTAGGCGTAGGCCGTCTGGCCTGACCTACGTCATGCCAGGATTGCGTCATGTCTGTGACTCTCGAAGGCAACCCCGGCTGCTCCGCACTAGGGCATCTTTATCGCGCCGACGGCGAGCGCCGGATCTGCATCACCTGCGGTCACGTCGAGCAGCCCCCCGCGCCAGGGGCCGACGCGGGTCCATCTGATGAAGCGAGCGAGGACTGACATGGGCTACAACCGCCTGCTGGCCGACCGAATCGTCCTGGTGAGCGGCGGCACCATGGGCGTCGGAGCGGCAACAGCGATCGCCGCAGCGGAGGCGGGTGCGGTGGGCGTCGTCGTCACCGGTCGCCGGCCCGAGACCGCCCAGGCGACTCTGGAGCGCATCCGTGCAGCCGGGGCACAGGCTCACTACATCCAAGCGGATGTGGCCGACGTGCAGCAGGCCATCGCATCCGTCGAGCAGACAGTGGTGGAGTTCGGCCGCATCGACTGCCTCGTCAATGCCGCGGCCGTCGTGGATCGTGGCACGCTGCTTGAGACGACACCCGAGTTCTTCGACTGGCACGTCGCGGTCAACCTCAAAGCGCCGTTCTTCACCATGCAGGCTGCGGTCAAGGACATGCTCGCGCGCCAGGCGCCGGGGAGCATCGTCAACATCCTGTCGACGTCCATGCACGTGGGCCAGACGATCCTCGCCGCCTATGTCGCGAGCAAGGGCGGCCTCGCACACGTCACCAAGAACGCCGCCCATGCGCATCGCTTCGATCGCATCCGCATCAACGGCCTCAACATCGGTTGGACCATCACCGAGGGCGAGGACGCCGTGCAGCGCAGGGCCCACGGGGCAGTCGACGGGTGGTACGACGAGGCCGCGGCGAAGATGCCCATGGGAAAGCTCGGTCAGCCCGACGAGATCGCCGACTTCATCGTGTTCCTGCTGTCGGAGCGCTCCGGCGTGGTCACCGGCTCGATCATCGACTGGGATCAAAACGTCATCGGCGCACTCGACTGAGGGTCCCCTTGCCGCCCCTGACTAGTCGACGAAGTTGAGCATCTGGCGGTGCAGGCCCTTGCCCAGATGGACGGTTTTCACCTCGCCCTTGACACCCACGTAGGCACCGGTGCCGCCGGTAATGGCGATCGTGGATTTAGTGCCGGGCCTCAAGAAGGGGCCAAGCGTCCTGTACTTGCTCACGCCCTGGGCGATCACCTGGCCATCGGCAAACTCGAAGACCAGGGTGCGGTAACGCACGTCCACGCCGGGGCGATCCTTGACCTCCATGGAGCGATGCGAACCGAAGAGCATGCCGATCTTGCGACCATCCTTGTCACGCAGCAGCGCCTGGAAGGTGCGCTCGATAACCACGCCGTCGATGACGATGCTGTCCACGACCACGGGCGCGTCCTGGTCCACGACCATGTCCCAGTCGCTCAGCGCGGCAGTGGCAGCGGGAGCCGCCACAAGAGCGGATGCGGCAAGGCCCGCGGATGCGGCGAGGACGACGATTTCCTTCTTCATGGCTCTCCCTAGTTTTTAGAGGGATTCCTACACATTGCTCGCTGCGCGAAGTGAGAGTCCCTTCGGCGCTCCCCCTGGCGGCCTGGTCCGGCCCACATCAGATACGGCAGTGGTACGCCGACCGTGTGAGTGGGATACGAACGATCGTTGTGGGAGATCGAGGGCGCCTCGTGCTCCCTGCCGACGTCCGAGAGCGTGTGGGCATTGGCGAAGGGACCGAACTCATCGTGCTCGAAACCCCCGACGGGCTCGCACTCCTCACCCATGAGCAACTCAAGCGCCACGCGCGCTCGGAGTTGGCCGGCCCAAGTTTGGTCGCGGATCTCATCGAGGAGCGACGTACCGCCGCCAAGGCCGAAGGCGCATGACGGTCCTCGACGCTTCCGCCCTATTGGCCTATGTCCAGGGTGAGCACGGAGAAGATCTTGTCGAGGACGCCCTCGCCACGGGCACGGCCGCATGCGGAGCTGCGAACTGGTCAGAAGTCGCACAGCAGGTCCACGCTCGACGAGGGCGATGGGATCTCGCCCGCGCACTGCTCCTCAGCTTCGACCTGACGGTGGAGCCAGTGACGCTCCGAGCGTGCAGCTGAGCTCTGGGACCCGCGTTCGGGCCTCTCGCTCGGAGCTCGCCTCTGCCTCGCGCTAGGCGATCGTCTCGGCGAGGAGATCCTCACCGCGGATCAGGCCTGGTCAGGCCGTCCCGGAGTTCAACTCATCCGCTGACGTCAGGCAGCCGGCATCGCGCAGGCAGGAGTGCCGCCAGGCAGGCGGTCACGGTTCAGTGCGATCCATCGATAGACCCGATCGGCGACCCAGGCAACTCCCGGCGCATCGCCGATGGCACCGAGTGCGGCCCAGGGCTGGGGAGCCACCCGCAGCATCTGCATGACCGCGCGACTGCCGGAGTAGACGCGGCGATCCGAGGTGACGAACTGCACGGCGGTGGTGCACTCAGCGGGGGTGAGCCCGAAAGCCTCGATGTCGGTGCGCTGCCAGGGCTCGATATCGCAGCGGGGCCGGATCCGGCGGCGCATGAAATTGGCCGACGTCGTGCAGAAGGCACAGTCGCCATCGAAGATCATCAAGGGTCGCATCACAGGCCTCCTGTCGCACGAGTCTAGCCCCGCTCGAGATAGGGATCGTTGAGATAGGCATCGATCAACTGCCGTGCGGTCAGTGCGGCCTCGACATCGTCGGGCGTCGCTTCGAGGATGGCGCGCAGCCTGAGCGCCTCCTTGCGCTGCGCGGGTGCACCGCGCGCGATCACCTGATCGAGATCCCCCGATCGCGAGTCGCCCACCTCACGCACCAGCCTTGGCGACATATCCCCAGGACAGGCTCGCCGCAAGCGCGACCCAGACCTGGTAGGGGATGAGCATCGCGCCGAGCCACCATCGCTCCGCGAAGGCGATCGCCGTGATAGGCAGCGTCAGCACTGCCGTGACCGTGAGCGCAATTGCTGCTCCTGTGAGCTCGTGCGGCACGTAGAAGAGATAGGCCCAGGCCAGGGCGAAGGCCACGGTCACGGCAAGAAGCACGATCACCGCGATGACACGAGCGGGTATGGCGTTCCACGCGATGACCGAACCCACGACACCGATGGCGACGAAGTTGTAAGGCCAGATCAGCCCGAAGATCCAGGGGGGTGGCTGCCACGCGGGCTTGTCGAGCGCGAGGTACCACGTGCTGCCCGTGGAGACCCATGCCCCCGACCCCACGGCGTACACGACGATGGTGATGATCACCGCGGCGACAGCAATCACGCGCCAGGTCATGTCACGAGTGTGGCACTCGCCTAGCACGAAAGCCCTGTGGAGCGCAGGCACCTTCCACAGGGGAGTACGCCGATGCTTCCGCCATGAAGCGAACTGCCTTTGACGATCCCGGCGCCTTTCGCCGCCGCTGGTCCCACCTGTCTCACGATCAGCTCCGTGCTGAATCCCTGCGCGACCCCCTGCTCTTCGCGGCCGACCACATCCCCGTGGAGGAGCGCCGTGAGGGCACGGTCGTCATCGTGGCGGAACTCGACGGCTCTCCCGCCCCGGTCGTCGTCGTGATCCCCGACGGACCTCCCGCGCCCGAGGAGGAGGCCTGTCTCGGAGTGCTCGCCAGTGTCATCGCGCAGCTCGATGCTGCGGTGAGCGAAGCGGATCCCTATGGCTACGACGACTACGACGACGATCTTGATCCTTTCGACGTCGAAGGCCAAAGCTCAGACGGGGATAGCGCTGTGCTCCGGATCGGAGTTGTCGCGCATCGATTGGGCTCCCCCGCGATCAACGACATCGACCGCAGGTGGATGAGCGCCCTCGGGCTCGTCGCGGTGGCCCTGGGCATCGAGACCATCGGCGTGCTGAGCCGGACGCGCGGTGGGGCTCTCGTCCGCGTGCCGGAGCCCGCGGCCGCATAGCGCTGATCTCGCCCTGATCCGGGGGACGCGCGCGCGCAAGGTAGCGTCCACCTCATGGACACCCCTGATCTGGACTTCACTTCCCTTGGACTGCGGGGTGCCCTCCTCTCCACGTTGACCTCCCTCGGCTACGAAGAGCCCACGCCGATCCAGGCCGCCTCCATCCCGCTGCTCATTGGCGGTGCCGACATGCTCGGCCAGGCAGCGACCGGCACCGGCAAGACCGCCGCTTTCGCGCTGCCCATCCTCGAGGGCCTCGATCCGCACCGTCAGGACAAGGAGCCCAGCGCTCTGGTCCTCGTGCCCACACGTGAGCTCGCCCTCCAGGTGGCACAGGCCTTCGCCAGCTACGGCAAGTCCATCGGAGTGCGTCTCGTCGCGATCTACGGCGGTGCGCCGGCACGCCAGCAGATCGAGGCATTGAGGCGAGGAGTCGACGTCGTCATCGCCACGCCAGGTCGCGCGCTGGACCTCTGCGATCGTGGATCACTCAAGCTCGGTCACGTGCGCACGGTCGTGCTCGACGAGGCCGATGAGATGCTCGAGATGGGATTCATCGAGGACATCGAGACCCTGCTCGCCAAGACTCCTCAGTCTCGCCAGACGGTGCTCTTCTCCGCGACGATGCCCAAGCGCATCGACAAGTTGGCGAGCAAGCACCTGCGCAATCCCGAGCGGGTCGCCATCGCTGCTCCGGCCAAAACGGCCGACGACGTGCCCCGCGTGCGCCAGGCCGCGTACGTCGTCAAGCGACTCGACAAGCCCGCGGCCGTCATGCGCATCCTCGATGCCGAGGACCCCACGGCAGCGATCATCTTCTGTCGCACCCGAGGCGAGGTCGACGATCTCGCCCAGTCCCTTGCCGCCCGCGGCTACCAGGCAGAGGCCCTGCATGGCGGCCTCACGCAGGATCAGCGCGATCGGGTCATGAATCGCCTGCGCAACAAGACGATCGACCTGCTCGTGGCTACCGACGTTGCTGCGCGCGGCCTGGACGTCGACCATCTCTCCCACGTCGTCAACTACGACCTTCCCTCCTCACCCGAGGTCTACGTGCATCGCATCGGCCGCGTGGGCCGTGCCGGCCGCGAAGGCGTGGCGCTCAGTCTCATGGAGCCGCGCGAGCGGCGCATGCTCGCGGCGATCGAGAAGCTCATCGGTGCACCTATCCCAATCGAGAAGGTCCCGAGCATCGCCGATGTGCGCATGATGCGTCTCGAGCGCACCCGCGAGGGCATCGAGGACATTCTTGACGATCCCGATCAGCAGTCGCGCCTGGAGTCCTTCCAGGAGATCGTGTCCGATCTTCTCGAGGATCGCGATCCGGAGACGGTCCTGCTCGCGGCGTTTGCGCTCGCCCATGAGGCTGCGGGCGGAGACATTGCCGACGACGACCGCGAGCTCAGCGCTTCGCTCGATACCGACGGCAAGCGGAGTGCGTCCAGCAAGGCCGGCAAGTCCGGGGGTAAGGGCGCGGGCGGCTCTCCCCGCCCCGCCGCCGGCAAGACACGCATCTGGGTATCCCTCGGCCGCAAGTCCGGCGTCACTCCGAGCGACATCGTCGGCGCGGTTACGGGCGAAGCAGGCCTCAAGGGCAAGGATGTCGGCCCGGTGAAGATCCAGGAGTTCTTCTCACTGGTCGACGTGCCCGAGGACAAGGCGCGCAAGGTCGTCAAGGCCCTCAATCACTGCACGATCCGCGGCCGCAAGGCCAAGGTCAAGCTCGACCAGGGCTGAGCACTACTTCTTTTCGTGCGCCAGTCCTTTTCGTGCGCCAGGTGACTTCCTACGAGTAGGGCCTAGCCCAGGTAGGCGTCCATGGCCGCGCGCGTCGCCACCCGCGGGGACCCGGCCGGCAAGGCGGCGAGCACTCCGGCTGCCGCGGCACCGATGCGCACGCGCTCCTCCAGGTCGACACCCGACACGAGCGCCCACGCATAAGCGCCGTGGAAGGCATCCCCGCAACCGGTCGTGTCAACGGTCTTCACTGAGAAAGACGGCACGTGGGCTCCGTCCTCCGGCGACGCGAAGGCATAGGCGCCGCGCATCCCATCGGTGAGCACGATCGCCGCGCGATGCTCCGACCACAGTGCGGCCGCGACGTCGCTCGGGTCATGCATCTGGGTGAGCTCGACTCCGTAAGCGAGCGGGATGACAAGGTGATCGGCCGCGCCCACGAGGGCGCGCACCGTCGGCGTGGGATCGCGCTCGGCGTCGAGCACGACCGGCACTCCGCGCTCGCGCGCCTGCTCGACCACGCGCAGTGAACCCGGCGGAGCGACACAGGCATCAATGAGGAGACAGTCCGCGGTGCCCAGCGCCCGCTCGACGACTGCTTCACCCGGGAGGGGCGTTATCGCAAGCGGCGCATCATCAAAGGCGATGTAGCGCTCACCGTCGGCTGTCACGGTGATGCGCGACTCCACAGGGTCGGCCCCGGCCACCCTCTCGACAAATGTCGTGTCGATGCCGTGCGCGAGAAGGTCTGCAACCGCCGCGTCCGCGAGTCCCGACGTGCCAATTGTCCCGAGATAGCCCGCAGCGTGGTCCAGGGCAGCGACCGTGGCCAGCGCGTTGCGCACATTCCCACCGAACCGCGACTCTCTCGAGACCACTCGGCCCTTGCCGGACTCCCACGGTGTGGCGGTGACGAGGATGAGGTCGTGGGCAATGCAGCCGAGGCCGATGATCATGCGCGCGCGATAGCCTCGTCAGCGTCGAGTCCGTCGTGGATGACACCCGCGTACGCACGCGCGGCATGCTCCATGTCAGCCTCGCCCCAGATATTGCGTCCGACGACCGCGCCACGACTGCCTGCGCGCATCCCCGCGTGGATCTGTGCGAGGGCATCGCGGAGGGTGGGCTCCTTCGGACCACCCGCCATGACGACGGGCGCCGGGCACGCCGCGATGATCTCGGCGAAGGCCTTCTCGTCTCCGGGATAGCCCACCTTGATGACGTCTACGCCGGTCTCGATTCCCACGCGCACGGCGTAGGCGATCTCGTCAGGAGTGAAGACGATCTTTACGCCATCGGAGTAGTCACGGGGATAGATGTGGGCGACGATCGGGAGTTCGTAGGGCGCTGCATCGCGCACGGCATCCGAGAGCCAGCGGATGAAATCACCTTCAGTCTCGCCCCGGACCGCGATGGCCACGGCGAGGGCGTCGGCTCCCAGCCGAATCGCGTCCGCCGGCGTCGCGAGACGACCTCGAATGCGGTCATCGGGCGTCCAGTAACTCGCCTGGACAATCAAGGACGCTTGGCCGGCATGCTGCGGCCAGCAGTGCTTGGCGGTCCCCGGAGTCATCGTCATGGTGTCGGGATGCGCCGTCATGCAACGGTCCACCGCGGACGGCAGGTCCCTCAGGCCGCCTTCGCGCGCATTGCCGTAGCCCACGAAGTGGTCCACCGCGATGCCGAAGAGGTTGCCGGAAGGATTCCCGAAGAGACGTGCGAGGCGGATGTCAGTACCGAGTCCCACGGATGAGCCTTCCCGACTGGTCGCTTGTCACTGGTTCCGTGAGTGTAGCGACCTGCGATGTGGGTGAGTTCCCATGAGGGGTGCCTCAGCCCAGTGGCTCTCGGGGTCAGACCTCAGACTCGCGGGGGTAGTCCGACGTACTCCACGAAGATGCGCATGGCCTCGGCGCGCCGACTGATCCCATCGTCCTTGGGAATCTCCAGGGCGTCGTAGATGCTGCCAAGGACCTTCTCCACTGCGCTCGTCGTGGTGCCGCGTATCTCGGCGATGCGCGGCGTGGTGTATCCCTGAGCGACGAGCCGGAGCACGGCGAACTGAGTCTCGGTCAAGGCTGCCAGCGGGCTCGCCTGATCGACGTGGCCCTTCATGCGCTGCACCCGGTCGGCCAGGGCACTCTCGACGGCTTGGATAAGCAGGTCAGCATCGGTGACGGCCTCCTTGCGGACGAATCCGCATGTCGGGGGTAGGTCAGCTTCGGTGTAGCCGGCCGCCCGCAGGTCAGGGAATTTGGTGAGCAGCAGGAGCGCTACTCCCGGGTTCTGGTGACTGAGGATGTGGGCGAGATCGATACCGTTGGGACCGGTGCCGAGATTCAGGTCAATGACAGCGGCGTCGGGATCGAATGCAGCGACCTCGCGTCGGGCCTCTGCCGCGCTCGCCGAGGCGCGGACCTCGAAGCCCGCTCCCCGCAGCGCCGCGCAGACGAGGCCCGAGGTGAATCCCTCGTCCTCGACCACGAGCACGCGTCGGGGCTGCATAGAGCCAAGGTTCCCCTAGGCGAGTGTCCGGGGTGACCGGAAGGTGGGGATTTCAGCAGGTGCTCAGCGGTGCCGGGCTAGTCGAACTGGGCCGAGACCAGATCGACCAGGAGCTTCTTGTCGACTTTCCAGTCAGCGGGGACACGGATCGTCTTCTTGTTGACGTGGTAGCCCTCGAGGCGCGGGCGGAATTCATCGATGATGTCGGCGTCAAAGGGCGCGATGAGGATGTGCTCCTTTTGCGCTCCGGCGCCGAAGAGGTAGCGGCCGTCTTGTTTGAGCATGGGCTGATTCCAAGCGATGACGACCTCGGCCTTCTTGAACTTCGCCGTGAGCGTGGCAAAGATCGTGCGGATCGTCGCGGCCTTGGTCTCGTCCAAGGTCTTGAGGTAGTCGTTGAAGGTCTCGTAGCGCCGTGACGATGTGTTGCCCTTGGAGTAGAGCACGAGCGCGTTGGCGTGGGCGCGGCTGAAGCCGTGCTGCTCCTGGAGGAAGGCCATCTGGTCGGCGTACTTCTCACCCTTGACCTTCTTCATCTGGGCGAACCAGTAGGACATCGGCTTGCCGTAGCGCTTCTCGATCGCCGGGAAGTGCGACGCGCGATCAGGATTTGAAGGCACGGCAGAAGGGTACGAGCACGGTGCAATGCATCTTGATGCTTACTAGTGATGCTAAGGTGCAGTCATGCGCACGACGGTGACCATCGATGGCTCCCTCTACGCCAATGTCGAGGTGCACGCGGCGCAGTCCGGGCGAGGCGTCGGTGCTGTCATCGAGGATGCGCTCCGCGACTACCTCGAGCGCGCGACGAGCGCCCACGCATCGGACTTCGCGCCTCTCCCGACGATGCGTTCCGGTGGTGTCCGCCCAGGTATCGACCTCAACGACATGTCATCTGTCTACGAGCTGCTGGACGAGGGCGAAGGCCTTAATGCGCTCCGTTGACGTCAATGTGCTGGCCTACGCCTTCGATGCTGACTCGCCCCATCACGCCCGCGCGCGTCAGGTGCTCGAGGAGACCGCGTTCACTCGCGAGCCCCTGGTCCTCTTCCCCCTGGTGCTGAGCGGCTTCACACGCGTCGTCACGGACCGTCGCATCCTCACCAATCCCGCTACGCCGGCGGAGGCGCTCACCTACCTGAAGGGGCTACTGGACTGGCCCAATACGCGCGTCGCAGACGCCGGCTCACGATGGTGGAGCTCCTTCGCTGCCCTGGCCGGCGAGCATGAGCCCCGCGGGGCTGAGGTCACCGACGTGGCACTTGCGGCGATGGCCGTTGAGCATGGAGTGACATGGCTGTCCTTCGACCGGGGCTTCGCACGATTCCGTGGCCTATCTTGGGTCAACCCGGCCGACAATCCCGTTCAGTCGGAGTAGGCGATGAGCTGGATCGTGCGACCGTCGGGATCGGTAATCGTCACGACGGCGCCGCCCGGGATCTCATGAGGCTCCGAGCAGGCGATCCCCGCCGAGCTCAGCCTTACAGTTTCGGAGTCGAGCGAGTCCACCTCCAGCAGCACCACCTGCGAGCCGCCGGTCGTCGTCATGCCGGGCCGCCACGGAGTGTGCAGAGCGATCCAGCTGCCGTCGCCGAGCGCGAAGCGCGCCCAGCCTGCGCCGCCTTCAGGCTCGACCGAGAGCAGGTCGGCGTAGAAGCGCTGGCAGTCCTCCAGCCGGTCGGTGATGAGCATCGTCCCGTCGTAACGCATGCCACGACACTAGCGACTCCCCGCACGCTTCCCTAGAGTCTCCGCATGCCTGAGTCACGACTGTGGATCGCCGGCGCCTACGCCGACCCGCGAGGCGATTCGACCCCCGTCATCTCACCCGTCACCGGCGAGAAGCTCGCCGACCTGCCGCGCGCGAGCACAGAGCAGCTCGATTCCGCGGTGGCTGCTGCGCAGCGGGCCTGGGACGACTATCGACACTGGTCTGTCTATGAGCGCGCCGACCTGTGCCACCGCGTCGCCGCCCTCATCGAGGAGCATCACGAAGAGCTCGCGCGTCTCACGACGATCGAGCAGGGCAAGCCCTACAAGGCTGAGGCCCTGGCGGATGTCGAAGACGCCGCATCGCTGTTCTCCATCTCCGCCGAGGACGCCAAGCGGCTCTACGGTGAGACGATCCCGAGCTCGGCGCGCAACAAGCGAATGTTCACCTACCGCGCGCCCGTCGGGGTCTGGGCAGCGATCACGCCGTGGAATTTCCCGCTCATGATCATGTGCGAATTCCTCGGGCCGGCGCTGGCGACGGGCAATGCCGTCGTGTGCAAGCCACCGGACACCACGCCGCTCGCGTGTCTCGCGCTGGGCGCGCTGCTCGAGGAGGCGGGCGTGCCCGAGGGCCTCGTCTCGATTATCCCCGGTGACGGTGTGGTGGGCGAGCACCTCATCACTCATCCCGGCGTTGACGCGATTGGCTTCGTCGGGTCGTCCGCGACCGCGGAGCGCATCGTGCGCGCTGCCGGGCTCAAGCGCTCTCTCATGGAGGCATCAGGCAACGGCCCGGTGATCGTCTGCTCCGACGCCGATCTCACCGCTGCAGCGGAGGCGGCGGTCTTCGGTGCCTACTGGAACGCCGGGCAGGTGTGCTGCGCGACCGAGCGTGTGCTCGTCGACCGACGAGTCGCGCCCGATTTCGCCGATGCGGTCGTCGAGGCAGCAGCCGCAGCGGTTCTGGGTGATCCCTTCGACGACTCGACGACCATGGGCCCGCTCGCCAATGCGCCCACCGCGGCCAAGATGGATGAGCACATCGCTGATGCACTCGAGCGGGGCGCACGGGTGCGTCTCGGAGGCGGGCGTGCGAGCGGCTATCCCACTGACCTCTACTACGAGTTCACGGTGGTCGAAGGCGTCGACCACTCCATGCGCATCGCGCGCGAGGAGAGCTTCGGGCCCGTCGTGCCCATCGTCGCCTGCGATGACGACGAAGGAATGCTCGCGGCAGCCAACGCCGACCCGCTCGGTCTACAGGCCGCCGTATTCACGAAGTCGCTATCGCGTGCGTTCACCTTCTCCGAGGGCCTGCGATGCGGCAGCGTCGTCGTCAACGACTCGACCGACTACTTCGAGAGCGCCCAGCCCTTCGGCGGCGCGGGCGGCACGCGCACGGGCTGGGGCCGCGTGGGCGGCCTCCAGCAGCTGCGTGACATGACCGACATCCGCTGCACGATCATCAGCCTCGACGAGGAGTAGCGCCGATTCGGCTTGCCACAGTCCGATGACCGATAGCCCTGGCACTTGACCGACCGCCCGACCTAGCGTGAAGCGACGCTGCTAGGAGAGGGGCACCACCATGGACAGGCTCGCAGGGAGGGTCGCGCTCGTCACCGGAGCGGCAAGCGGCATCGGCAAGGCGACGGCAGAGCGACTCGCCGCCGAAGGAGCAACCGTGGTCGTCACGGATATCAATGACGGCGCGGGGGAGGCAGTGGTGACTGCGCTCACGGGGACTGGTGCGACGGCATCCTTCATGCACCATGACGTGAGCAGAGCAAATGACTGGCAGCGCGTGATTGACGACACGATCACGGCCCACGCCCGACTCGACATCCTCGTCAACAACGCCGGTCTGGGCGACCTTCTTGACATCGACGAGGCCTCGCTCGAGGACTGGGCTCGCACGATCGCCATCGATGAGACCAGCGTCTTCCTCGGCATGAAGCTCGCCTCGCCCCACCTCAAGGCCTCGGGCCACGGGAGCGTCATCAACATCTCATCCATCTTCGGCATCTCGGGAGGCTTCGGCACATCGCCGGCGTATCACGCGGCCAAGGGCGCCGTCCGCACCCTCACGAAAAATGTCGCACTTCTCTGGGCGCAGCAGGGGGTGCGCGTCAATTCCATCCACCCCGGCTTCATCGATACGCCGCTCCTTGCGACCGCGAAGGGAACGCCCTTCGAAGACGTCATGGTCGACATGACGCCCATGGGGCGCCTCGGCAAGCCCGACGAGATCGCTGCCGCGGTGGCTTACCTTGCGAGTGACGATGCATCCTTCGTCACAGGGTGCGAACTCGCCGTGGATGGTGGCTACCTCGCGCGCTAGAGGTCTCGAGGGCACGATTCTTGGCTGATGGCTTCACCGCGATGTGTGACCCATAGTGAGCGCACCCTCAGTGTCTGGAAACACCTGACCTCGATGTCTAGAGACATCACAATGGGTGCGCGAGGGGGGAGTTGAACCCCCACACCCTTACGGGCACACGGACCTGAACCGTGCGCGTCTGCCTATTCCGCCACTCGCGCGTTGCCCTGTCACCAGGGCAGTGACGAGGGTACCGCCAGGCTGACCCTGTGCCCAAGGCGCCCTTGGTCAGTCTCCATGGTCTCGGTGCTCCGGAGCCAGATGACCACCGATGAGAACCCCGGTGACGAAGATCATCATGAAGGCCGTCATCACCGAGTTCTGGAAGGCTGGCTCGAGGCCGTTCCACTTGGAGTTCAGATACATGATGAACCAGTTGCCGCCGACGGTCATGAAGCCGAAGAAGAAGACGAGCAAGCCGGTCGTGCCACCCGCGAAGGTCCACTTTTGGGCTCGACCCCACCCCGGACAAGCAGAGGTACGGCGAAGGCCGAGGATCCCGCCAATGAGCAGGAGAAGACCGGTGATCGTCTCTCCCGAGATGATGCCGATGTAGCTGATCACCTGGAACCACGTGGCATCGATGAAGCGATACTGGAAGCCACTGTCCGCGGGAACCCCATCGCCACTGAGGACCCCCTGCACGAAGGGCCAGTTGCTCGCACTCGGATTGACCGGATTCGTGATGTTGTCGAACGCCACCATCAGGTAGTACGCGGCGGTCATCAGGACGAACATGGACGCGGCGAGTCGGGCGATGCGCCATACAGACCAGCCAGCTGCGGCCCGCTCATCCTGCTTGATTCGATTCACGTCATTGGACATGTCGCCTCCCAGCGACACGGTAACCCTCACCGTCGCCGTCATCTTCCATTCGAGTGCGTGTCGCGTCGGCCCTAGGATGAGTCCGTGTCACACCCGCAACGCGTTTCACTGGGCACGTCTGTACTTGAGATCTCGCGCCTCGCTCTCGGCGGCAACGTCTTCGGCTGGACGGCGAGCGAGGAGGCGTCGTACGACATCCTCGATGCCTACGTCGC
>CAZLMT010000044.1:0-10307 GCA_964560615.1 uncultured Actinomyces sp.
ACGCCACCTGCTCCACCACCGGATCGATCCGCGAGGGCGACGATCGCGGACACCGGGACCTGGGCTTGACCACCGACACCGGGCCGTCCTCCCGCGCCCGGGCCCGCAACGCATAGAACCACGACCGGCTGATCCCCTGCGTCCGGCAGAACTCCGCCACCGCCCCATGACCGGCATCAGGCGGCCAATTCGCCACCGCCAAGCGAACACTGACAGGAACACCCCATGCACCATCCATGACCCCGAACTGTCCGGGATGTCCTGAGACTCAACTGTCCGTCATGTCCTGAGACAGTGCACGCCCTGGGAGGGCACTATCTACCCAAAGTTCGGCTAGCTGTTCTGCCGGACTGTGTCGGGCTCCGCCCTCGCCCGCCGTGTGATCGGCTGATCCGATCACCTTCTAGGCTCACGCCATGGAGTCCTGGCCCCACCCTGAGATCCCGGAGCTGGGTCCGGGAGGCAAGCCTGTCCGCGTGCGCGACACCGCAAGCGGCGAACTTCGGCCGACAGCGCCGGGCGAAGAGGCACGGCTCTATGTCTGCGGGATCACTCCCTACGACGCCACGCACATGGGCCACGCGGCCACCTACCTTGCCTTCGACACCCTGGTGCGTGCGTGGCGCGACGCGGGTCATCGCGTGCGCTACGTGCAGAACGTCACCGATATCGATGATCCGCTCCTGGAGAGGGCAGTGGCGACGGGGGAGGACTGGCGCGAGATCGCCCTTCGCGAGACCCAGCTCTTCCGCGAGGACATGGAGTTCCTGCGTGTCGTGCCTCCCACGGAGTACATCGGCGCGGTCGAGTCGATTCCCAGCGTGGTCACCTGCATCGAGGGGCTCCGCGACCGCGGCGCCGTCTATGACGTCGAGGGAGATCTCTACTTCGACATCTCGTCCGACCCACTCTTCGGCGGAGTCTCCGGACTGTCGAGGGAGCAGATGCTCGAGGTGTTCGCGGAGAGGGGCGGTGATCCCCTCCGGCCCGGCAAGCGGGATCCCCTCGATCCCCTCCTCTGGCGTGCTGCGCGGCCGGAAGAGCCTGCCTGGGACACCCCCCTCGGACACGGTCGGCCCGGATGGCACATCGAATGCGTCGCGATCGCGCTGGACGAGCTCGGCATGACCTTCGACGTCCAAGGCGGGGGCCGAGACCTCGTCTTCCCGCACCACGAGATGGGCGCGAGTCATGCGGAGGTACTCCTCGACGAACGGCCCTACGCGCGTGACTACGTGCACGCCGGCATGGTGGGCCTCGACGGGGTCAAGATGAGCAAGTCCCTGGGCAACCTCGTCTTCGTGCACCGGCTACGCCAAGCGGGAGTCAGCTCCGGCGCTATCCGGCTCGCAGTGCTGGCCCATCACTACCGCGAGGACTGGGACTGGACCGACGCCGGACTGTCCGAGGCCGAAGGCCGGCTGGAGCGCTGGACTCGGGCCGCGGCCCTGCCCTCCGGCCCAGGATCGGAGGCCGCGGTTGCCGCCCTGCGCGCCGCCGTGGCGGACGACCTCGACACCCCGGGCGCACTGCGCGCCGTGGACCGCTGGGCGGACGAGGCACTGACGCTCGGAGGCAGGGACCCTGATGCGCCTGCGCGCATCAGGAGTGCAGTCGATGCCCTCCTTGGCGTGCGACTCGCGGAATAGCAGAGCCGACTGGCTACGACGACTTCTCGTCGTGGCCACCGAACTCCTTGCGCTGCGCTGACATGACCCGGTAGGCGAAGTCGGCCATCCCTTGGCTGTCGAAGCGCGAGTAGAGAGCCTCGGTGAGCACCGGCGCGGGCACGCCCTCCTCGATGGCGGCGATCGAGGTCCATCGACCCTCGCCCGAGTCCGAGACGCGTCCGTTGAACTCCGCGAGATCCGAGGATCGCGACAGGGCGAGTGCCGTGAGATCCAGGAGCCAAGAACCCACCACACTGCCGCGGCGCCAGACCTCGGTGATCGCGGGGAGGTCGAAGGAGTACTGGTAGTACTCCGGGTGCTCGAGAGGCGCAGTCTCGGCATCAGCGTCGCGCTGGCGCAGGCCCGAGTCGGCGTGCTTGAGGATGTTGAGCCCCTCCGCGTAGGCGGCCATGAGGCCGTACTCGATGCCGTTGTGGACCATCTTCACGAAATGGCCGGCGCCGCTGGGCCCGCAGTGCAGCCAGCCTGCCTCGCCGGGAAGCAGCGCACCGTCGCGCTCGCCGGTGCGCGGGGCGGAGTCAACGCCCGGCGCGACGGACTCCCAGATGGGGTCCAGTCGGTCGACGGCTTCGCCGTCGCCGCCGATCATGAGCGAGTAGCCGCGCTCAAGTCCCCACACGCCGCCCGAGGTGCCGCAGTCGATGTAGTGGATGCCCTCGGGCTTCACGGCTGCGGCACGCCGGATGTCGTCGCGGTAGTAGGAGTTGCCGCCGTCGATGATGGTGTCACCGGGCTCGAGCAGGGTGCTGAGGTCGTCCACGACGGCCTGAGTGATGGCGCCCGCGGGCACCATGATCCAGACGTTGCGCGGTGCCGACATCTGCGCGACGAGCGCGGCGAGGGACGATGCGCCGACAGCGCCTTCAGCGACAAGGGCCGCCACCGCGGCTGGGTCGCGGTCGTAGACGACGGCGGAGTGGCCGTCTCGCATGATGCGTCGGACGATGTTGGCGCCCATCCTGCCCAGGCCGATCATCCCGAGTTGCATGGGCTGTGACGTCGCCATGGCGTCCTTCCCTTCCAGGTGTCCTCGCGCTGAGCGGAGGGTGTCCGATAGGACATACGGTGTACGACGCCGCCACCGTAGTGCAAGGCTTCGCGCATGAACGTAGCGGAATCACCCGACCCTTCGCGGACCGATGCCTGGGCACGGCTCGGGACTCTCTCCGAGTCGCTTCGCGACCGGAAGCTCCGGGAGCTCTTCGCCGATGAGCCCGATCGCGGCCCTGCCTGGACCCTGAATGCCGCGGGCCTGCGCGTCGACTTCAGCAAGCAGCGCATCACGCATGGGGTGATGGACGGACTCCTGGACCTGGCGCGGGAGCAGCGGGTGCTCGAGCGCCGTGACGCGATGTTCGACGGCGCACACATCAACACCACCGAGGACCGCTCCGTCCTTCACACGGCCCTGCGCCTGCCCGCGGATGCTCGACTCGAGGTCGAGGGCGTCGACGTTGCCGCAGAGGTGCACGCGGTGCTCCGCCGGATGGCTGACTTCTCGGATCGTGTGCGCGACGGGAGTTGGACGGGGGAGTCGGGCAAACGGATCCGCAATGTCGTCAACATCGGTATCGGCGGTTCGGACCTCGGGCCCGCCATGGCCTATCTGGCCCTGCGCTACTACTCCGACCGGGACATGACCTTCCGCTTCGTGTCCAACATCGATCCCACGGATATCTCTGAAGCTCTGAGGGGCCTTGACCCTGTCGAGACGCTCTTCATCATCGCGTCAAAGACCTTCGGGACCCAGGAGACCCTCACCAATGCCAAGGCAGCCCGCCAGTGGGTGGTCGCGGCCTTGGGGGAGAGCGCGGTGGCGAAGCATTTTGTCGCGGTGTCCACCAACGCCGAGCGTGTCGCTGCCTTCGGGATCGACACCGCAAACATGTTCGAATTCTGGGACTGGGTGGGCGGTCGCTACTCCATGGACTCGGCCATTGGACTCAGCACCATGATCGCCATCGGTCCGGAGCGCTTCCGGGAGATGCTGGATGGCTTCCACGCGATGGACATGCACTTCCGCCATGCCGACCCGGCCGTCAATGTGCCCCTTCAGATGGGGCTCATCGCGGTGTGGAACCGCGATTTCCTGGGTATCCCCACCAACGCCGTGCTTCCCTACGCGCAATTCCTCGCGAGATTCCCGGCGTACCTGCAGCAGCTCACGATGGAGAGCAACGGCAAGTCCGTGCGCCTCGATGGCGCGCACGTCGACTACAACACCGGAGCGATCTACTGGGGTGAGCCCGGCACCAACGGACAGCACTCGTTCTACCAACTCCTGCATCAGGGGACGGAGGTCGTCGCCTGCGACTTCATCCTCTTCGCCCAGGCGCTCGAACCGGTCTTCGACATGCAGGACATGCTGGCCGCCAATGCACTCGCCCAGGCGGCAGTGCTCGCTTTCGGCCGCACGGCCGAGGAGGTGCGCGCCGACGGCACGCCCGAGGATCTCGTGCCCCACAAGGTCATGGCGGGCAATAGGCCCTCGACCTTCATCCTCGCCGCGCGACTCGAGCCCCATGCCCTCGGCGCGCTCATCGCCCTCTACGAGCACAGCGTCTTCGTGCAAGGCGCGGTCTGGGGAATCGACAGCTTCGACCAGTGGGGCGTCGAACTCGGCAAGGCTATGGCGAACTCGATCCTGCCGGACCTCCAGGACGCTGATCGGATCCTGGATCGGGATTCCTCGACCGACGCGCTGATCCGCGCCTACCAGGCGATGCACGCCCAGGCCTGATGCAGGATCAGTCGACTTGGGTCTAGCCGCCGTCGGTGCCGCGGCGCCGGAGGTAGCGCTCGAACTCCCGCGCGATGGCTTCGCCGCTGGCTTCTGGGAGGTCGGTCGTGTCACGTGCCTCCTCGAGTTGGCGCACGTAGTCGGCGACCTCCTCGTCATCCGCGGCGAGCTCGTCCACGCCGATCTCCCAGGCACGCGCATCCTCGACGAGGTCGCCCAGGGGCACGGGCACGTCGAGCAGATCCTCCACGCGCCGCACGAGGGCCAGGCTCGCCTTGGGTGAGGGCGCCTGCGCCACGTAGTGGGGGACCGCGGCCCACAGGGAGACCGCGGGCAGGCCACGACGGGCACATGCCTCCTGGAGCACACCCACGATTCCCGTCGGACCCTCGTAGTGGGACGGCTCAACCCCCAGGCTGAGTGCCGTGCCGGCGTCCGTCGCGGTGCCCGTCACCGGCACCGGTCGCGAATGCGGACTATCGGAGAGGAGTGCGCCGAGAGTGACGGACAGCGTCACGCCCAACTCTGCCGCGAGGCCGAGGACCTCCTCCGTGAACTGACGCCAGCGCATGTTGGGCTCGATGCCGTGCACGAGCACGACATCGCGTGCGGCCAGCGGCAGGCGAGCGACGTAGATGCGTGTCGTCGGCCAGGTGAGACGGCGCACGCCTTCGTCGTCGAAGGCGATGGTGGGCCGGTTCACCTGGTAGTCGTAGTAGTCCTCGGGGTCGATCTCGGCGAGCGGCATGGCATCCCACACGCGAATGAGGTGGGCCACCGCATCGCTGGCGGCGTCACCGGCGTCGTTCCAGCCCTCGAACGCCGCCACGAGAACGGGATCGACGAGCTCGGGCAGGGCCTCGAATTCGATCACGCCGCCACCTCCGGTCCCCGAGTAGTCCCCCCTGGCGCGCTCACCCTATGTCACCGAGCAGTCACCCACGGGCCCGCCGCTAGCCTGCATGCCCATGGCCCTTCCCGCTGCGGTGCTCTTCGATCTCGACGGAACCCTCCTGGATTCGGAGGACCTGTGGTGGGAGGCCGAGTGCCGCGTGGTGTCCGCATGGGGAGGCACCTGGACGCGCGAGGACCAGGCCCACTGCCTGGGCGGGCCTCTCGAGCGGGTGACGGCGTATATGGCGGAGCACACGGGGACGACGCAGCCGGCTGCTGACATCGGACGCGACCTGCTGGAGACCATGGAGTCGCTCCTGAGATCGGGTGACCTTCAGTGGCGACCGGGTGCGCTGGAGCTCCTCACCGAATGCCGATCAGCAGGCGTCCCGACTGCGCTGGTCTCCGCATCGCACCGGCGGCTGCTCGACGCGGTCGCTGATGCTGTCGCGGACCACCCCGGTATGCCCGACCCTGCGTTTGACGTCACGGTGGCCGGCGACGAGGTCGATCAGGGCAAACCGCATCCCGAGCCCTATCTTGAGGCGGCTCGTCTCCTCGGCGTCGATGTCGAACGCTGCGTTGTCATCGAGGACTCGCCCACGGGAGTGGCTTCGGGACAATCAAGCGGCGCCTTCGTCCTCGCGGTGCCGCACCTTGTGGCGATCCCGCCTCATCCCCGCCGTCATGTGGTCGCCTCGCTGGAAGGCGTGAGCGTCGACGACCTCCGCGCCTGGGCTAGCCTCCCGGGATGACCGGCGATCGCATGCTTGCCCCGGGTGACATCGTCCAGATCACCGACGATCGCGGCCGTCATCACACCCTCATCCTCAGTCCCGGAGCGACCTTCCACACGCATCGTGGGTCGATCTCGCATGACGACCTCCTGGGCCGACCCGAAGGCATCGTGGTCACGACCACCGGGGGCACTTCCTACGTCGCTCTCCGGTCTCTGCTCGAGGACTTCGTCCTGTCGATGCCTCGTGGAGCGGCCGTCATCTACCCCAAGGACGCTGCGCGCATCGCCATGCTCACGGGTCTGCGCCCGGGCTGGTCCGTGCTCGAAGCCGGTGCCGGATCGGGGGCCCTCACCTGCACCCTCATCCAGACGGTGGGTGTCGACGGCCGGGTCGTGTCCTGCGAGCGCAGACCGGACTTCGCCGCCACCGCCGCGACCAATGTGACGAGATGGTTCGGGCGCCACCCCGATGAGTGGACCCTCCACGTCGGAGACCTGGCCGACCGGCCCTGGGGCGACGACGGTCCCTTCGACGCCGTCGTCCTCGACATGCTCGATCCCTGGGAGCACGTGCAGACCGTCGCGGGCGCGCTGCGCCCCGGTGGCGTGCTCGTGGTCTACGTCGCCACGACGACCCAGCTCTCGCGTATCGCCGAGGCACTGCGCACCGATGGTCAATGGACTGAGCCACGTGCTGAGGAATCCCTCGTGCGCACCTGGCATCTGGAGGGACTTGCGGTCCGACCTGATCACCGCATGGTGGGCCACACGGGCTTCCTGCTGGCCGCGAGGCGCCTTGCCGACGGGACAGTGGCACCTCCTCGACGGCGACGCCCGGCGAAGGGTGCGCTGGGCGCCGTCCAGCCCGGCGGGGCGGCGAAGCCACCCCTGACGGGCTCGCCCGTCGCGCAGGGGGAGGGCACCGGCGCGTGACGGGCGCCAAGTGCCCACCTGTGGGTAGGGTCAAGGAGTACGGCGGAATCTAAGGAGGCGTGGCATGAGCGAACGCGAGTCCGCGATGCGCACTCCCGAGGAGCGCCTGCGGGTCCTGGAGTCCGAGTTGTCCGCCGCGCAGGCGCACAACGGCAGGCTGGTCGCTACCCTCCGCGATGCCCGCGAGCAGATCGTCGCCCTCAAGGCCGAGGTGGACCGCCTCGCCGAGCCCCCAGGAAGCTACGGCGTCTTCCTCTCCCATCTCGACGACGGCTCGCTCGATGTCGCGGTGTCCGGGCGCAAGATGCGTCTGGTCGCGACTCCGGATGTCGACGCCACGAACCTCCAGCCGGGGCAGGAGGTCATGCTCAACGAGTCCCTCAACATCGTGGGCGTGCGCGAGTTCGAGCGCATCGGCGAGATCGTCATGCTCAAGGAGCTCCTCGCCGATGGTGAGCGCGCACTGGTAATCGGCCGGGCGGACGAGGAGCGCGTCGTCGGCCTCGCAGAGCCGCTGCGCCAGCGCACGTTGCGGGCCGGCGACTCCCTGCTCATGGAGCCCCGCAGCGGATACGTCTTCGAGGTGATTCCCAAGTCGGAGGTCGAGGAACTCGTCCTCGAGGAAGTGCCCGATGTCGACTACGGCGACATCGGCGGCCTGGGCAGTCAGATCGACGCCATCAAGGACGCCGTCGAGTTGCCCTTCCTGCACCCGGATCTCTTCGAGGAGCACAAGTTGGCTCCGCCCAAGGGGATCCTGCTCTACGGGCCTCCCGGCTGCGGCAAGACGCTCATCGCCAAGGCGGTCGCAAACTCCCTGGCGAAGAAGGTTGCCGAGCGCACGGGTCGGGAGGAGGGGCGATCCTTCTTCCTCAACATCAAGGGTCCGGAGCTCCTCAACAAGTACGTCGGAGAGACGGAGCGCCACATCCGGCTCGTCTTCCAGCGTGCCCGTGAGAAGGCATCGGAGGGCATGCCGGTCATCGTCTTCTTCGACGAAATGGACTCGCTTTTCCGCACGCGAGGATCGGGTGTTTCCAGTGACGTCGAGAACACCATCGTGCCCCAGCTGCTCAGCGAGATCGATGGTGTCGAGAGCCTCGAGAACGTCATCGTTATTGGTGCCTCCAACCGCGAGGACATGATCGACCCGGCGATCCTGCGCCCGGGTCGACTGGACGTGAAGATCAAGATCCAGCGCCCCGATGCCGAGGCAGCACGCGACATTCTCAGTAAGTACCTCACCCCCGAGTTGCCTCTCCACTCGGATGACCTGGGCGAGCACGGCAATGATGCCGAGGCCACGTGCGCTGCCATGATTCAGCGCGCAGTCGAGCGGATGTACTCCGAGGACGATGACAATCGCTTCCTCGAGGTGACCTACGCCAATGGTGACAAGGAAGTCCTCTACTTCAAGGACTTCAATTCCGGAGCGATGCTGGAGAACATCGTCGCGCGGGCCAAGAAGATGGCCATCAAGGACTTCCTGGACTTCGGGCAGAAGGGCATTCGCGTCCAGCACCTGCTCACCGCCTGCGTCGATGAATTCCGTGAAAACGAAGACCTGCCCAACACCACGAATCCCGACGACTGGGCTCGCATCTCGGGCAAGAAGGGCGAGCGCATCGTCTTCATCCGGACACTCGTGCAGGGCAAGCAGGGCACCGAGGCGGGGCGCGTCATCGACACGGTGCCCAACACCGGCCAGTACCTCTGATCGTCGGATCCCCGCGATGAGCGTGCACCGGGTCATGGGCATCGAGACCGAATACGGCATCAGCGTGCCGGGTCACCCCCATGTCAACGCCATGACCACCTCCTCGGCGGTGGTCACCTCGTACAACGGCATCGCGGTCGGGGATCGACGTAGTCGTGCTCGCTGGGACTTCGATGAGGAGCATCCACTGCGCGATGCTCGGGGCTACGACATGTCGCGTGGGGAGGCGGATCCGAGTCAGTTGACGGATGAGGACCTGGGCCTGGCGAATCTCATCCTCACCAACGGCGCACGTCTCTACGTCGATCACGCCCATCCGGAGTTTTCGAGCCCCGAGGTCACCAATCCCCGCGACGCGGTTCTCTGGGACCGAGCGGGCATGGAGATCATGGCCGATGCGGCAGAGGCCGCCACTCGGTCTGGGCCCTTCACGATCCAGCTCTACAAGAACAACACCGACAACAAGGGCGCGTCCTACGGCTGCCATGAGAACTACCTCATGCGCCGTAGCACTCCCTTCACCGACATCGTGCGCGACCTCACTCCCTTCTTTGTCACGCGCCAGATCTTCTCGGGAGCCGGGCGCGTCGGCCGCGGCCAGGAAGGCCGCGATCCCGGATTCCAGCTATCTCAGCGCGCAGACTTCTTCGAGGTCGAAGTGGGGCTCGAGACCACGCTGAAGCGGCCCATCATCAATACCCGCGACGAGCCGCACGCCGATCCCGAGCGGCATCGCAGGCTGCACGTCATCGTCGGTGACGCGAATCTGGCGGAGGCGGCCACCTACCTCAAGATGGGCAGCACCTCGCTCGTTCTTGCGCTCATCGAGGCAGGGGCGATGGACGACAATCTCGTGCTCGCCGATCCGGTCAAGGAGATCCACGCGGTCTCGCATGACCCGACGTTGACGCACCGCCTCACGCTGCGTGACGGGCGACGGCTCACCGCTTTGGAGATCCAGCGCGTCTATCTTGAGGCGGCAGCCAACCTGGCCGAGCAGCAGGCCGTGGCGGGCATCGACCCGCAGACCGCCGACATCCTGCAGCGCTGGGACCGCGTGCTTGCCGACCTTGCCGAAGATCCGCGGCTCGCAGCCGACCGCGTGGACTGGTGTGCCAAATTGGCGCTGCTTGAGGGGTACCGCCGTCGCGACGGTCTCGACTGGGGGAGTGCGCGCCTTGAGCTCGTGGACCTGCAGTACGCCGACATCCGTCCCGCACGCGGGCTCGCACTGCGACTTGAGGCCTCGGGTCGGCTCGATCGCCTCACGACCCCAGATGAGGTGACCCGGGCTCGCGAGTTCGCTCCGACCGACACGCGTGCGTACTTCCGAGGCGAATGCCTGCGTCGCTACGGCGACGCGGTCGCGGCGGCCTCCTGGGACTCCGTCATCTTCGACATCCCCGGCCAGGACGCCCTTCAGCGTGTGCCCACGCTCGAGCCCGTGCGGGGCACGCGCGATCACGTCGGGAGCCTCCTGGACGCGTCGAGCACTGCCGAGGACCTCCTCGAGGCCCTGCGCCGGAACTGACTCGATCGGCACGGCGACGCACACGGGGCGGCGACCCGCAGGGACAGCGCTGCGAGCCATCG
>CAZLMT010000044.1:10317-10906 GCA_964560615.1 uncultured Actinomyces sp.
CGACTAGGGTGGGCTCATGAGCACCCAGGACAGCCAGCGCCGCTCCGGTCGCACTCAGCCCGAGGAGCAGGACGAGGTCGCCCTGCCGGAGCGGGCGCCCAGTGACATCGATGCCGACGTCGACGCCATCCTCGACGAGATCGACGAAGTCCTCGAGGAGAATGCCGAGGAGTTCGTGAAGTCCTTCGTCCAGAAGGGCGGCCAGTGACGTCCGATCGTGTCCGTGGGCTGCCCCAGTCCTACATGGCCCATGGATCCTCGTTTGCGGACTTCCTCGCGGACACCGGGCTGGTGCCGAGCCGGGTGACCGCGGGCGAGGGCTCGATCCAGGTGCCGCACGCGACCACGATCGTCGCTCTCGCTACCGCCGACGGCGTGGTCATGGCCGGGGACCGGCGGGCCACCATGGGCAACATCATCGCTCAGCGCGACATCGAGAAGGTTTTCCCGGCTGACGAGCACTCTGTTGTCGGCATCGCGGGTGCCGCTGGCGTCGCTGTGGAATTGGTGCGGCTCTTCCAGGTGGAGCTCGAACACTACGAGAAGATTGAGGGCCTGCCGCTGTCGCTCGATGGCAAGGCCAATCGCC
>CAZLMT010000044.1:10916-17842 GCA_964560615.1 uncultured Actinomyces sp.
CTCCGCGGCAACCTCGGGATGGCGATGCAGGAGCTCGCCGTCGTACCGCTCTTTGCGGGCTTCGATCTCGACCGCCAGCGCGGGCGGATCTTCTCCTACGACGTCACCGGCGGTCGCTATGAGGAGCGTGACCACCATGCGGTGGGCTCCGGCTCGGTCTTCGCCCGGGGATCTTTGAAGAAGCTCTATCGCGGCGGCATGACCACGGCGGATGCGGTCATGGCGTCCGTGGAGGCCCTCTATGACGCGGCGGACGACGATTCGGCGACGGGTGGACCCGACCTGACCCGCCGGATCTTCCCGGTGATCGCGGTCGCCGAGGTCGATGGCGTGCGCATGCTCGCGGATGCCGAGGTGGGCCAGGTCGTGGAGCAGGTGGTCGCCGCAAGACTCACGAGTCCTGACGGCCCGCAGGCACCGCTGCCCGGGAGGTCCCTGTGACCGTGCCGTTCTACGTCTCGCCCGAGCAGATCATCAAGGACAAGGCGGACTACGCCCGCAAAGGCATCGCGAGGGGCAGAAGTGTCGTCGTCCTGCAGTACGACGAGGGCATTCTCTTTGTGGCCGAGAACCCCTCGCGTTCCCTCCACAAGGTCTCCGAGATCTACGACCGCATCGGCTTCGCGGCTGTCGGCAAGTACAACGAATTCGAGAATCTTCGCGTTGCAGGTGTACGCCTGGCCGACATGCGCGGGTATGCCTATGACCGACGCGATGTCACGGGTCGCAGCCTCGCCAACGCCTATGCCCAGACGCTCGGCTCGATCTTCACCGAAACGGCGAAGCCCTACGAGGTCGAGCTCGTCGTCGCCGAGGTGGGGCAGTCTGCGGACGACGATGAGATCTACCGGCTCACCTTCGATGGATCCGTGGCGGATGAGCACGGCTATGTCGCCATGGGGGGGCAGGCCGAGGAGATCGCTTCGGCTCTGGCCGCGTCGTGGCGCTCGGGCCTGACGCTGGACGAGGGGGTCCGCGCTGCTGTCGCGGCACTGGGCGCCGCTGCGCAGTCGCCGCCTGGCCCGGACCAGCTCGAGGCGGCCGTCCTCGAGCGCAGCAGGCCCCGACGCACGTTCCGGCGCCTCACCGTCGATCGGCTCGCTGAGATTCTCGGTGTGCCACGCCCACTCCCGCCTGCGGCGGGAGTCGCGGACTCACCGGATGAGCCCGCCACGGGTGATTCCGGCGACGAGGCTGAGGGGACCTAGTCGTGGACCGGCGCATCTACGGGATCGAGACGGAGTACGGCATCACGTGCACCTTCCGCGGTCAGCGCCGGCTGAGCCCCGACGAGGTCGCCCGGTACCTCTTCAGGCGCGTGGTCTCCTGGGGGCGCAGCAGCAACGTCTTCCTGCGCAATGGCTCCCGGCTTTACCTCGACGTGGGCAGTCATCCGGAGTACGCCACGGCAGAGTGCGATGACGTCGTCCAGCTCATCACCCACGATAGGGCGGGGGAGCGGATCCTCGAGGGGCTGCTCGTCGATGCTGAGCGTCGGCTCCATGAGGAGGGCATCGCGGGTGATGTCTACCTCTTCAAGAACAACACCGACAGCGCCGGCAACTCCTACGGCTGCCACGAGAACTACCTCGTGGCCCGACACGGCGAGTTCCAGCGGCTTGCCGATTCGATCCTGCCCTTCCTTGTCTCACGTCAGGTCATCTGCGGGGCCGGCAAGGTGCAGCAGACGCCCCGCGGGGCGGTGTACTGCATCAGCCAGCGTGCGGATCACATCTGGGAGGGGGTATCGAGCGCGACCACGCGGAGCAGGCCCATCATCAACACCCGAGATGAGCCGCACGCGGATGCCGAGAGGTACCGCCGCTTGCACGTCATCGTGGGCGATTCGAACATGAGCGAGACGACGACACTTCTCAAGGTCGCCTCCGCGGACCTCGTGCTGCGCATGCTCGAGTCCGGTGTGGTCCTCCGGGACCTCACGCTGGAGAACCCCATCCGCGCGAT
This sequence comes from uncultured Actinomyces sp., assembly GCA_964560615.1. Taxonomy (GTDB): domain Bacteria; phylum Actinomycetota; class Actinomycetes; order S36-B12; family S36-B12; genus Mxb001. The sequence goes on from CAZLMT010000044.1 coordinate 12,882, forward strand.
TCGTGAGATCAGTCACGATCCGACCGGACAGCGCACGGTGCGCCTCGCGAATGGCCGGGAGCTCACCGGTCTGCAGATCCAGGCGGAGTACTACGAGAAGGCGCGCGACTTCGCGGATCGACAGGGGCTTGTCGATGACCCGGGGAGCGTGCATGCTCGCTGCCTGGGCCTGTGGGAGCGGACCCTCAAGGCGGTCGAGACGCAGGACCTCTCCGCCATCGCCGAGGAGATCGACTGGGTCATCAAGTGGACGTTGCTCGATCGCTACATGGCCAAGCACGGCCTCACGCTCTCGGATCCGCGCATCGCCCAGATGGACCTCGCCTATCACGATGTCACGCGCTCCCGAGGTCTGTTCTACCTGCTGGAGCGCCACGGCAAGGTGGCTCGCGTCACGCATGAGCCCGAGGTCTTCGAAGCCAAGTCCGTCCCTCCGCAGACCACCCGTGCTCGTCTGCGCGGAGAGTTCATCCGACGCGCCCAGGAGCGCCGCCGGGACTTCACGGTGGACTGGGTGCACCTGAAGCTGAATGACCAGGCGCAGCGCACCGTGCTGTGCAAGGACCCGTTCGCCAGTGTTGACGAGCGTGTCGAGAAGCTGATCGCGAGCATGTGACGCCTGCCCTACTAGGGTGGTGGCATGAGAATTCCCGCGATCCTCCTGGCGACCACCCTCGGCTCTGCAGCCCTGGCCGGCTGTGGCTCCAGCGGCTCGGATGCCGCTTCCTCGTCCGCCGCTCCGACCGGGGGGCCCTGGGCCACGAGCGCATGCTCGACCATCGCTGCGCCCGAGACCTCCGCTGCGGTTCCCGATGGTGCCGTAGTCGAGGGCGAGGTGGCGACGACGACTGATCTCGCCGCAGCACCGATCGTGTCCGTTCTCGAGGGGGCCGTGCCCGTGACCAGCCTTGTCATCGCGGACATCGTGCCCGGTTCGGGGGATGCGGTGGCTGCAGGCGCCTCCGTCACAGTCGAGTACTGCGGTGTTGGCCTGGCATCCGGGGCGGTCTTCGACTCCTCATGGGCACGCGGCACACCGGCCACCTTCCCGCTCGCGGGGGTCATCGCCGGCTGGCAGGAGGGCATCCCGGGCATGCAGCCGGGTGGTCGGCGTCTTCTCGTGATCCCCGCAGACCTCGCCTACGGAGACACGCCTCCGCCCGGGTCGGGGATCGCTGCGGGGGAGTCGCTGGTCTTCGTCGTCGATCTGGTCTCGAGCCCGTAGGCTCACTGCCCGCACACCTGTCCACACACCTGTCCGCGACTATCGCCCGCCGGCGAGGAGGCCTGATGTCTGAGAAGCCCGAGATCGACTTCATCGAGGGCCCGCCGCCCACCGAACTCGTGATTACCGATTTGGTGGTGGGCGATGGTGCCGAAGCAACCCCCGGTGCTCAGGTGCTCGTCCACTACCTGGGCGTCGACTTCGAGACCGGTGAGCAGTTCGATGCGTCCTGGGATCGCGGTGAGCCCATCAGGTTCCCGCTCGCCGGTCTCATCGCTGGCTGGCAGGAGGGCATCCCGGGGATGCGCGTCGGTGGGCGTCGCCAACTCGTGATCCCGCCCGCTCTGGCTTACGGCGAGTCGGGGGCGCACCGACTGGCCGGCCGCACGCTCGTCTTCGTGATCGACCTCCTCGCCGTGGGCTGAGCCCTCCGATGGCGACCGACCGCACGGAGCGCCTGCTCAACCTCGTCATCTGCCTCCTCGGCGCAGAGCGACCCATGAGTCGTGCCGCACTGCGGCGCAGCATCCCCGGCTACGTCGACGCGGCGAGCGACGAAGCGTTCGAGCGCATGTTCGAGCGCGACAAGGAAGAACTGCGCCAGATGGGGATTCCCGTCGACACGGTGGTCAACGTGCAGGGCGAGGTCGAGGGGTACCTCATCGATGAGGCCGACTACGCCATGCCCGAGGTCCAGTTCGATGCGGCAGAGCGCGCGGTGCTCGGCCTGGCCGCGCGCGTCTGGTCCGAGGCGGCGCTGGCGGCAGAAGCCGGCGCTGCACTCCGCAAGATCGAGGCCACCACGGGGGAGCGCTGGTCGCCCCTTATCCCGGGCCGGCCCGAGGCGGGCGAAGAAGCCCTGCCGGTGCTGTGGGAGGCCATCCGATCGCGCACGGCCGTGCGCTTTGCCTATCTCGCACGTGGTCGAGACGCCCGTGAGGAGCGCACTGTCGAGCCTTGGGCGACTGCCTACCGTCACGGGGCCTGGTATCTCGTCGGCAGGAGTCGTGAACGGCAAGAGGGGCGTGCCTTTCGCCTGTCGCGCATCGAGGGTCCGGTGATCCGCCTGCGTGAGGAATTTGCTGCCGCGTCTCGCGAGGACATCGACACTCTCCTGGAGGACATCGCCGATCCCGCCGTGCGCGGCACCGCACTGATCTCGCTTCCCGAGCGCGGGGCAGCGCGGCTCCGGAGTGCCGCGCGCGACCACGGGGACGGCACCGGAGAGATCGACTTCTCTGACCCGGACATCCTTGTGGCCGAGGTGGTCGAGGCGGGTGCGGTGATCCTCGCGCCGCGGGATGTGGCCGCCCGACAGCGTGAGGCACTCGAGGCTGTCGCGCGGGCACACGAGCGTGACGATGCGCACGGGAGTCGCCATGCGTGAGACCGCAGCCGCGCGCCTGTCGCGCCTGCTGGCCCTCGTCCCCTGGCTCGAGCAGCATCCGGGTGTGTCCATCTCGGAGGCGGCGGAGCACTTCGGCGTGGGTGCCGAGGAACTTGAGCAGGACCTGTGGCTCACCATTTGCTGCGGCCTGCCCGGTCACGGCCCCGATCAGCTCATCGATATCCAGTTCTGGGACGAGGACGGCAGCATCCACGTCATCGATGCACAGACACTTGATCGCCCGCTGCGCCTCAATCCGGGCGAGGCGATGTCGCTGCTCGTCGGCCTACGCCTTCTTGCGCAGATCCCTGGTGAGCACGACCGGGCTGCGCTCGCCAGCGCCACGGCCAAGCTCGAGGCCGCTGCGGATGTCACCCAGGGGGCGGCCGTCGTCATGGACGATCCTGGGGAAGCCATGAGCACTGATCTGGCCCGTGCACTTCAACAGCGTCGTGCCGTGCGCATCATCTACGCTGGCGCGAGTCGTGATGAGGTCACGGAGCGCGTCGTGGAGCCTGTCGAGGTCGTGCGCTACGCGGGGCGGGCGTACCTCTTGGCGTGGTGTCGAGACGCGGGTGCCCAGCGCACCTTCCGGCTGGATCGTCTGCGGTCGGTGGAGGTGCTCGACGAGGTACTCCCTGCGCATTCGCGGACCGATGCCGACGCAGTCGCTGAGATCACCCCAGCGCAAGGGATCCCCGTGCGCATGCGGGTATCCGCACGTTCCCGGTGGCTCCTCGAAGCCTTCCCGACGACACAGGTGAGCACCGGCGAGGGCGGCCACGAGGAGGCCACGATGGTCGTCGCGGACCCGACCTGGCTCGTGAGGATCGTGCTCGGGCAGGCGGGGGGCGTGGAGGTCCTCGAACCCGCGGAGGTGCGGCTGCAGGTGCGCAACGCCGCCCTCGAGGCTCGGCTACGGCTGGGGGATTCCCCCTAGGGACTCACCCTAAGCCGGGTGTGTCGCGGCCCGGGGGGTTACCATGGCGACACGTGCGACGAAAGGTGCTGTGATGCCGTTCAATCTCCGGGGCCCGGAGCTTCTCGTCCTGGTCCTCATCATCCTGCTCCTCTTCGGCGCCAAGCGTCTGCCCGACGTCGCGCGCGGGCTTGGTCGGTCGCTGCGCATCCTCAAGTCGGAGACCAAGGATCTCCATGGCGCCGACGCCGCGGAGGCGTCCGATGCCCCTGCAGCCGTCGACGGGGCCGCGCCCCAGGCGACGTTGCCGCCGGCACCCGCATCTGAGGCAGCGCCTGCTCCCGCCAAGCCCCAGGCCGAGCGCGCTGAGAGCTGAGTCGTGGCCGCTCCGCCGGAGACGAGCCCGCGGCGAGGCCGTCAGGGCACCGGCGCCGATGCCGCGATGCCGCTCGTCGATCACCTTCGCGAACTCCGCAGTCGGCTCGTCAAGGCCTCGCTCGCGATCATCGCGGGCATGGTCGTGGGGTGGATCTACTACGACGCCATCTTCGCCTGGCTCGCGGCCCCCTTCGAGACCGTCGTCGACCAGGCACGCGCCGAGGGGCGCGACATCACTCTTGCCCTTACCGGCGTAGCCGATCCCTTCGTCCTGCAACTCCAGATCTCCGCGGTGACGGGACTGCTGCTCTCCTCTCCCGTCTGGCTCTACCAACTCTGGCGCTTTGTCACCCCGGGTCTTCGTCGTCATGAGCGTCGCTGGGCGATCGGCTTCGTGGTCGTGGCGGTCCCGCTCTTCGCCTCGGGCGTGATGCTGGCTTACGTCGTCCTGCCCTACGGCCTCGAACTCCTCTTCGGCTTCACACCGCAGAATGTCGAGAACATCGTGGCGGTGGATCGCTACCTGTCCTTCTTCATCCGCATGGTCCTTGTCTTCGGGGTGGGCTTCCTCGCGCCCCTGATGCTCGTGCTGCTCAACTTCGCCGGGATCCTCACGGGTAAGAAGCTGCTCTCCTGGTGGCGCTGGATCATCTTCATCGTGTTCATCTTCTCCGCGGTGGCGACGCCCACGGGGGATCCGATCAACATGCTCCTGCTCGCTGGACCCATCCTGCTGCTCATGACCCTCGCGATCCTTATCTGCCTGGCCAATGACAAGCGCCGGGCACGCAAGGCCGGGACCCCATACGACGAGTGGGATGACGATGAGACATCCCCGCTCGAGCCGGCTGACCAGGAGTAGTCGCGCGTGACCGTCACCGTGGTCGCCAACCCAACCTCGGGTCGGGGGCGCGTGTCGCGCATCCTGCCTGAGGTGACCTCTGCACTGACCGGCTGGGGTATTGACGCTCGTGTGGTCGTCACGACGGACGCACGCGACCTGCGTGATGCCGTGCGGAGATCAAGGGATCAAGGCGATGAGCGCGTGATCG
>CAZLMT010000045.1:0-17792 GCA_964560615.1 uncultured Actinomyces sp.
TCGGCAAGTGCCGTCCGCACGATGGCCGGGGTGGGATCGATCGGGCTTCCGATCGATAGGTCCGCCGCCTGAGGGTGCTCGCGCACCTTCGCGGCCAGGGGGCCGAGGCGATCCCAGGGGAAGTCGGGCAGGCTCGACAGCCGGTTCAGCTCTCCGGCTCCTTGCGCGGCACGGAGGCAAGCAGAGCAGCGTCGAACTCCTGAGCACCGAGCTTGGCGGCGCCACCGGGTGAGCCAAGGTCGGCGAAGAACTCGGCGTTGGCCGCGGTGTAGTCCGACCACTCCTCGGGGACGTCGTCCTCGTAGTAGATGGCCTCGACGGGGCAGACCGGCTCGCAGGCACCGCAGTCGACGCACTCGTCGGGCTGGATGTAGAGCATGCGATCGCCCTCGTAGATGCAGTCGACGGGGCATTCCTCGATGCAGGACTTGTCTTTGACGTCCACGCACGCCAAGGTGATGACGTAGGTCACCGCACGGCCTTTCGCGCTCTGGCGACGCCCGCGCGCCGCTCACCTCGGGCCGGTCGGCTGACCGGCCGGGCGTCTGAGCCCGACAGGATGGCTACGCCGACCGGCCGGGCCAGGCCGCGTGAGCGGACCTTGACGCCAGCCACACCGTATCGCCCACCCGCCACGGCGCGGTCGCCGACGTCCCGCGGATGGGACCGCGGACGGCCGCCGCAGCCCCCTCTGCCGGCTCCTCCACGGGAGCCGTGGGATCGGCCGTGGGGTCGACCGTGGGCGTGGGCGACGGGTCTCCACCCTCCTCGTCCTTGTCCTTGTCCTTGTCCGGCTTCGCACCGCACACCACCTGAGGAGCGGGGCTGTAGGAGGTGGTGAAGGTCTCGCGCAGGACTTCGACATCGCCCTCGTAGAACACCCGGTCCACGTCGATCGTGAAGCCTGGACCCCCCGTCTGTGCGGAGCATTGCGCGGACTCGTTGTAGATCTTCTTATTGGAGGTGACTCCGTAGCGCTCGCCCACCTCGGCGTCGATCTTGGTGTACCTCTTCGTGCTGTACATCCGCACCGTCATTGATGTCTCATTGGACTCAGCGGTGATGAAGACGCCGTACGGCGTGTCATTGCGGAACTTCATGTCGAAGCCATCCCACGCGATGGTGGCTTCGAGGCCGGGGACGTAGCGGGAGATGTAGACCGAGTGGGCCTGCACCTCCACCGGCTCGAGACCCGCATAGAAGGCTGCGGACCAGACCGTGGTGGTCGCCGCGGAGAGACCGCCGCCGAGAGCCTGGCGGAAGATGCCACCGGGCCCGATGACCCAACCCTCCATGTAGCCGTTCTCAGGATCACGGTTTTCGGTCGTCTTGTTCATGGAGAAGACATCACCGGGCAGGAGAAGGGTGCCGTTGATGTACTCCGATGCCAGGGCGAGGTTGTGGGCCATGTACTCCGCGTAGTTGACCTGTTGCGTGAAGCTGGAGATCTCCTCGATGACACCGAGCTGCTGGGCATCCTCGGTGGTGAGGACAGGATCACGGACCGTCACCGGCGCCGGCGCGACACGCTCATCGCCCTCGGCGAACATCGCATTGGCGACCGCGGCGGCCAGCACTTCGTCACTCACACCACGGCCGACCCGGGAGGGCACGACGACGGGGACGTTGTCGGCGTCGATCTCGAAAGTCGCGTTATTGCCTGGCTCCTCGACCGGCTCGAGCTCCTTGGCGATGGAGTCGTGCAGGAGGGCGCCATCCATCTGGGGAACCAGGGCATCGCCCTCGACCAGGTAGTGCGTCGCCTCGGCGATGACCTCGGGCATCACCTGAGGCGTGATGTCCTCCACCTGAATCGTCACCGGCGCGGACACCGCGATCGTGGCGGGACCGTCGATGAACTCCTGAGCCTCGTCGTTGGTCACCGCGGGCTCGAGGATGACCTCCGGAAGCGCCACGGGATCGATGGTCTCGAGGTAGGCGCTGGCCACAGCCTCCACGGCGCCGGGGATGTCGATGTCGCGGCCATCCTCAGCGGGGGTAAGCACGGGAGTCATGCCCTCGTAGAAGACGTTGGGCTCCACCGTGTCGGTGCGGATGAGATCGGCAAAGGCATTGAGCCGGTCACTGAGTTCGGCGTCGTCGATGACGACCACGGGGTCGATCTGGCGAGGACCGAAGACGCGCATCACAAGCGAATAGGGATTGAGCAGTCGACCCTCAGCCGCATCGACGGTCGCGATGGGATCGAAGGACATGCCGGCGTCGACGGGAAAGAGCTCTTCGGACGTATCGAAAGCGGCCACGCCCACCGGCTCGAGGGAGAGCGGCGTAATGGTCTCCTCCAGTGTGGCGACCGCCTGGGCCCGAGACATCCCGCCGATCTGGACGCCGAGCACCGTGGTGTTGGCCGGAATATCGCTCGAGGAGCCGAGCACCATGCCGAGGTAGAAGGCGAGGGCTCCAGCCACTGCACCGAGGGCGATGAGGAGGCTGCGGCGCGTCGCTGAGCTGCCCGTCTCAGGAGCCTGCTCGTCTGTCGCCACCTGCTGCTCTCCGCTCATGGACCTTGCGCTCAGCGACCGTGATGTACGCCGATGTCACGCTCCGCAAGGCGAAGCGCCCACACATCGTAAGCACACGGCACTCCCGATTGCTCGACGGCACGGGCCCGTGTCGGGCATCACACCGTGCGTCCACGCCTTCGATCAGGCGCGACGGAGTCGCTCCACGGGCGGCACGGTGGCCGCCGCCGCACCCACGATGACGCCACCGAGCAGATAGGCCATCTGGCGTCCGCCGGCGGAGATGACGAGATCGCCGGAGGGTAGCTCCGCGGCGAAGGCGATCGTGACCGCGATCCACGTGAGGAGCACGATCCACCCACCCCAGCGACTGCCCGTGAGTTCGACACCGGCACGCACGAGGACCAGGAGCGCGATGAGAGCCACGACCAGCCCCCAGGGCAGCGTGACTCCCCCGACGAGGAGTCGAGAACCCTGGAGGAAGGCCCCGGCAATTCCGATGGCGAGGCCCACGAGCAGGCACCCGAGGTAGGCGAGGGCGCGCACGCGATCAGATGCCCGCGAAGAGGTCGGTCTCGCGGCCCGCATCGTCAAAGGGCCCGGCGGGCCTCCCGCGCACCAACCTGAAGTACTCGGTGGCGAAGGCTTCGGCACCCACGTTGTCCGCGAGCGCGAAGAATCCGCCGTCCACCGTCACCTGGGTTGCATGCGCGCGCAGCGCGTCGAGCTTGCGGTCGAGCATGGCGGGGGCACTGACGGCCGTGGTCACGAGGGCATCGTCGATCGCGAAGGGGATGTCGTCCGGATCCATCTCGGCAAACCCGGTCGTCTCCCCCGCTGCGCGCAGGCGCTCGATGCCTTCCCTGATGATGCTGCGCGGGAACGCCGACCAGTAGACCTTGGCGACCTCCCACGCAGGACCGAGGTCTGGACGGAAGGTGGAGGCTGCCGCAAGCGTGAGCGCGTACATCGCCACTCGGTGCGCCTGGATGTGATCCGGGTGCCCGTAGCCGCCGAAGTCGTCGTAGGTGACCAGCACCTGCGGCCGGACCTCCCGGATGACCTCGACGAGCGAGGTCGCGGCCTCGAGCAGGTCGCTGCGCCAGAAGGCTTCGGGTCGTTCATTCGCAGGCGTGCCCACCATGCCCGAGTCGCGGTAGCGACCGCGTCCGCCGAGGAGCCGCCAATCCTCCACCCCGAGCACGGCCATGGCCGCGGTGAGTTCGCCGAATCGGTGATCGCCGAGGCGGTCCTCCTGATCCGAGGCAAGATGCTCCAGGCCGGGCACGAGGACCTCGCCCTCCTCGCCCAGGGTGCACGTGACGAGCGTGACCCCGACGCCCTCGTCGACGTAGCGCGCCATCACGACACCCGTGCCGATCGTCTCGTCGTCGGGATGCGCGTGGACGAGGAGGATCCGCCGGTCGGTCATGGCACGCAAGCGTAATGCGCCCTCGCCGGCGGCCCCTCGGGGGCGAGCGGCACCATAGGCCCGTGACCGAGACAGCATCCACGGAGTCCTACCCGCGCCAGCGCGCCCGCACCCGGGGCTTCCGGCTCGGCGCGCCACGCGCCTTCACCGTCGCCGACGACGGTCGCCAGGTCCTCTTCCTTCGCTCCCGTGGCGGTGCCGACGCCACCACGTGCCTGTGGTCGCTCGACCTGACGTCGGGCGCCGAGACGTGCGTCGTCGACCCCCGCGATCTGCTCGACGACGCGGAGTCACTGCCCGACGAAGAGCGCGCCCGTCGCGAGCGCCTGCGAGAGGTCAATGCGGGCATCACGGAGTACTCCCTTGACCATGACGGCCGCGTCGCCGTCTTCGCCCTGTCGGGGACGCCCTACGTCGTGGACATCTCCGCGCCCGGCACGGCACGGGCTCTGCCCGCACCCGGCCCGGTCATCGATCCGCGCGTGGACCCCACGGGCCAGCGCGCTGCCTACGTCTGCGATCGCGGGATCTATGTCGTGGACATCGGCGGGGTCGTGGACATCGGCGGGGTCGTGGATATCAACGGGGGCGAGCCGCAGCGACTGTGCGCGCCCGACTCGGATGGCGTGAGCTGGGGCCTGGCCGACTTCATCGCGGCCGAGGAATTCGACCGCATGCGCGGCTACTGGTGGCTTGCCGACGGCTCCGGCCTGCTCGTCGAGCGCAGCGACGACTCCCCCGTGAGCACCTGGTGGATCGCCGATCCCTCCCAGCCGGAGCTCCCGGCACGCGAGCATCGCTATCCCGCTGCGGGCACCGCCAACGCCGAGGTCTCCCTGTGGCTAGTGAGTCTTGACGGTGCCCGGCATGAGGTGGAGTGGGACCACGACGCCTTCCCCTATCTCGCCCGCGTCGCCGTGTCCGATGCCGGTCTTCCCCTGGTCACGCTGCTCTCCCGCGATCAGCGGCGCCAGTCGATCCTCGAGGTCGATGCGGCCACCGGATCCGTGCGCGTGGTCCGCGAGCGCACCGACCCGGAGTGGGTCGAGCTCATGCCCGGAGTGCCCGCGCGCACACCCGAAGGCGCCCTCGTCGAGATCGTCGCCGACCGCGAGGCCGACACCTACCGACTTGTCGTCGACGATGTCGCACTCACGCCTCCCGGACTCCAGGTCGAGGCCGTGATCGACGCGGGTGCGAGCGACGTGCTCGTCGTCGCGTCGACGCACCCGTCGACACCGGGACTGCATCGCGTCGCCTACGACGGCACCGTCTCGATCGCCCACGCGCTCGATGAAGGCATGGTCCAAGGACGTCGATCGGGTGACGTCACGCTCACCTCGACCACGCGATGGGATTCCACGGCCACGGTGGTCGAGGCCTGGCGCGGGGATGCGCAGGTCGCCGAGATCGCCTCCCTCGCGGAGACTCCCGTCATCGCCCCCCGCGTGCACCTCATGCGCGCGGGGGAGCGACAGCTCGACATCGCCGTCCTCTTCCCCACGAGCCACGTGCCAGGTGCCGAGCGACTGCCCGTGATCATGTCGCCCTACGGCGGTCCCCATGCGCGCCGTGTGATGGCGGCGGGCCTCGCCTTTGGCACCGACCAGTGGCTCGCCGATCAGGGCTACGTCGTGGTCGTGGCCGATGGTCGCGGCACGCCAGGTCGCGGACCCAACTGGGATCGCGCGGTGCGCAGCGACCCCGCGACGCCTGCGCTCGAGGACCAGGTGGCTGCCTTCGAAGCGGTGGCAGCGGCGTACCCCGACGATGTTGACTCCACTCGAGTAGGGATTCGCGGCTGGTCCTTCGGCGGTTATCTCGCCGCCCTAGCTGTGCTCCGTCGCCCCGATGTCTTCCACGCGGCAGTCGCGGGCGCCCCCGTCACCGACTGGCGGCTCTACGACACGGGCTACACCGAGCGCTACCTCGGACTGCCGCAAGAGGAGCCGAGCAACTACGACCGCACTTCCCTGCTGCCGCTCGCCGCGGGCCTCACGCGGCCGCTTCTCATCATCCATGGACTGGCCGACGACAACGTCGTGGTCGCGCACTCCCTGCGACTGTCATCTGCCCTGCTGGCTGCGGGTCGTCCGCACGCGGTGCTTCCTCTCAGCGGGGTCACCCACATGACACCGCAGGAGGTCGTGGCCGAGAACCTCCTGCGCGCGGAGGTCGACTTCTTCGCCGACGCCCTCGGATGATGCGGGCCTAGATCCCATCTCCGGGGTTGGCCGAGTCCAGGCGGGTCGTGCCGACGCCTCCGAGATCGGTGATGGTCTCGCTGAAGTAGCCGGGCTCGCCCTCAGCGGGGGCCACGAGTCCTGAGTCGGGGCCGTGGATCACGCCGCCGCTAAGGGGCTCGGTGATGGGGAAGTGACACGCGACGGTGTGACCCGGGGCGAACTCCCGCAACTCCGGCTTCTCGGTGCGACACCGCTCCTGGGCGATGAAGCACCGCGTGTGGAAGACGCACCCCGAGGGCGGATTCAGCGGACTGGGGAGGTCGCCGCCCAGCACGATGCGCTCGCGCTGGAGTTGGACGCGCGGGTCCGGCACGGGCACAGCCGACATGAGGGCGTGGGTGTAGGGATGCAGCGGATGCGCGAAGAGCTCCTCGCGCGGGGCGTTCTCCACGATGTGTCCGAGGTACATCACGGCCACGCGCTGGGCGATCTGGCGCACGACCGCGAGATCGTGCGCGATGAAGAGGTAGGAGACACCGAAGTCGGACTGCAGGTCCTGGAGGAGGTTGAGGATCTGAGCCTGGATGGACACATCGAGTGCGGAGACGGGCTCATCGCAGATGATGAGCTTCGGGCGCAACGCGATGGCGCGGGCGATGCCGATGCGCTGGCGCTGCCCGCCGGAGAACTCGTAGGGGTAGCGGTTGACGTGCTCCGGATTGAGGCCGACTCGATCCATGAGCTCGCGCACGGCCTGCTTGATCCCCCCTGGGGGATTAACCTTCTGGATGCGGAAGGGCGAGGCGAGGATCGCGCCGACCGTTTGGCGAGGGTTGAGCGCGTTGTAGGGGTCCTGGAAGATCATCTGCGCCTGTTGGCGCACGGGGCGCATGGCACGGCGCGAGAGTCCAGCGACGTCGGTGCCGTTGATGATCACGTGGCCCGAGGTCGGGTCGACCAGGCGCAGGATGGCCCGACCCGTCGTCGACTTCCCGCAGCCACTCTCCCCCACTAGGCCCAGGGTCTCCGCAGCACCCAGGTCGAAGCTCACGCCATCGACCGCCTTGATCTGGCCGATCGTGCGGGGGAATACCCCCCGCGACTTGTGCGGGAAGTAGACGCGCAGGTCCTCGACCTCCAACACCCGCTCGCTCACAGCACACCTCCCGCCGCGCCAGGCTGCGCAAGGTGACAGCGCACGAGGTGGTTTGACGCGACGGTCACGAGGGCCGGCTCATCCACTCGGCAGCGATCACCGGAAACCTCGTCGCGCCGCGCGCACCGCGGGTGGAAGACGCAGCCCGTGGGCAGATTGATGAGCGAGGGGGGATTGCCCGGGATGGGATCGAGACGCTCGACGCGGTCGGTGGCCAGGCGCGGCACCGACGCGAGCAGCCCGTGCGTGTAGGGGTGCTGCGGTCGGTAGTAGACCTCGTTGACGGGTGCGTACTCCACGACCCGGCCGCCGTACATCACGCAGACCTCATCCGCCATGTCGGCCACGACACCCAGGTCGTGCGTGATGATGATGAGTGTCGTCCCGGTCTCGCGCTGGAGCTCGGACATGAGCTCGGTGATCTGCGCCTGCACCGTGACGTCGAGTGCCGTGGTCGGCTCGTCGGCGATGAGCAGGCTGGGCGAGTTGATGAGGGCCATCGCGATCATGACGCGTTGGCGCATGCCGCCTGAGAGTTGATGCGGATAGTCGTCCACGCGCTTGTCGGGCGAGGGAATGCCGACGCGATCCAGCGCATCGATGGCGCGGCCACGCGCCTCCGACTTGCTCACCTTGTTGTGCGCGCGCACGGCCTCGGCAAGTTGGTCGCCGATGCGGTAGAAGGGATGCAGGCTCGAGAGCGGGTCCTGGAAGATCATGGCCATCGACGCACCACGCATCTGGCGCACCTGGTCGTCATCGAGCTGGAGCAGGTCGGTGCCATCGAGCATGATGCGGCCGGAGACATCGGCGAAGTTGCGATTGAGCAGGCCCATGATGGCCTGGGCCGTCACGCTCTTGCCCGAGCCCGACTCCCCCACGATCGCGAGCGTGCGGCCCTCGGACACGGAGAACGTCGAGCCTGCGACCGCCTTGACGACCCCATCCTCCGTGGGGAACGACACGACGAGGTCCTCCACCTGGAGGAAGGGCGCGCTCATGAGAGCCGCACCCGGGGATCGATGACGGCGTAGAGCACGTCGACGACGAGGTTGGCGACGATGATGAAGACGGCCGTGACCAAGGTGACGCCCACGAGGATCGCCAGATCGGGATCGAGGACAGCGGAGACGGCAAGGCTGCCGAGTCCTGGCAGGCTGAAGATCGTCTCGAGGATGATCGCTCCTCCGAGCAGGCCGGCGAAGTCCAGGCCCGCTGCCGTGACAATCGGCGTGAGGCCTGCGCGCAGGGCGTGCTTGCGCACGACGACACGCTCGGGCAGGCCCTTGGCGCGCGCGGTGCGGATGTAATCCTCGTTGAGGGTCTCCAGCATCTGGCTGCGGGTGAGGCGCGTGTAGAACGCGGCGTAGAGAATCGCGAGCACGAGCCAGGGGAGGATCATCGTCTGGAGGAAGCCGATCGGATCCTCCCAAGGCTGGACATATTGCGGGAACGGAAGAATCTGCCAGCGGATGATGACGAAGTAGATGACCACAAGGCCGATGAAGAAGGACGGGAGCGAGTAGCCCACGAGCGAGATGCCCATGACGGTCTTGTCCTGCCAGCGGCCGCGTCGCAGGGCGCTGTAGACACCGAGCGCGACACCGCCGATGAGGAAGATGATGAAGGCCCCGAGCGCGAGGAAGATCGTCGCGGGCAGCCGATCGAGGATGAGTTGCAGGACCGGCTCGGTCTTGGTGAAGGAATAGCCCAGGCAGGGGGCCGAGCAAACGATGGCGCCCTCGCCCACGCCGTAGGTGCGACCCATGAAGATGCCCGACAGGAAGACCCAGTACTGCTCCCAGATGGACTTATCGAGGCCCAGGCGCGCCCGATTGAGCTCGATGGTCTGGTCGGTGCACACCTTGCCGCAGGTGAGGCGCGCGACATCGGCCGGGAGCAGGCTGAAGAGGAAGAACACCGCCATCGTGAGCAGGAGGAGGAGCAGGACCATGATGAGCACGCGCCGCGTGATGTATGCGGCCATGACTCCTCCTCGCCTCGCTCCGTGCCGTCAAGGGGACTGCGGGATGTGATGGCGCGAGGTGGAGCGGGCCAGCCCGCTCCACCTCGCGCCAGGTGCGCTTACTGCGCGGCGTACATGATCGGGTACGGGAAGGACCCGTACGCCGACCAACTGAAGATCGGTCCCACCTTGGTACCGGCGAGACGCTGATCGCGGCCGAAGCGCGTGGGGACGACCCACATCTTCTGCGCCGCCTCCTTGCTCAACTCATGCCACATCGTGGCCTGCGTGTTGCGATCGAGCTCGACGGACGCCGCCGAGACCTTCTCGGCGAACGCCGGGTCGTCGACGAGCGAGAGGTTCCATCCCTGCACGAAGAGCGGCGGGATCACCGTCGAGGCGTTGGGCCAGTCCGGGCCCCAACCACCGGTCATGATCTCGTTGCCGTTCTCGAGGACAACGCCGTAGTACTGGCCCCGCTCGATGGGGTTGGGCTTGACCGTGATGCCAGCCTTGCCCAGCGACTCGACCCAGATGGCCGCGGCCTTGTCACTGTCCTCGCTCTGCGCGTAGTCGAGCGTGATCTCGGTCGGGCAGTTTGCGCCCTCGGAGAGCAGCTTCTTGGCGAACTCCGGGTCACCGGTGCCGGGCACGGGCTGACCGAGCAGGCCGTCCCACAGACCTGTCGGGGCGTAGTCGATACCGATATTGGGCTTCACGACGCCATCGGCGAAGGTACCGGCGTAGGTGCCGCCGGCGTTGAGGAGCAGCGCCTCGCGGTCGAGGGCGACGCCGATTGCCTGGCGGCACTTCTCGTCCGGGATCTTCTCGACGTTGACCGCCGCGTAGATCGTGTAGGGATCGAAGGCGTCGATGCGACGCGACTCATACTGCGGATCCTCGAAGACGATCGGCAACGAGGCGGTCGTGAGGCCCTGGACCATCGCGAACTCATCCTCGCCGGAGCTCTGGATGACGCGCTGATCCGCCACGGACTCCTCGATACCGAAGTTCATGACCCAGGAGTCGGGGTAGGCCTTACGGTACGGATCGCTGTCGGCACTCCACGCCTCATTACGGACCAGGACGAGCTTGCCGCCCTTGCCCTTGGAGTACTCGGAGATCTTGTAGGGACCATTGGACATCGGCTTGTCGCCGTACTCAACGCCCGCGGCCATGTCAGCCGGGACGGCACTGAAGCCCAGGGTCACCGTGTAGTTGAAGTCGGGGACCGGCTGGTTGAGGTTGAAGGTGATGGTGTTGCCGTCACACACGACAGCCTTGTCGAAGAGCTCCTGGCCGGTGCCATCCGCGGGACCGGCGTACGCCGAATTGCCCTCGTCGTCCGTCGGGATATCGAGGTAGCTCACACCGTACGTGGGACCGCCCGCCGGACCCTTGTACTCGGAGGCGCCATCAGCGTCGGTCGGGATGTCGAGGTAGCTCACGCCGTAGGTGGGGCCGCCCTCGGTGAGACCGATGTCGAACTGGCGCGAGACGCCGTAGGCGACATCCGCGCACGTGACCGGATTGCCGTTCTCCCATGTCACGCCGTCGCGGATCGTGAACTGCCAGGTCTTGCCACCGTTGGTGGCGGTGCCCAGGTCGGTCGCCATGTCCGGGACGAGGGTCGTGCCCTCGGCGTCACCCGGTGCCACCTGGTAGGCCGTGAGGGATCGCATGATCGTCGCGCCCGCGAAGGCGAGGTCCTCACCGGTGTAGATCACCTGCGGATCGAGCGTCAGGAGCTGCTCGGCGGGCGTCAGGATCGTGAGCGTGCCGCCCGGCTGGCCTTCCCCCGCGGGAGCAGATGAGCTGCCCCCATCAGATGACCCGCCGCTACATGCGGCGAGGATCAGCGCACCCGCCGCGATACCAATCGCGAGGGTCGCCTTGGACTTCACCATATTTCCTCCTTCAGTGCACCGCCGGTCACGGATGTGACCTTCCTCCCACGGCCCGCAAGCGGGTCGATCGGTGTCGGACGGGAGACCATGGGCGCCATCACTTGGCCGCCTTGGGATCGAGGGCATCGCGCACCGAGTCGCCCGCCAGATTGAAGGCGACGACGACGATGACGAGCAGCGTGCCGGGGATGAAGAGGTAACTCGGCACGAGTTGGAAGTACTGCACGCTCTCCGAGAGCATCGCGCCGAAGGAGGGCTCCGGCGGCAAGACGCCGACGCCGAGGAAGGACAGCACGGCCTCGGTGGCGATGTAGACGGGCAGGAGCAGCGTGGCGTAGACCAGGATCGGGGCCCACAGGTTGGGCAGGATCTCGCGGAAGAGGATGCGCGGGGTGCTCGCGCCCATGGCGATGGCCGCCTCCACGAACTCGCGCTCACGCAGGCTGAGCACCTCGCCTCGCACGATGCGCGCGAGATAGGGCCAGCCGAATATCCCCAAAACGAGGATGAGGTAGGTGATCCGCGAGGCATTGCCCTCCGGGATGCCCAGAGCGGTGAGGCGCTGGGTCATGGCACCCGAGAGCGCGAGCACGATGAGTAGGAAGGGGAAGGCGAGGATGAGGTCCATGAACCGACCGATCGCCGCATCGGTGAATCCCCGCGCGTAGCCGGAGATGATTCCGAAGAGCGTGCCCAGGATGACGACGAGGATGGTCGCGGAGAAGGCGATGAGAAGCGAGATGCGCAGGCCGTAGAGCAAGCGCGCGAGGATGTCGCGTCCCGTCCCCCACTCAACACCGAGCGGGTGATCGAGGCTCGCGCCGCCCCACGGGCCATTGGGCTTGCCACCGGATGTCGAGATCGCTGTCTTGTCGGTGGCGTACGGGTCCAGACCCAGCCAACTCGTGATGAGCGGGGCGAAGATCGCTACGAGAAGGACGATGAGGAGGATGATCGCCGAGGCGATGAAGGTCTTGTCACGGCGCAGACGCCCCCACGCAATCTGCGTGAGCGATCGCCCCTTGATCTCCTCGGGAGCGGTCGTCGCCTCCTCGACCGTCGCCGTCACCGCACCGCCTGCCCTTCGCGTGTCACGGCGGATCCTGCTCCGCCGGGGCAGACAGTACGCCGGTCCGCCTGGGGAACGGACCTGTTACGACATGAAGGTGTGAATGAGATCGGATCGGGACCTGCCGTGAGGGGGATGTCACGCGCGTGAGGGACTTAGGCCCCTAGCGAGTTGTGGATAACGCGTCCCTATCCCCGGGAAGAGCTCTTTGACCGACTCTTGGCCCGGTCGGTGGCCGCCAGTTGAACCTTGCGGATCCGGACGGCATTGGGGGTGATCTCCACGCACTCGTCCTCGCGGCAGAACTCCAGGGCCTGCTCCAGGGAGAGCTGCTTGTGCGGGATGAGGGGCACGAGCACGTCGCCGGAGGACTGGCGCATGTTGGTGAGCTTCTTCTCCTTCGTCGGATTGACGTCGAGGTCATCAGAGCGGGAGTTCTCGCCGACGATCATTCCCTCGTAGACCTCGGTGCCGGGTCCGACGAACATCGTCCCGCGCTCCTGCAGGTTGGCCAGGGCGAAGCCGGTCGTCGGGCCGGTGCGATCGGCGACGAGCGACCCGGAGGGCCGGGTACGCAGCTCGCCGTGCCAGGGCTCGTAGCGATCGAAGACGTGGTGCAGCAGTCCGGTGCCGCGCGTCTCGGTGAGGAATTCGGTGCGGAAGCCGATGAGCCCGCGCGCGGGGACGAGGTATTCCATGCGCACCCAGCCGGTGCCGTGGTTGACCATCTGCTCCATGCGACCCTTGCGCAGCGCCATGAGCTGGGTGACGACACCGAGGTAGTCCTCGGGGATGTCGACGGAGAGTCGCTCCATCGGCTCGTGGAGCTTGCCGTCGACCATGCGGGTGACGACCTGCGGCTTGCCCACGGTGAGCTCGAAGCCCTCGCGCTTCATCATCTCGACGAGGATCGCGAGCTGGAGCTCACCGCGGCCCTGCACCTCCCAGGTGTCGGGGCGCTCGGTGGGCAGCACCCGGATCGAGACGTTGCCGATGAGCTCCTGGTCCAGGCGGGTCTTGACCATGTTTGCGGTGAGCTTGGTGCCGCCGCTGCGCCCAGCCAGGGGCGAGGTGTTGATGCCGATGGTCATCGAGATCGAGGGCTCATCGACGGTGATGACGGGCAGCGCGATGGGGTTGTCCGGGTCGGCGAGGGTGTCGCCGATGGTGATGTCGGCCATGCCCGCGACGGCGATGATGTCGCCAGGGCCGGCGCTGTCGACCGGCACGCGGTCGAGCGCCTCGGTCATGAGCAGCTCGACGACCTTGGCGCGTTCAACCGTGCCGTCGGCCTTCATCCACGCGACCTGCTGGCCCTTGCGGATCGTGCCCTGGTGCACGCGGCAGAGCGCCAGACGGCCGAGGTACGGCGATGCGTCGAGGTTGGTGACATGCGCCTGCAGTGGCGCGTCCTCGTCGTACGACGGTGCGGGGATCGCGTCGATCAGCGTCGCGAAGAGAGGCTCGAGATTCTCCTCCGCGGGCATGCCGCCGTCGGCGGTCCGCTCGAGTGACGCGCGGCCGGCCTTCGCCGAGCAGTAGACGATCGGGAAGTCGATCTGGTCCTCGGTGGCGTCGAGGTCGAGGAAGAGTTCGTAGGCCTCGTCGACCACCTCGGCGATGCGGGCGTCGGGGCGGTCGACCTTGTTGATGACCAGGACGACGGGCAGCTTCTTGGCGAGCGCCTTGCGCAGCACGAAGCGTGTCTGGGGCAGGGGGCCCTCGGAGGCGTCGACGAGGAGTACGACGCCGTCGACCATCTCCAGGCCGCGCTCGACCTCGCCGCCGAAGTCCGCGTGGCCCGGGGTGTCGATGATGTTGAAGGTCACGCCGCCGTCGGGGGCCGACGGTCCGGCGTACCTCACCGAGGTGTTCTTGGCGAGGATCGTGATGCCCTTCTCGCGCTCCAGGTCCATCGAGTCCATGACCCGGTCGTCGACATCCTGGTTGGCTCGGAAGGCGCCGGACTGCCAGAGCATGGCGTCGACGAGGGTCGTCTTGCCGTGGTCGACGTGGGCGACGATGGCGACATTGCGGAGGTCGGAGCGGGTGGCAGTCACCCCGAGACCCTACGCGGTGGCCTCACGGAGGCAACGCACCGCGTCCACGTCCGAGGGCAGCCAGGCGACCTCGTCGAACTCATCCGGGGCGAGCCACCGCAGCTCGTCGTGGTGGTCCAGAGGTTGAGGTTCGCCGTCGATCAGCGCGGCGACATAGAGGTGCAGGACGAGGTCGTCGTGCAGCGGCCACTCCCCCGGCACGCGCTCACCGACAGCGATATCGACGCCCAGCTCCTCGCGGATCTCGCGCACCAGGGCATCGGTCTCGCTCTCACCGGGCTCGACCTTGCCGCCGGGGAACTCCCAGCGCCCCGCGGCCCAGTCGGGCTTCGTACGCCGCGCCGCTAGGTGGCGGCCGTCGCGCTCGATGGCCGCTGCGACGACGACAGTCACTCGATCTCGATGCCGGCAGCGCGCCAGGCGATCTCCGCAGCCACTCCCGCATCGGCATGCACGAGGAGGTAGTCGGTGTCGTACGTCGAAACGCCGAGGATGCCGATGCCCGCTTCGGCGAGCGGCGCGGTGAGCGCGGCCATGATTCCGGTGGCAGAGAAGTCGATGGCCCCGGGCACGCGATAGGCAAGCCAGGGCCCGACCTTGCTGTCGCTGTCGATGTGGATGCCGTTGCCCGTGATGATGCTCAGCTCGTCGCGCGACCGACCGACGCTGACGAAGGGCGCGTCCCACGCCTCCGCGGGGATGTCGGCGTCGGGGGCGAGGCGGTGCGCGGCGTACTCGCCGGGGACCCGCTGCAGGGTGATAGCCATGGCCGCATCCTGTCAGGGTCAAGAGGCGGGCCAGCCCGTATACGCCTCGGCGAGGTAGGCCGACCCGCGGTCGGAGGTCACGATGCGGCGCAACTCCCCGATCTGGCGGTGCGCGTCGAACTGATCGCCGTCCGGACTCAGATGCAGCATCTGGGTCATCCAGTAGGAGAAGCTCTCGGCCTTCCAGACGCGATCCAGCGCGCGGTCGGCGTACTCATCGAGCACATCCATATCGCCGGAGGCCAGCGCGCGCGGGATGACATCGCCGAGGATCTGCACGTCGGTGAGCGCCAGGTTGAGGCCCTTCGCTCCCGTCGGTGGCACCGTGTGTGCCGCATCGCCGGCGAGCACCAGGCGCCCATGCCGCATCGTCTCGTCGACGTAGCTGCGGAAGGGCAGGATCGACCTGTCCGTGATCGTGCCCGTCTTCAGCTCGAAGCCATCCCCCGCCGTGCGGTAAACGAGCTCCTCCCAGATCCGGTCGTCCGACCACTGCGCGAGGTCCTCGTCGACCGCGCACTGCAGGTACATCCGCTGCACGGTGGGCGTGCGCTGCGAGATGAGCGCGAAGCCGCGATCGGAGTGCGCGTAGATGAGCTCCGGGGCACTCGGTGGCGCATCGGCGAGGATCCCGAGCCAGGCATAGGGGTACGTCGTGAAGTACTCCCGGCGCTCCGCCTCCGGCACGAGGCCGCGGCAGTAGGAGCGCGAGCCATCGGCCCCGACCACGAGGTCAGCGCGCACCTCGACCTCGCTACCGTCCGCGTCACGGAAGCGCAGCACGGGCGCGGTCAGGTGGTCGGCCACAGTGACGTCGGATACCTCGAAGCGCACGTCACCACCGTCGCGTTCGCGCGCATCCGCAAGGTCGATGAAGACATCCTGCTGGGGATAGAGCCACACCGACTGGCCCACGAGCCGCTTGAAGTCGATGCGATGACCGTGGCCACCGAAGCGCAACTCCACTCCCTCGTGCTCGTGTCCGTCGCGCAGCACGCGATCGGAGACGCCCTCGTCGACGAGCATGCGCACCGAGCCAGCCTCGAGGATGCCCGCGCGGTTGGCCGTCTCGATCTCATGTCGACTGCGGCTCTCGACGACGATGCTGTCGACGCCGCGGCGGGCCAGCAGGTGCGACAGCATGAGCCCGGCTGGGCCCCCGCCCACGATCGCGACCGGCGTTCGCGAGGACTCGACCATGCCGGGAGCCTACGGTGGGCGCAGTGCAAACGAGGGAGTTCACATGACCTGGTACTCGGAGATCCCCGCGCGACGCACGCGCCAGATCCTCGGCGATGCGTGGCTCGTGCTGTGGAGCGCGCTCTGGATCTGGATCGCCCTGCGCCTCTACGACCTCGTGATGAACCTCGCCGCGCCCGGGCTCGCCGTCGCCGACAGTGCAACCGACATGTCCGACCGCTTCGCGAACGCCGGCGAGGCGCTGGCCGGCGTACCGCTCATCGGCGGTGCACTGCAGTCGCCCTTCGACGGGATGAGCAGCGCGTCGGTGTCGATCGCCGAGGCGGGCCAAGCATCCGCGGACGCCGTATCCGTGCTCGCGCGCTTCCTCGCTATCGCGCTCGCCGTGCTCGGCATCGCGTCATGGGCGATGCTGTGGGTGCCGATCCGCGTCGCCTTCATCCGCCGCGCCACCGCAGCACGACGCTTCCTCGACTCGACCGATGACCTCGACCTCTTCGCGCTGCGCGCGATGGCCCGCCAACCTCTGCACCTGCTCGCGCGCATCAGCGACGACCCCGCGGGCGCCTGGCGCCGGGGCGATCAGGCCGTCATCGCCGAGCTGGCCTCGCTCGAACTACGGTCGGAGGGGTTGGCTCCGCGCGCAGCAGTCAGCTGAAGGACCATGGCGGCACGAACTTTGGGTAGAAAGAGCCCTGGGAGGGCGCATTCCACCCCAAGTTCAGCGATGCGCGGTCAGCTGACGCCGAGGTGCTGGCCGAGGGAGTCGAAGTAGCTATCCATGCCGGCCTGGGCCATCGCGGCCTGCTCCGCGGGCATATCGCCGTACTGCGCGAAGCGCACCCAGGTGCCCCCGTCGCGTGACTCCATGTCGATGACGATGTCGTGGTACGGCGCATCGTCGTCATGGGCGACGAAGTCGGCCTCATCCTGGGAGTAGCTGAGCGAGTGGATGAGACGCGAGCCCGGGGAGACATCGTCGTAGCGGCCCCAGAAGTAGGCGATGTGGCCGTAGGCCGTCGCATCGACCGCGACAGCCCAGCGCCCGCCGATGACGGCATCGGAGACGACCGAGCCGGGGACGACGCTGAGGTCCGTCGGGGCGTACCACTGCTCCAGCTCCGCAGCATCGGTCCAGGCGCTCCACATGCGGTCGACATCGACCCGATAGGTGCGCTCAACGGAGTAGGCAAGGGCCGAGAAGTCGTCGCTCATGGCCGTGATCCTGTCACGTGCGGCAGGCGGCCGTCACCGTACGACGCCGTCACCTCGCTCACGACGATCTGGTAGCCGTCGTACCAGCGCTGGTATTGGCTCCTGGCCTCGAGGTGCTGCGGGAACTGCGAGAGTTGCCGCACCGACGCCATGTCGTCGAAGTAGTAGGTGGCATTGACGACTGTGCCATCCGCGGACTGCCAGGTCTCCGTCGCGCGGAAACCGGGCAGAGACCGCGCGAAGGCGTCGATCTCACCGTCGAGGCGGTGGAAATCCTCGTCGTACGTGCCGGGCTGGAAGATGAACTGGCAGATGATCATGCTCACTCGCTACTTCAGGCCATTGTCGGCG
>CAZLMT010000046.1:0-293 GCA_964560615.1 uncultured Actinomyces sp.
AGACGGCCGAGCAAATCCGCGAGCGTGGCGAGTTCGGCATCATCGAAAACTCCGGTGGCGTGGGCCAGATAGCCCACGCGCAGCCCCTGCACGAAGTCCACGACCTGCTGGCCCAGGGGAGTGACCGTCACGGTCACCATCCGGCGGTCGTCGGGATGTGTGCTGCGTTCCACAAGCCCCTCAGCCTCGGCCTCGCCGACGAGCCGGCTCACGGTCGAGCGCTCTAGGTGCATGGCCGTTGACAGGTCAGTGATCGTGACCGGACCGCCGCGGGAGAGCTCGGCGAGGGCCTC
>CAZLMT010000046.1:303-10683 GCA_964560615.1 uncultured Actinomyces sp.
AATACTTTGGAGAGGTCCACGGCCCGGCCGAGGCCGGGTACGGGGACGGAGGCACTCGGGGGCCTCGTCACCAGGCGGCGCATCCCCTGCATCGCATGGTCGACGCGGGCGACCGACAGGGCCCGGCCCGCCTCATTTGCGTGTGTCACACACATAACGTAGCGTGTCAGAGCCGTCTACGCCAAGGAGTCGATCATGGGTGCCCTGTCTCGGTGGGCTGTCCGCAAGCCTGTCCTGGCCCTCGTCGCATGGTTCATCGCCATGGCGGGTGTCATCGGGATCGGCACCCAGTTGGGCGGAGAGTTCAATGACTCCTTCTCGTTGCCCGACACCGAGTCGACAACCGCGACGGAGATGCTGTCGACCCTCCCGCCGAGTGGTTCGGGCGAAGCCGCGGTGCGCATCGTGTGGTCGCCGACGAGCGGCAGCGTCACGGATCCCGTCGTGGCCGCGGAGATCACTCCCGTGCTTGAAGAGATCGCCGCGCTGGAGTCCGTGACCTGCGTGAGCAACCCGTACGGCGACCCGATCGGTCGCGACTGCCCTGACACGGGCGGCGGCAACGATCAGCTGCCCGACTTCCTCGCTGAAGAGCTCGCGCCTGCCTTCGAGGCGACGGCCAGGGCCACATCGCCCATCAGCGCCGACGGCACGGTCGCGTTCGCACGCGTGAGCCTCGCAGGCAACGGCGCCGAGATCTCAGGGGCCGATGCGACCGCGCTCGTGGCGGCCGTCAAGGCAGCCAACACACCAGAGTTGCAGGTCGGCGCCAGCGGTCAGGTGCTGGAGTTCGCCAACACTGCGCCGCCATCGAGCGAGGCGATCGGCATCCTCGTCGCCATCATCATCCTGCTCATCGCCTTCGGGTCGATCGTCGCCGCGGGCATGCCGATCTTCGTTGCCCTCCTCGGGCTCGCCGTGGGCCAGATGCTCATCCTTGTCGTCGCGCGCTTCCTCGACGTAGCCACCTTCGCGCCCACGCTGGCCGCCATGATCGGCCTTGGCGTAGGCATCGACTACGCCCTCTTCGTGCTCAACCGATACCGACAGGCCCTGCTCGCCGGTCACGACAAGACCCGAGCCGCGTACGAAGCGGTCGGCACGGCGGGACGTGCCGTGCAGTTCGCGGGCCTCACCGTGATCATCGCCCTGCTCGGCCTCTTCGTGCTCCGCATCAACTTCTTCAATGGCTTGGCTGTTGCCGCGGCTGTCACCGTGCTGGCGGTCATGCTGGCGGCGCTATGGCTGCTGCCCGCGCTGCTCTCTCTGCTCGGCACCAAGGCCCTGGCCCTGCGCATGCCCTGGGCACGCAAGTCCAAGGTCGAGGGCAAGAAGCAGCCTGAGGGCCGGCGGTTCATGGCCTACGCGCGCTTCCTCCAGCGCCGGCCGATCATTCCCACGATCCTCGCCCTCGGTGTCGTCATCGTGCTCGCCCTGCCCACGCTCGGCCTGCGCCTGGGCTTCGCCGACGATGGTGGCAAGCCCGAATCCAATACCGCGCGCATCGCCTACGACCTCATGAGCGAGGGCTTCGGCCCGGGCGTGAATGGCCCGTTCTTCGCCGCGGTCAACCTCCCCCTCCCGCGTGATCTCGATGCCCTCGCTGAGACCGTGCGCATCATCAATGAGACGCCGGGTGTGGCCTCCACCCTCCCCAATGAGGAGATGCTGCCGATCTACTCGATCAGCCCGACGGCTTTCAGCGACAACGGCATCGTCACCTCGATTCTCATCACGCCCGAGTCGGCACCCCAGGACATCGCCACGAGCGAACTCCTTGATCGGTTGCGCACCGAGACCGCCCCTCTCGTCGAGGCCGAGACCGGCGCGACGATGTATGTCGGCGGAGCTCAGGCGATCACCCAGGACTTCACCCAGGTGCTCATCAACGTCCTGCCGCTCTTCCTCGGCATTGTCGTCTTCCTGGGCTTCCTCGCCCTCATGGTGCTCTTCCGATCAATCCTTGTGCCGCTCACGGCCGCCATCACGAGCCTGCTCAGCTTCGGTGCGGCTATGGGCATCACCGTCGCCGTCTTCCAGTGGGGATGGCTGGCAGGGCCGTTAGGCATTACCTCGACTGGGCCGATCTTCCCCTTCCTTCCCGTCATGGTCTTCGCCATTCTCTTCGGCCTCTCGATGGACTACCAGGTCTTCCTGGTATCGCGCATGCAGGAGGAGTGGGAGCGCACTAAGGACAATGGAGCAGCCGTCCGGCGAGGCTTGGCCGGCTCAGGCAAGGTTGTCGTCATCGCAGCGGCGATCATGTCGAGCGTCTTCCTCGCCTTCGTGCCCTCACCCGATGCCACGATCAAACTCTTCGGCATCGCCTTGGCCTCGGCCGTCATCATCGACGCGTTCATCGTCCGGCTGGTCCTCGTGCCCTCGCTCATGACGATGTTCGGCAAGGCCAACTGGTGGCTGCCCTCGTGGCTCGCCAACGCCCTGCCCCGGATCTCGGTTGAGGAGGGCGGCGACGAGATCGTCGAGGACGAGCCGCTCGATGACGCCGACCCCGACGCAGTCGGGGAGCGCCAATCCGTCGGCGTCTAGGCCCGTAGGCTCTGCCACGTGCCACGCTCGTATCAGGTGCGCACCTACGGGTGCCAGATGAACGCCCACGACTCCGAGCGCATTGCCGGAGTCCTGGAGTCATCCGGCTATGCGCCCGTGGGTGAGGGGGAGCAGCCCGATCTCGTGGTCTTCAACACCTGCGCCGTGCGGGAGAACGCCGACAACCGTCTCTACGGCAACCTCGGCCACCTCGCCCCGATCAAGGCCAGCACGCCCGGGATGCAGATCGCCGTCGGCGGCTGTCTGGCTCAGAAGGACCGTGGCGAGGTCGTGCGGCGCGCCCCCTGGGTCGATGTCGTCTTCGGCACACATAACCTAGGTTCGCTGCCCGCCCTGCTCGAGCGGGCGCGTATCGCGGAGGAGGCGCAGGTCGAGATCCTCGAGAGTCTCGAGGTCTTCCCGTCCACGCTGCCCACGCGCCGCGAGTCGGCGTACGCCGCCTGGGTGTCGATCAGCGTCGGCTGCAACAACACGTGCACCTTCTGCATCGTGCCCGCGCTGCGCGGCAAGGAGAAGGACCGCCGCCCCGGTGACATCCTCGCCGAGATCGAAGCCCTCGTCGCCGAGGGTGTGATCGAGGTGACTCTCCTCGGACAGAACGTCAACGCCTATGGCGTGGAGTTCGGTGATCGCGGTGCCTTCGCCGACCTGCTGCGCGCGTGCGGTCGTGTCGAGGGCCTCGAGCGCGTGCGCTTCACGAGCCCGCATCCGCGCGACTTCACCGACGACGTCATCGCGGCGATGGCCGAGACCCCCAATGTCATGCCGCAGCTGCACATGCCCCTGCAGAGCGGATCGGACCGGATCCTCCAGGTCATGCGGCGCTCGTATCGGGCTGAGCGCTACCTCGGCATCATCGAGCGCGTGCGCGCGGCTATGCCCGAGGCGGCCATCACCACCGACATCATCGTGGGCTTTCCCGGTGAGACCGAGGACGACTTCCAGGGCACGCTCGACGTCGTGCGGGCCTCACGCTTTGCGAGCGCCTTCACCTTCCAGTACTCCCCGCGCCCAGGCACGCCCGCCGCGACGATGGACGACCAGGTGTCCAAGGAGGCGGTGCAGGAGCGCTACAACCGCCTCCTTGCGCTGGTGGATGAGATCGCGTGGGAGGAGAGCAAGCGCTTCGTCGGTCGCGAGGTCGAGGTGCTCATCGCCGAGGGCGAGGGGCGCAAGGACGATGCGACCGCGCGACTCTCGGGTCGTGCTGCCGATAACCGCCTCGTCCACGTAGCGCGCGACCCCGCGCTCGGCGAGCCGCGTCCCGGTGACCTTGTGGTCGCCGAGGTCACCTACGCCGCCCCGCATCATCTGGTGGCCGACCGCATGCTCACCGTGCGGCGTACCCGCGCAGGCGACGCCTGGGAGGGGCGCACCGCGGCGACTCCCGCGGACGATCGCGTCGTGCTCCCCATGCCGTCCATGCCATCGTCAGCATGATCATCGCCATCGTCGGGCCGACCGCGGTGGGCAAGTCCGACCTCGCGATCGACCTCGCCGAGCGGCTCGATGCCGAGATCGTGAGCGCGGACTCCATGCAGGTCTACATCGGCATGGACATCGGCACTGCCAAGGTGCCCGAGGGTGAGCGGCGCGGCGTACCCCACCACATGCTCGACGTGTGGAGCGTCGATCACGAGGTGAGCGTGGTGGAGTTCCGCGACCGAGCACGCGCGTGCGTCGAGGAGATCGAGGCCCGCGGGCGCACCGTCGTCATCGTGGGTGGCTCCTGGCTCTACGTGCAGGCGATCCTCGACGAGATGGACTTCCCGGGCACGGACCCTCAGGTGCGTGCCCGGCTCGAGGAGGATCTCGTCGAGTCCGGGCCCGAGGCCATGCATGCGCGCCTGGCCGCGCTCGATCCCGATGCCGCGGCGGCGATCCTGTCGACCAACGGCCGTCGCATCGTGCGCGCACTCGAGGTCGTCGCACTCCAAGGCTCCTTCACCGCCCGACTTCCCGAGCCGCGTCCCTGGCGTGAGGCGCGCTGGATCGGCCTGTCATGTGATCGCATCGTGCTCGATGCCCGGATCGCAGCGCGTGTGGATCGCATGTGGGAGCTGGGTCTCGTGGACGAGGTGCGGAGCCTGAGCGGGCGCATGGGCCGCACGGCGAGCGGTGCCCTCGGCTACCGACAGGTGCTCGAGGCGCTGCAGGCGGAGGGTGACCTGGAGTCCGCGCGCCAGCTCACGATCGAGGGCACGCGCCGCTTCGCCCGCCGCCAGGAGCGGCGCTTCCGCCAGGACGCGCGCGTGCAGTGGGTCCCTGCGGGCACGCCGGCGAGCGACCTGCTTTAGGGAACGGCGACGTAGTACTCGGTGCCGAGCAGCAGGCGGTACGCCGGACCGGGGAGCCTGGTGAGCACCGCAAGGGGACGCGTGGAGTCATCCGCAGCGGCTTGGCTGGCATGGGCGGCCATGCTCGCGCGCTTCGCCTCAGCGTAGGGCCGCACGTTCACGCGATGGGTGATCTCGCTGCCTGGTGTCCAGGAGCGATCGAATTCCGCAGGGTCGAAGCCAGGTGGAGTGAGGCGCGCGTACGCCGCCGCGCGTACCGTGCGCGCGAAGGGCTCGCGCGGCAGTGTCGCCTCGAAGTGACGCAGGTGCCGACGCTCACGCACGCGTTGGGCGGCACCCCGCGCCACGGCATGCACGCGCAGATGGTCGGGGTGGCCGTAACCTCCTGCGCGGTCATAGCCCACGAGCACGTCAGCGTCCTCTGACTCGACCAGATCCACCAGTCGTGCGATCTGGTCGTCGATGTCGCCGCCGGCGAAGCCTCCGGGCTGATCGCCCGCGAGCCCGGAGTCGGCGTACGCCCAGGTCTCCAAACGTGCCGTGCCGAGGATCTCCGCCGATCGCTCGAGCTCACGGGCACGCACCCCGGCGAGATCGTCGCGGTAGTCGGAGGATGTGAGGCCGGCCGCTCCGTCGGTGGCGACCGCGAGGACGACCCGGTGACCCTCAGCGGCGGCGCGCGCCATCGTCCCCGCGGTGAGGAGTGCCTCGTCGTCGGGGTGCGCGTGCAGGAAGACCAGGGTGGCCACGGCCCCATCCTGCCCCTGGGGGCTCGGCCCCACCGCGGCGAGTGGTCAGTTGTCGGAGCCGCCCCAGGGGGCGCACGACTCGACAACTGACCGCTCGGCAATCGGCGAGGGGGTGGCGTAGCGTCGGCGCGTGCGCATCGCCCATGTCTCGGACTGCTATCTCCCGCGCACGGGGGGCATCGAGACCCAGGTGCGCGGCCTTGCCCTGGCGCAGGCGGCGCGCGGGGATGTGCCCCGGATCATTACGGCGACTCCCGGTGCCCAGCGCAGCGGCCGCGAGCTGCTCGACGGGATCGAGGTCGAGCGCCTCACCGCGCGGATGCCCGGGGACCTACCGGTGCATCCGCGGACTCGGGCGGGCGTGCGCGCACTCCTGGAGGCTCAACCCACGGACGTCGCTCACGTGCACGTAGGTGCGGTCTCGCCCTTCGCCTGGGGCGCCTTGCGCGCCCTCGCTGAGCTGCGCGTGCCCACGGTCGTCACCGTGCACAGCATGTGGGGTCCACTGTCGCGTGGCGGTTATCGCGCCGCCCGCGGGCTCCTCACGCGACCCGGAGTGGCGGTGAGCGCGGTGAGCGAGATCGCCGCCGCGCCTGTCGCGGAGGCTCTTGGCGTACGAGTCGGTGTGCTCCCCAATGCCATCGATCCCGCGCCATGGCAGCAGGCGCACCCGGTGCCGCGCATCCCCGGCACACTTCGCGTCGTCACAGTCGCTCGACTCGCGCCGCGCAAGCGCGTGGGTGCACTCCTGCGGTCGGTCGCCCGCGCGCAGGTGCTGGTCGGGCCAGAGATGCGCGTAGAAGCGACGATCATCGGCGACGGCCCGCAGCGCAGCATCGTCGAGCGTCAGGCGCGACGCCTCGGCGTACCCGCGCGATTCACCGGCAGGTTGCCCCTCGAGGGGATCCGCGAAGTCTTCGCCGCTTCCGATGCCTTCGCCCAGGCTTCGGTGCTCGAGTCCTTCGGGATCGCGGCCCTGGAGGCTCGGACCTTCGGGCTGCCCGTGGTGGCCCGGGCCCAAGCCGGGACCTCGGAGTTCATCCACGACGGCATCGAGGGGCTGCTCGCCGTCGACGATCCCGGCCTGGGAGACGCCCTCGCTCTCCTGGCCCGCGATCCCGCGCTGGGGGAGCGCATCGCCGCCCACAATGTCTCCGTGCCGCCCGAGCAGACCTGGGGCCACGCCTGCGACCGGGCGAGCGATCTCTATGTCGCTGCCGGCGCCTAGGCTGGCGGTATGCGCGAGGTGCGGGTGCTCAAGGGCCATGGGACGGGCAATGACTTCGTCCTGCTGCCCGATCCCGACGGCGCCATCGACCTCACCGACGACATGGTGCAGGCGCTGTGCGATCGGCGCTTCGGCATCGGTGGTGACGGAATCCTGCGCATCGTGCGCTCCGCTGCATGCGACGACCCGGAGGCCACGGGCGCGGAGTTCTTCATGGACTACCGCAATGCTGACGGGTCGCTGGCGCAGATGTGCGGCAATGGCATCCGCGTCTTCGCGCGCTTCCTCGTCGAGGAAGGCCTGGCTGATCCGCAGGGAGTCGAGATCGCCACGCGCGGAGGCGTGCGCCATGTGCGCCGGTTGGCTTCGGGGGAGTACGCCGTGGGCATGGGTCCGGCGACCGGCATGGATGCCATCGCCTCCGTCATGGTGGGCAATCGCTCCTATCCCGCGACGGGCGTACACGTGCCCAATCCGCATGCGGTCGTCTTCGTGACGTCCGTGAGTGCCGCAGGGCCCCTGGATCGTGCGCCGGAGGTGAGCCCCGAGCACCTCTTCCCCGACGGCGTCAACGTCGAGTTCGTCGAGCAGATCACCCCGGGGCACCTGCGCATGCGCGTCCATGAGCGCGGAGTAGGCGAGACGCTTTCCTGCGGCACCGGAGCCTGCGCGGTCGCGTGGGTCGTGCGCCAGCGCGGCGGCGACCTGCCCGAGTCCATCCGCATCGATGTACCCGGCGGCACGCTGCATGTGCAGGAGCGCGACGGCGAACTCGAGCTCATCGGCCCCGCCGTCATCGTCGCCGACGGCACGCTCAAGGCCGACTGGACCGCTGCGTGGATCTAGACGAGCCCGCGGTCGGCGAACTCGACCTCCAGGATCGGCAGGCCCTGCGTCGTGTCGTGGGCCTGTCCACCGAGCTCGAGGACATCACTGAGGTCGAGTACCGCCAGATCCGCCTCGAGCAGGTCGTGCTCGTGGGTGTCTGGACTGACGGCACGGCCGACGAGGCGGAGCGCAGCCTCAGGGAGCTGGCCGCCCTGGCGGAGACGGCCGGGGCGCTGGTGCTCGACGGCGTCATCCAGCGGCGCGACCGGCCGGATCCCGCGACGTACATCGGCTCGGGCAAGGCGCGCGAGCTGAGGGACCTCGTCGTCTCCAGCGGCGCCGACACCGTCATCTGCGACGGAGAGCTCAGCCCCGGCCAGCTGCGTCACCTGGAGGAGGTGGTCAAGGTGAAGGTCGTCGATCGCACCTGGCTCATCCTCGACATCTTCGCCCAGCACGCCCGCAGCAAGGCGGGTCGCGCCCAGGTCTCGCTGGCGCAGATGCAGTACCTCCTGCCTCGCCTGCGCGGCTGGGGTGAGTCGCTCTCCCGGCAGGCAGGCGGACGAGCGGGTGGTGCGACGGGCGGCGTGGGCACCCGTGGGCCTGGCGAGACCAAGATCGAGACCGATCGCCGACGCATCCGCGATCAGATGACGGTGCTGCGACGCCAGCTCAAGGAGATGGAGCGGGTACGCCGTACCCAGCGAGGTGCGCGCGCGCGTGCCGGCACGCCCGCCGTCGCGCTCGCGGGCTACACCAACGCGGGCAAGTCGAGCCTGCTCAACCGGCTCACGGGCGCGGGTGTGCTGGTGGAGGACGCGCTGTTCGCGACCCTC
The DNA here is from genome assembly GCA_964560615.1 of uncultured Actinomyces sp. Classification (GTDB taxonomy): domain Bacteria; phylum Actinomycetota; class Actinomycetes; order S36-B12; family S36-B12; genus Mxb001. Next base: position 8,813 of record CAZLMT010000046.1, read on the forward strand.
GACCCCACGGTGCGCAAGCTCGACCTGCCCAGCGGGCGCCACTGCACCATGGCGGACACGGTGGGCTTCGTGCGCCATCTGCCGCATCACCTGATCGAGGCCTTCCGTTCGACGCTGGAGGAGGTAACGGACGCCGACCTCGTCCTCCACGTCGTGGATGGCTCCGATCCTCATCCCGAGGACCAGCTCTCCGCGGTCCGCGAAGTGCTGGCCGAGATCGGTGCGGGCAATCTGCCCGAGCTCGTCGTCATCAACAAGGCTGACATCGCTGATCCGCTACAGCTCGCTGCGCTGCGCCGGCGTGAGCCAGACGCACTCATCGTGTCGGCCCACTCGGGTGAGGGGATCGAGGAGTTGCTCGCGCGCCTTGATGAGCGCTTGCCCCGGCCTGAGATCGAGGTCGACGTCGTCGTGCCCTATGACCGGGGTGACCTCGTCGCAGCGGCGCACGCCGACGGCGAGGTGCTGTCGCAGGAGCACCTGCCCGAGGGCACGCGACTGCGCGCGCGGGTGCGGCCCGACCTGGCTGCTCGCATGGGCGTATCCGTTGATATTCCGGACGACGCGTGAGCGAGTCGCTGCCGAGCGTCGAGGAGGCGCTGGCGGCGGCCGCAGGTGCCCTCGGCAGTGAGCCGCGTCCTGGCCAACTCGCCATGGCCGAGGCGGTCGCCGAGTCCTTGGATTCCGGCCGCGAGATGCCCCAGCACCTCCTCGTCCAAGCGGGGACGGGCACGGGCAAGTCGCTGGCCTACCTCGTGCCTGCCGCCCTGCATGCAATCAAGGGCGATGCTGTCGTCGTCGCCACGGCGACCCTGGCGCTGCAGCGACAGCTCGCGGAGCGCGACCTGCCTGTCGTAGCCGAGGCGCTGGAGCCGCTGCTGCCGCGACCACTGAGCTACGCCGTGCTCAAGGGCCGTCACAACTACGTCTGTCTCGAGCGCCTGCATCGCCAGGAGCCCGATGATGACGGTGACGCGATCATCCCGAGATCCGAGCTGGGCAAGCAGGCGGCAGCCGTGCGGTCCTGGGCGCTGGAGACCGAGACCGGCGACCGCGATGAGTTCGGGGAGTCCATTGATGCCCGCGTGTGGAGGGGCATCTCGGTCTCACGTCGCGAGTGTGTCGGCGAGATGAAGTGCGCCTACGGCCCCGACTGTTTCACGGCCAAGCGCCGCGAGATCGCCATGCAGGCGGACATCGTCGTGACCAATCACGCCATGCTCGCCATCCATGCCGTCGAGGGCATCCCTGTGCTGCCCGATCACGACGCCGTCATCGTGGACGAGGCTCATGAACTTGTCGATCGCGTGACCCAGGCGCTGGCGATGGAGCTCTCCGCCCGCTCGGTCGAGCAGGCGGTGTCTCGGTCGAGGAAGTTCATCCGGCCCTCGACTGCCGACGACCTGGAGGGGGCCGCGGAGCGACTGACCGAAGCGACCCGGCAGGAGGGCCGCTATCGCGAGGCTCCCCGCGACCTTCTGCTGGCGCTCACGTCGGTGCGGGATGCGGCGCGCGCGGCGGTGGGCGAGATCCCGAGTGACGACGACCTGGCAACGCTGGCGGCGCGCCAGCGGGCACGGGGGGCACTCGACGAGGTCTTCGATGCTGCGGGTCGGCTCATCGCCGCGACGACGAGCGAGGTCACCTGGGTCGAGGGCGGCACCGTCAAGCTCGCGCCCCTCGAGGTGGCCGGGGTGCTCGGCAACTCGCTCATGAAGGACCGTCCCGTTGCGCTCACGAGCGCGACCCTTACCCTGGGCGAGGAGTTCGGGGAGTGTGCCGCGCGACTCGGCGTCCCGGGTGAGTGGCAGGGCCTCGATGTCGGGAGTCCCTTTGACTACGCCCAGCAGGGCATCCTCTACATCGCGCGT
>CAZLMT010000046.1:10693-17755 GCA_964560615.1 uncultured Actinomyces sp.
TCTCCCTGCGCCCGGGCGCGATGGCATCCCCGAGGAGGCCCTTGACGAGGTGGGCGACCTCATCGATGCGGCGGGTGGGCGCACGCTGGTGCTGTGCTCGTCGTGGCGTGCGGTCGAGCGCATGGGCGACTACCTGCGCGTGCGCCTGTCGACGCCGGTGCTCGTGCAGCGGCGCGGGGAGCCTGCGGCAACTCTCGTGGATGCCTTCGCGGCTGACCCCGCGACGAGCCTGGTCGGCACCATGTCGCTGTGGCAGGGGGTCGACGTACCCGGCGACACCTGCTCGCTCGTGGTCATCGATCGCATCCCTTTCCCCCGCCCCGATGATCCGATCGTGTCGGCGCGACAGGAGTCTCTCGGGCGCGAGGGCTTCCGCGAAGTGTCGGTGCCGCGTGCGGGGCTGCTGCTCGCGCAGGGTGCAGGCCGTCTCATCCGCGACACGGGTGATCGGGGCATGGTGGCGGTGCTGGACCCGCGTCTGGCGACCGCGTCGTATGGCAAGACCCTGCGCGAGGCCATGCCACCGCTGTGGCTCACGGAGGACCGCGAGGTCGCGCTGTCCGCGCTCGCTCGCCTGCGTGAATCCTGGGAGGGCGAGGGGGCGTAGTTCCTCGTCAGACGCGGCGGATCACGCTGACGACCTTGCCCAGGATCGTGGCGTGGTCGCCGTCGATGGGGGAGTAGGCCGGGTTGTGCGGCAGCAGCCAGGTGTGGCCCTCGCGCCGCTGGAGCGTCTTGACCGTGGCCTCGTCGTCGAGGAGAGCCGCGACGATTTCGCCGTTGTCAGCGGTGGGCTGGCGGCGTACGACGACCCAGTCGTCATTGCAGATGGCCGCATCGATCATGGAGTCGCCGACGACGCGCAGCAAGAAGAGTTCGCCCTCGCCCACGATCTCGCGCGGCAGCGGGAAGACCGTCTCGACGGCCTCCTCGGCAAGGATCGGACCGCCGGCAGCGATGCGGCCGAGGACGGGGACGTAGGCGGCGGCCGGCATGGCATCGCCGATGCCGGTGACATCCGCGACCACCTCGGTGGAGGCCGTGTCATCGGCGACCACGAGTGCGCGCGGCCTGTTGGCATCTCGACGCAGCAGGCCCTTCTTCTCCAGCACGCCGAGCTGGTGGGCGACGCTGGAGGGTGACGTGAGGCCGACCGCCTCGCCAATCTCGCGCACGCTCGGCGGATAGCCCCGCTCCTCGACGGTGCTGCGGATGACCGCCAGGATGTCGCGCTGGCGGGGGGTGAGCCCCTCGCCGAAGTCGGCTTCGGTCTGGCTGCGGCGGGCCATGAGTCCTCCGGTCGTAGGTGGATCTTCCGGTGGGTGTCAGACCCCCTTGGGACCCTTCCCCTATGCCTGAGACCGTAGCCCCGCCACGAGGGAATTTCAAACACCTGTTCGATTCAGATGCGGCGTGTCGCGTGACAGATGGGGTGATTGGGACGTATGTTCGATCGAACAGCCGTTCGAACCGGGTGATCCGGTCGGGCGGAGACCAGACGAGGAGGGTCCCCATGGCCGCCACCTATGCCGCCCCGGCGTACGCCGCTTCCGCTCTGCCCGGTTTCCGGCCGAGGACCCGGCCCTACGACTCATCAGCGATCTCAGCTCGCGACGCCCGGTCACGTGGGCGCCAGCAGGTGGCGCGCCACGGCGCCACGGCACCGGGCCTGCGTATGACGCGGCGCGGTCGGCTCGTCGTCATCGCGGTGGCGCTCATGGTCGTCCTACTCCCGGGTGCATGGCGTGCGATGGCGACGGCGCAGGTTGAAGGACCGGTGACTGTTGCGGTCACGGTGCAGCCCGGCGACACACTGTGGGGGATTGCTGCGGCGATTGATCCGGGTGCCGATCCCCGCGCACTGATCGCCGAGATCCGCGAGCTCAACGCGATGACGCAGTCGGGCCTCGTGCCCGGACAGGTTCTCGTCGTTCCCGCTGGATAAGCGTGTGTTTACCGGCTTTTTCGACCCGTGCGGGCAAGTGCTCCAGCGCTGTCCACAATCGAGTGCGTTCCGTGCGGGCATGGTTGCCGGACATGTCCACAGGCCTACAGATTCCGTGCGGGCAAGGGTGCCAGCGCTGTCCACAATGAAGTGCGTTCCGTGCGGGCATGGTTGCCGGACATGTCCACAGGCCTACAGATTCCGTGCGGGCAAGGCTGCCAGCTGGCAGCTTCTTGAGCGCAGACCGCCGCTTTCGGGCGGTGTGAGATCGCGTTCGTGGCATGGCACCTCGGTGACACCAGCCGCGAACGCGGAATCGAGCCCTGTAGGCCCGAACTCGGCGCACCACCTACCTGCAACCGGCCGGTCAGCCCCTGTTCATACCCCGCGCCTCGTGGGGCAGGTGTGACGGGGGAGGTGACTGCGACACGCCGATTTGGGGTCTTGCAGATGTCGTAGGTAGGGTCTAATCTCCCCCTACATCTAGTAGCGACAAGGGTGTAACTCCTCCACAGGTTGTGGTCGGAAGTGCACAGTCTGTCCTCAGGTCGTCCACAGGGCCATCCACCGATGGCCCCCTAGTTAGCCCCACAGGGCCATCTCCGGGTGGCCCTTCTGTCGCCGGAGGGAGTTCCCCATGCGCTGTCCGTACTGCCGTGGCGGGGACTCCCGGGTCCTTGACTCCCGCACGGCCGATGATGGGGCCGCCATCCGCCGCCGCCGCGAGTGCCAGGAGTGCGGCAAGCGCTTCACCACGGCCGAGACTGCTGTGCTCTCAGTCGCCAAGCGCTCCGGTGCCACCGAGCCCTTCAGCCGCAGCAAGGTGGTCTCAGGTGTGCGCAAGGCATGTCAGGGCCGTCCGGTGAGCGATGACGATCTCGCCCTGTTGGCCCAGCGTGTCGAGGATGCGTTGCGTGCCACCGGGGCCGCGGAGGTGCCGGCGGAGGAGGTGGGCATCGCGATTCTCGGCCCCTTGCGCGAGCTCGACGAAATCGCCTACCTCCGCTTCGCGTCCGTCTACCGATCCTTCGAATCGCTCGCCGACTTCGAGGCCGAGATCGCACTCCTGCGTTCCGAGGCCGAGCTCGCCGGGCACCCCGATCTCATCGACCCGACAGATATCGACGCACCTGATCTCGCAACACCGACCACCCACTGACAGCACCACCGCATTGCCCACACCACCGAGGGAGACACCCGCAATGACCGATCTCAGCAGCAGCCCCGCCACCACCGGCACGGGCGCAGGCCTGACCATGAAGCGCCTGTTCACCACGCCGGGTGTCCATCCCTATGACGACGTGACGTGGGAGCGTCGCGACGTCGTGCAGACCAACTGGAAGACCGGCGAGACCGTCTTCGAGCAGCGCGGCGTGGAGTTCCCCGACTTCTGGAGCATCAACGCCTCCACCATCGTCACCACCAAGTACTTCCGCGGCGCTGTGGGCAGCGATACGCGGGAGTCGAGTCTGCGCCAGCTCATCGACCGCGTAGTGCTCACCTACACCCAGGCCGGCCGCGAGTACGGCTACTTCGCGACCCCCGAGGATGCGGAGATCTTCGAGCACGAGCTCACCTGGATGCTGCTGCACCAGGTGTTCAGCTTCAACTCGCCCGTCTGGTTCAACGTCGGTACGCCGGCACCGCAGCAGGTCTCGGCCTGCTTCATCCTCGCCGTCGACGACACCATGGACTCGATCCTCAACTGGTACCGCGAGGAGGGCCTGATCTTCAAGGGCGGCTCCGGCGCCGGCCTCAACCTCTCCCGCATCCGCTCCTCCAAGGAGCTGCTCTCCTCGGGTGGCACGGCCTCGGGCCCCGTCTCCTTCATGCGCGGCGCTGACGCGTCCGCGGGCACCATCAAGTCCGGTGGCGCCACGCGCCGCGCGGCCAAGATGGTCGTCCTTGACGTGGACCACCCCGACATCGAGGAGTTCATCGAGACCAAGGTCCGCGAGGAGGACAAGATCCGCGCGCTGCGCGACGCGGGCTACGACATGGATCTCGGTGGTGCGGATATCACGAGCGTCCAGTACCAGAACGCCAACAACTCCGTTCGTGTCTCGGATGAGTTCATGAAGGCCGTCGAGGATGGCACCGACTTCGGCCTGCGTGGCCGCAAGACCGGTGAGGTCATCGAGTCCGTCGACGCCAAGACGCTCTTCCGCACGATGAGCGAGGCTGCGTGGGCGTGCGCCGATCCCGGCATCCAGTACGACGACACGATCAACGACTGGCACACCAACCCCGAGACCGGCCGCATCACCGCGTCCAACCCCTGCTCGGAGTACATGAGCCTCGACAACTCCTCTTGCAATCTCGCGTCGCTCAATCTCCTGAAGTTCCTGAAGGAGGACGGCACCTTCGACGCCGAGAGCTTCCGCCGCGCGGTGGAGTTCGTCATCACCGCCATGGACATCTCCATCTGCTTCGCCGACTTCCCGACCGAGGCGATCGGGCGCACCACGCGCGACTACCGCCAGCTCGGCATCGGCTACGCCAACCTCGGCGCGCTGCTCATGGCCGTGGGCCTGCCCTACGACTCCGACGGTGGCCGTGCGCTGGCGGCATCGATCACCTCGCTCATGACCGGTACGTCGTACCGCCGATCGGCGGAGCTCGCCGGCGTCGTCGGCCCCTACGAGGGCTACGCCCGCAACGCCGAGGCGCACAAGCGCGTCATGCGCAAGCACGCCGCGGCGACCGACTCGGTGCGCACCTCCACGAGCCTGGACGCTGATGTCCTCAAGCTCGCCGAGAAGGAGTGGGCGGAGTGCCTGCGCGTCGGTGAGGTCAACGGCTGGCGCAATGCCCAGGCTTCGGTGCTCGCACCCACCGGCACCATCGGCTTCATGATGGATTGCGACACCACCGGCGTCGAGCCCGACTTCTCCCTGGTGAAGTTCAAGAAGCTCGTCGGCGGCGGCTCGATGCAGATCGTCAACCAGACGATTCCGCTGGCACTCAAGCGCCTCGGCTACACCGACGAGACCATCGAGGCCATCGTTGAGTTCATCGGCGAGAACGGTCACGTCGTTGACGCACCCGGTCTCAAGCCCGAGCACTACGCCGTCTTCGACACGGCGATGGGCCAGCGCGCTATCACCCCGATGGGTCACGTGCGCATGATGGCCGCGGTGCAGCCCTTCCTCTCCGGTGCGATCTCCAAGACGGTCAACATGCCCGAGACGGCGACCATCGAGGAAGTCGAGGAGATCTACTTCCAGGGCTGGAAGCAGGGTCTGAAGGCCCTCGCGATCTACCGCGATAACTGCAAGGTGGGCCAGCCGCTGTCCGATGCCAAGGCCAAGGTCGCTGACGTCGAGGAGACGGTCGTCGTCGAGGGTCGTCCGGTGCGCAAGCGCCTGCCGAAGTCGCGTCCGTCGATCACGACGTCGTTCAGCGTCGCGGGCGCCGAGGGCTACATGACAGCCGGCTCGTACCCCGACGGTGGCCTCGGTGAGGTCTTCCTCAAGCTCGGCAAGCAGGGCTCCACGCTCGCCGGTGTCATGGATGCCTTCTCCATCGCGATCTCGATCGCGCTGCAGTACGGCGTGCCGCTGGAGGCCTTCGTCTCGAAGTTCGTCAACATGAAGTTCGAGCCGGCCGGTCTCACCGACGATCCCGATGTGCGCATGTCGCAGTCGATCATGGACTACGTCTTCCGCCGCCTCGCGCTGGATTACCTGCCCGAGGAGAAGCGTGCTGAGTTCGGCATCTACACGGCTGACGAGCGCGCGGCGACCGTTGCCGCCACGTATGGCGGCGGCACTGCGGCTCCGGCAATCGAGGAGGACCTCGTCACGGAGACCGAGACGACGACGGCACCTGCCCCAATGCAGCATGAGGTCCCGGCCAACGTGCATTCCTCAGCGGAGTTGCTCGAGGCGATCACCGGCACCGCATCCGATGCCCCGCTGTGCATGACCTGCGGCGTCAAGATGCGCCCCGCCGGCTCGTGCTACGTGTGCGAAGGCTGCGGGAGCACCTCCGGCTGCAGCTGATGTAGAGCCTGTTACAAGTTTTCCGGCTCGGAGTGACATGTATTCGTGCTCAGAAGGGCATGTAGCGGGTAGAAAAGCGAAAGAACCCCCGTCCAGTTGTTCTGGGCGGGGGTTCTCGCTTGTCTGTTGGGGTGCTGGTGTCGTCGCTAGCTGCTCCTTGGCCTTGCTCGCTTGGCGTTGTCTACGGGGTACGCCGTGAGTCCGATTTGCCGGGTTCTGGGACCGTCCTCTGCGGGTGCCTGCGGTGTGAACTTGACCAGACGGGTCGGTGCGGTGCCGAACGGCTGATGAAACTGGGTGTCTTCAACGCCACGCACGTTGTTGCATATAGATGATGCGATCCCCGGAATCCGGGTGGCTCGTTGACGAAGGTCGGATGCAGGCGCCGGGATGAGACTCGCTTGTGGCATGTGCTCAGGGGTAGACACCGGGCTTTCGTGCCTCTATGTTCGCGGGATGAATCGTTTGCCTGGTGTGGTGTCGGTGTTGGGTGGGGCGCTGGTGGCGTCGCTGCTCGCTGTTCCTGGGGTGGCGGTGGGTGCGCCGGTGGCGGATGCCACCTCGGCTGCTGTGTCGTCTGCTCCTGCTTCCTCCGTGGGTGATGCCGAGGTGAGGCGTGGCCCGCAGGAGGTGACGGTGGATTTCGTGATGCGGGTGCCGGCGGAGTCGGCGTCGTTCGCGCCGGTGGGTGTGGCGGGGGAGTACCGGCTGACGGTGCGGGATGTGCCTGATCGGGTGCGGGTGACGGAGTTGACCACCGAGGAGGAGTCGGCGTCGCTGCCGATGAAGGCGTTCCTGGTGTATTGGACCGGGTATGGCGATGTGACGGGCCAGTTCACGAAGAATCCTCCGCGGGCGGTGGTGCAGGGCACGGATGCTTCGGGGGATCGGGTGGAGGTGGTGGTGCGGTTGCGTGACGCCACGCGTGAGGGCTCGACGGTGCGCTTTGATGCTGAGGTCATCACCAACCCCAAGGGCGTGCGCAAGGTGGAGGCGAAGGTCGACCAGGTCGATCCGACCCACGTGGGTGAGCACGTGATCGTGTCCGATCCCAAGAAGTTGACTGGTGTCGAGGTGTTTGTCGATATGCCCCCGAAGATCATCCAGCCCGAG
>CAZLMT010000047.1:0-4941 GCA_964560615.1 uncultured Actinomyces sp.
TCTTCACTCCCGGTATGGCCTTTGGCACACTCGATTCCAAGGCGAGCACCACGATCACCTGCACGACCCGGCGGGAGTGCGCCTAGCCACGGGTGGGCGGCCCACCAGACGGTGGGTCGTCCCTTGGGCCATGGCGCGACGTGGGGCGGGTGGGGCTCGAACCCACGACCTGACGGATTATGAGTCCGCTGCTCTGACCAGCTGAGCTACCGCCCCGTGCCCCGCCATTGTGCCGGGGGCGCCCCCGGGTGCCGTCGCCACCACTAGATTGGCGCGACACGTCGACCTCAGGAGTACCCATGCGCCGCCGACTCATCTCCGCCCTTGCCGTCGCGAGCCTCGTGGCCGCCGTGGGCCTGGCCGGCACTCCGGCCCAAGCCGCCAAGTCCAAGAACCTGGTCTTCGATGTCGACCTCACCAGCTCGGGGACCACGCTCGAGACACTGCCGGGCGACATCACCTACGGATGGAATGACCTTCGGGGACCCACCAAGTGGGGGAAGGCCGCCGCGGACATGCGCTTCCTCGGCAGCGTGGACTACGTCAGCGGCACGGGCCCCTTCGGCGGCTTCGTCACCATCACCCGGGCCGACGGCGTCAAGCTCGCCCTCTCCGTCAGCGGCTGGGCCACCAGCCCGCAGGGCCAGGAGGGCACGGCCAACGCGACGTTCCGCGGGACCGTCACCGTGATCGGCGGCTCGGGCCCCTACGCCAAGGCAACGGGAACGGGCACGATGCAGGGCTACCGCAAGGCGGCCCTGGGGAGCCCCGTCGAGCTCACCTTCTCGGTCACGGTCCAGACGAAGAAGTAGCCCCACGGGCAACTTCAGCCCATTTATCCCCAGGCTTATCCACAGTTTCCGGGCCCTGGTTTGCCTGCCGTGATCATCCTGTTACCGTAGGGACCGGTCCTTGACCGAGCATGCCCGATCTGGGACTGGTCGCGAAGGGACCGGCGACACACGTACACACCGACCGACCATGCCTAATCCGACCTCGCAAGAGGCCGGAGCCGGGGACCCAGGCAACTGGGGCGAATCGCAGGGTGGCTCGCCACCACGCGTAGGGCAATCCCCGCCCGAGCCCGACAGCTCACCCGGTAGGCGAGAGGGATAGAGGATGACAGTGCCGCAACGACCGAGACGACTCAGGCGAGCATTGATCGCCGCCGTGTCCGTCAGTGCTCTGACCGCAGCCAGCCTCGTGGGCATCGGTTCGTCGAGCGCCGACCTTCGCCAGGACGTCGAGAACGCCCAGGCCTACCTCGAGGACCTCGAGATGAAGGCAGCTGCCGCCCACGGCATGGTGGAAGAGGCGGAGTACGCCGTCTCCCAGGTCCAGGGCAAGATCGACAAGACCAAGGCCAAGGTCGCCAAGGCCAAGGCCCAGCTCGAAGAGACCCAGGACACCATCGGTCGCTACGCCGCGACCGCCTACCGCTCAGGCGGCGTCGACTCCTCCCTCCAGCTCCTCCTCGTCGAGGACGCCCAGCAGTTCCTCGATCAGGCGGTCGTCCTCGACATCGTCGCCTCCGGTCAGAGCGCAGCGCTTCGCAAGACCCAGGTCGCCAAGCTCCAGCTCGCGCAGGCCGCCGCTGAGCTCGCCCAGCAAGAGCAGGCTGAGCAGTGGGCCCTGTCCGACCTCGAGAACCGCTCCGCGGAGTTCGACGAGGCCGTCTCCAACGCCGAGTCCTACCTCAATGGACTCGAGGACGAGCTTCGCGCGCAGATCGAGGCCGAGCGCCAGCGCCGCGAGGCAGCAGCTCGAGCTGCTGCCGCTGCTGCGGCCGCCTCCATCAACTCCGGCGGCTCAAGCGGGGGCTCCTCGACCGGCACCACCTCCGCCAACGGTGGCCCCAACGACAACGGCGAGCTCAACAACGGAGGCGGAGGCAGCTACTCCGGCGGCTCCGGCGTCAGTTCAGACCGTGCCGCCATCGTCGTCTCCTACGCCCTCGCCCAGGTGGGCAAGCCCTACAGCTTCGCGGCACAGCCGCCCAGCTCCTGGGACTGCACCAAGCTCACGGCAGCGGCCTGGGCACAGGTGGGCGTGAGACTGACTCCCTACTCCTACGTCCAGGCCCAGGAGGTGCGTCGGATCTCCCCCGACGAGCTCCAGCCCGGCGACCTGCTCTTCTTCTTCAAGAACGGCGCACACCATGCCTCGATGTACATCGGCGGCGGCATGATCGTGGAGGCCTCGAGCCCGTCCACCGGCGTCCGCGTGACCGATGTGTGGAACTCCTGGAACGTTGCCCACTTCTCGTGGGCAGGGCGCCCCTACGGGTGATCCACCCTGACCAGATGAAGAAGGGCCCCCGCGTTGCGGGGGCCCTTCTTTCGCTCCCGCACCTGGACTCGAACCAGGAACCACTCGATTAACAGTCGAGTGCTCTGCCAATTGAGCTATGCGGGATTGGCGATGAGAAGAATAGCAACGCCCCCTAGACCCCGAGCGCGGACCTCAACTCGGCCAGGGCAGCATCGGCATCGGCGCGCAGGGCCGGATCCTGGGGGTCCAGGCCCGCATCGAAGGTCACCGTCCACCTGAGCCCGTCACCGACCCGTCGCGCCACGATGCGGGCACCGAGCTCGCCGCGCAGGACCACGCGTTCGCTCACGACCACACTCGATGTGACGCGCTCGTAGACGACCGTGGGCAGGGATCCCGGATCCTCCAGCTGGACCCTCCACGCCCGGTCTCGTGCCCGTGGCTGCGCTCGCCCTTCGACGACGAGGATCGCAGCGTCACTGAAGGTGGCCTTGGCGATGAGATCCCAAGCAAGGCGCAGCCCAACAGGCGCGGCTTGGCCGACCCGCCGGGCCTCAGTGCCGTCAATGGGTAGGTAGAGCGCTGCGTCGGTCGCGACGGCGACACCCGCAGGAGTGACGCGCGACCATGCGAGGACGCGCTCACCCGCGGGCACGACATCGCGGACCTCGGCCGGAGTCCTGCGCAGCAATCCCATGTCAGCCCTCACGCTGTTCGCGCAGATCGCGCCGGTAGGCCTCAAGGGCCATGAGATCCGCGAAGGCCGCCGCCTGCTCCGCAGTGCCCTCCTCCAGACGCTGCAGCCGTCCGCGTAGCTCGCCGATGCGCCGAGCCGCATCCATTTCCAGCAGCCTGGCGATCACGGAGGTCGCGTAGCGCGCGTCCGCCTCCCGGGAAACCGGGATGGGCTCGACGGCGAGACCCCGCACGCGTCCGCGGACGTCATCGTCGGGGCATGCCGCAAGGACGGCGTCGACCCAGCCCAATCCCATGACCTCCGGCCGCGGGCCGCCCGCTGCCGCAATCGCCTCGTGCACGGCTCGAAGTGTGGGATCGGGATAGGCCTCCGGTTCGACCGACTCGTACCACGCGCTCACGAGCGCAGGCTCCTGCAGCGCGCACTTGAGCGCCTCGCGCTGCACGGCAAGGATCGGGTCGCGCGCATCAGGCCGCCGAGGAGGTGCCGCGGAGCGGGCTCCCCCACCCACCGCGCGGCTCACAGAGGCAGGGTCCATGCCGAGCCACCCAGCCAGGCGACGTGTGTACTCAGGGCGAAGCGCCGGATCTTTGATCTTGGCGACGACCGGCGCCACCTCGCGCAGTGCGTTGACCCGCCCCTCGGCACTCTCAAGGTCATAGGAGGCAAGCGTCGAGCGGATGGCGAACTCGAAGAGCGGCACACGATGCTCGACGAGCGCGCGGATGGCCGCGTCACCGTGCTGCTGGCGCAGATCGCAGGGGTCAAGTCCGTGCGGCTCGACAGCAACGAAGGTCTGCGCGACGAAGCGTTGGTCGTCGTCGAAGGCCTTGAGCGCAGCGCGCTGACCGGCTGCGTCGCCGTCGAAGGTGAAGACCACCTCGCCGCGTAGTCGATCGTCATCCATGAGCAGTCGTCGGAGCACCTTGATGTGGTCCCCACCGAAGGCGGTGCCGCAGGTCGCGACGGCCACCGGCACGCCGGCGAGCTGGCAGGCCATGACGTCGGTGTAGCCCTCGACGACGACAACCCGCTGCTGCTTGGCGATCTCCTTGCGCGCACGGTCGATGCCGTAGAGGACCTGACTCTTCTTGTAGAGCGGGGTCTCCGGGGTGTTGAGGTACTTCGGGCCTTCGTCGTCATCGAGCAGGCGACGCGCCCCGAAGCCGACGACATCGCCGGCCAGATCCCGGATGGGCCAGATGAGGCGCCCGCGGAAGCGGTCGTAGACCCCGCGATTGCCCTGCGAGACCAGGCCCCCCGCAAGCAGCTCGGCGTCGGTGAAGCCCTTCTGCCTTAGGTGCGACGTGAGCGAGTCCCAGGACTTCGGTGCGAAGCCGAGGTGGAAGTCCTCTGCGACCGCGGCATCGAAGCCGCGCTCCGTGAGGAAGGCTCGTGCGGGCACCGCCTCCGGCGACCTGAGTTGGGAGATGAAGTACTCCTCCGCCGCCCTGTTGGCCTCGACCAGCCGAGTGCGCTGCCCCTGCTGACGGTTGACCCCCGCGCCCCCCTCGACATAGCGCAACGTCACTCCGGTGCGGCCGGCGAGCTTCTCCACGGATTCGGCGAAGGTGAGATGGTCGAGCTTCTGCACGAAGGTGATGACATCGCCGCCCTCCTGGCAGCCGAAGCAGTAGTACATGCCCCGGCTCGGAGTGACGTGGAAGCTGGGCGAGCGCTCGTCGTGGAAGGGACACAGGCCCTTGAGCGAGCCGCCGCCCGCCGGCTTCAAGGCGACGTAGTCGCGCACGATCTCGTCGATACGGGCCTTTTCGCGCACGAGGGCGACATCCTCGTCCCTGATGCGCCCCGCCATGACCCGATCCTAGGTCGCCCCGCCAATCCCCGGCGCCGGCTATCCCCCGGCCTAGCGGCAGAGGCGGGCGTGCCAGGTCACAGCGCTGGCGTCCGTGAGGCTGGAGACCTGGCAATCACGACCCCCAGGCGCCCGCCGGCGGCCGCCGCCGCAACAA
>CAZLMT010000047.1:5037-5827 GCA_964560615.1 uncultured Actinomyces sp.
CGCTGCTGCGCAGAAGCGGCCAATGAGACGCGAGGTCGCCGTCTTGAGAGCGGCCAGGTCGCGCTGGGATCCGTCGTACGACGAGGGCCAGTAGTCCAGTGCGAGCAGGCGATCGAGTGCGGCGCCGATCGACGCCGGGTCGACGAGCGGGAGGTAGCCGCGATGGGCGACATCCATGATGTTCTCGCGCTCGGTAGCCGAGGTGAACATCTCAAGCGTGATGAGGCCCGCGTGGAGGGCATCCTCGAGATCGTAGACGGAGTAGGCCACATCGTCGGCCCAGTCCATGACCTGCTCCTCGAGGCAGGTCCGCTCGCCCGGGGCACCCTCGCGCAGCCAGTGGAAGATCTCGGCATCGTCGGCGTAGTAGCCGAACTTGTGCGACTGCCCGCCCAGGTCGGATCCGCGACGGTCATCGATCGTCGCGGGGTCACGTCGCGGCCAGGGGTATTTGCATGAGGCATCCAGCGAGGCCCTCGTGAGATCGAGGCCCACACTGCGCCCCGTGGCAGGATCGATCACCTTGGCTTCAAGGCGTGTCATCACGCGCAATGTCTGGGCATTGCCCTCGAATCCGCCTATGGACTCGGAGAGGCGATTGAGTTCGCCCTCGCCGTTGTGACCGAAGGGTGGATGACCCAGATCGTGTGCGAGACCTGCCACGTCGACGAGGTCGGGGTCGCATCCCAGCGCCGCACCCATCTCTCGTGCGATCTGCGCCACCTCGAGCGTGTGTGTGAGCCGCGTGCGAGGGAAGTCGGCACTGCCGGCCACGAGGACCTGGGTGGTC
>CAZLMT010000047.1:5837-13412 GCA_964560615.1 uncultured Actinomyces sp.
GCCGAACGCAAGGTGGGCCTGATCGAGCCTCGCGGCAAAACCATCCTGGATACCTGCGGCGGGCTCGGTTACTTCGCGGCGTGGTGTGTGCAGGGCAAAGCAAAACTCGTGCAGTCGTATGAAAAAAATCCCGATGTGATCTGGCTGCGCAGCCTCAATCCGTGGTCGCCGCAAACCGGCGCAGGCCGGCCGAATGCAGGACCCGCGCGCGGTCCCGCGTGAAGGGCGAGCGCTCACTCGGACTGTCGTGCACCCACCGTTCGACGTCGGCGGGGGTATAGCCCGGAGGGATGTTCACGCCCCGACCCTAGTCGTCGGGGCCGACGACCCCTCGGGGCCGCTAGCGACTGTCGGAGCCTCCCGCCCCCAGTGACGCTCGCGCCGCTTCCAGTCGGGCGACCGGCACCCGGAACGGCGAGCAGGAGACGTAGTCGAGGCCGACCTCGTCAAAGAAGTGGACAGAGTCAGGATCACCGCCGTGCTCGCCGCAGACACCACACTTCAAACCCGGGCGCACCGCACGGCCCTGCTCGACAGCCAGGCGCACGAGCGCTCCCACGCCCTCGCGGTCGATCGACTCAAAGGGCGACACCCCGAAGACACCCTTGTCGAGGTAGGTGGAGAAGAAAGCCGCCTCGACGTCATCGCGACTGAAGCCCCATGTCGTCTGCGTGAGGTCGTTGGTGCCGAAGGAGAAGAACTCCGCAGCCTCGGCGATCTGCCCGGCCGTCACCGCGGCCCGAGGCAACTCGATCATCGTGCCGATGGGGAAGCGCAGATGACAGCCCTGCGCCCCCTCGACTTCGGCGAGCACCCTTGTGGCTTCCTCAGCCACGAGTTCAAGCTCCTGGATCGAGCCGACGAGCGGGATCATGATCTCCGCACGCGGATCTCCACCGGCCTTCTGGCGATGGCAAGCGGCCTCGGCGATAGCGCGCACCTGAAGCGCAAAGAGCCCGGGCAGCACCAGGCCCAGTCGGACGCCGCGCAGGCCGAGCATGGGGTTTTGCTCATGAAGGCGATTGACCGCCTGGAGCATGCGCAGGTCCGGCTCATGGTCCTCACCGCGCTCCTCCGCCAAGGCGACTCGGACGGCGAGGTCGGTGCGATCGGGAAGGAACTCGTGAAGGGGCGGATCGATGAGCCGGATTGTCACCGGGAGGCCGTCCATCGCCTCGAGAATGCGCGTGAAGTCATCGCGCTGCAGGGGGAGTAGTGCGTCCAGCGCCGATCGCCGCTCCTCATCGTCGCGGGCGAGGATGAGGCGCTCGACGTACTGCTTGCGATCGCCGAGGAACATGTGCTCGGTGCGCAGTAGTCCGATGCCCTCGGCGCCCATGCGGCGAGCACGCGCCGCATCGGGCGCGGTGTCGGCGTTGGCGCGGACGAGCATCCGGCGCGATCTGTCGGCGTGACGCATGATGCGGTCGACCGACTTGATGAGGTCGCGCGTCGCCTCATCGGCATCGTGGAGCGCGGAGGCCACTCCCTCTTCGAAGTAGCGCACCACCGGGCTGGCGACCACGGGCACTTCCCCGAGGAACACTTCGCCACTGCTGCCGTCGATGGAGATGACATCACCCTCAGCGACCACCGTGCCATCGGGCGCGGTCATGCGACGAGCCGCAGTGTCGACACTGAGCTCCTCGGCGCCGCACACGGCGGTCTTGCCCATGCCTCGGGCGACGACGGCGGCATGGGAGGTCTTGCCTCCCCGACTGGTGAGGATTCCCGCGGACGCGACCATGCCCTCGAGGTCGTCCGGGTTGGTCTCGCGACGCACAAGGATCACCTCGCGACCCGACTCCGCCCACTCCGTCGCCGTGCGCGAGTCGAAGACGACCGCGCCGACAGCGGCACCCGGGGACGCGCTCACACCGCGGGCCAAGAGGTGGTGACCCGTGTCGCTGGCAAAGCGCGGGAACATCAACTGCACGAGCTGGGCTCCCGAGACTCTCCGCACGGCCTCGTCCATGTCGATCACGCCTTCGTCGACAAGTTGCACGGCAATGCGGAAGGCCGCGGCAGCCGTGCGCTTGCCCACTCGAGTCTGGAGCATCCATAACTTGCCTCGCTCGACAGTGAACTCGATGTCGCACAGATCCTGGTAGTGCAGCTCGAGCCGTCGCATGATGTCAAGGAACTCTTCGTAGACCTCGGGATCGCGCGCGCCCAATTCAACAAGGGGCATGGTGTTGCGGATACCTGCGACGACGTCCTCCCCCTGGGCGTCGGGCAGATAGTCGCCGTAGACGCCCGGAGCACCTGTCGCAGGGTCGCGGGTGAAGGCCACGCCGGTGCCCGAGCCCTCGCCGAGATTGCCGAAGGCCATGACCTGGACGTTGACCGCGGTGCCGAGGTCGTGTGCGATCCGCTCGCGACGCCGGTAGAGCCGAGCGCGATCGGTGTTCCACGAGCGGAAAACAGCCAGGATGGCCAGATCGAGCTGCTCGCGCGGATCCTGCGGGAAATACCGCCCGGCCTGTTCGCGAATGACGTCCTTGTACGCCGCGACGATCTGCTTCAGCGCCGGCACGGGGATGTCGACGTCCGAGGTCACCCCGCCATCGGCCTTTGCCTTGTCGAGGATCTCTTCGAAGTGGCGGCCCGGGATATCGAGCACGGTCTTGCCGAACATCTGGATGAGCCTGCGGTAGGAGTCCCACGCGAAGCGCTTGTCGTCAGAGATGCGCGCCATGCCCTTGACACTGGCGTCATTGAGCCCGATGTTGAGGACCGTCTCCATCATGCCGGGCATGGAGTAGCGCGCGCCTGACCGCACGGAGACAAGCAGGGGGTCTTCAGGATCACCGAGTCGCCGTCCCATGCGCTCCTCGAGGCGGTCGAGTTGCACGCTCACCTGCTTGCCAAGCTCCGCAGGCTCGTGGCCCTTCTCGAGGTAGGCGCGGCAGGCCTCCGTCGTGATGGTGAAGCCGGGCGGCACCGGCAGGCCCAGGCGCGTCATCTCGGCGAGATTGGCGCCCTTGCCTCCGAGCAGATCCGACTGCCCGCGGCTGCCCCGGGCAAAGTCGTAGACGTAGGTCGGCATAGGGCATGGCACCACGCCGCAACCGCTTGCCGCTAGGGACTTCGGTCCATGTGCCACGGTCCGGACCGATGACCAGAGGGGAGTCTCGGTCAGCCCCCGCTCACCGACAGCTCGGCCTCACGCACGGACGCTGCGCCTGCCGCATCGAGGAACGGCGAGTCCAGCCAGCCATCCGGAAGCGATGGTGGGCGCTCACCCCCGGTGCGGCCACGTGGCGACGACATGACGGCCTCGTCCGGCGGCTGGTCGGGGTCGATCTGGGCCAGCCAGTCGTCGAGTTCGCCCAGTGAGCCGACGTTCGCGAGACCCAGCCGCACCTGCCGCTTGACGGAGTAGCCCTTGAAGTACCAGGCGACGTGCTTGCGGATCTCGCGGGAGCCCGTGTATTCACCGAACGCCTCGATGAGGAGTTCGGCATGCCTCCGGAAGGTAGCCATGACGACCGGCAAGTCGGGATCGGCGGGGACCCGCTCCCCCGCGAATGCCGCGACAAGCTGCCCGAAGAGCCAGGGGCGCCCCAGGCAGCCGCGGCCGACGACGACTCCGGCGCAACCGGTCTCGGCCACCATCGCCAGTGCGTCATCGGCGCTGAAGATGTCGCCGTTGCCCAGCACTGGGAAGCCGTCGAGCTCCTCCACGAGCCTGCTGATCGCCGACCAATCAGCGGTGCCGGAGTACATCTGCGCGGCCGTGCGGCCGTGGAGTGCGACCCAGGCGACACCCGCATCGCGCGCGGTGCGCCCCGCATCCAGATAGGTGAGATGGTCGTCGTCGATTCCCTTGCGCATCTTCACTGTCACGGGCACACGGCCATCAGCTGCTGCCACGGCCGCGTGCACGATGTCGGAGAAGAGGTCGCGCTTCCACGGCAGCGCACTGCCTCCGCCCTTGCGCGTCACTTTGGGCACCGGACAGCCGAAGTTGAGGTCCACGTGGTCGGCCATGTCTTCCCCGACGACGATGCGCACCGCCTCGGCGACGACCGTCGGGTCCACCCCGTAGAGCTGCACCGAGCGCGGCGACTCATCGGGATCGAAGCGCACCATGTCGAGTGTGGCCTCGTGACGCTCGACCAGCGCCCGGGAGGTCACCATCTCACTCACATAGAGCCCCGCGCCCTGCTCACGGCACAGGCGCCGGAAGGCCCGGTTGGTGATCCCCGCCATGGGCGCAAGCACGACGGGTGGATCCACCGTGAATCCGCCGGCGACGAGGGGGGCCATGCGGCCATTGTCGCGCCCGGGAGCTAGGGCTCCTGCCGCGGGACCAGGCCCCTGCCCATCTCGCTAGGCTGGCGACCCCGTCATCGCCGAGGAGCCCCGTGACGAAGCACGACGCCGTACGCATGGATTCCATCGACGACGCCATCAAGGCGATCTCCGAGGGCCGAGCGGTCATTGTCGTCGACGACGAGGGACGCGAGAACGAGGGCGACCTGATCTTCGCTGCCGAGAAGGCCACCCCCGAGCTCACCGCCTTCATGATTCGACACACGAGCGGCTACATCTGCGTCGGAATGACCGGCGAGGACCTCGACCGACTTCACCTGCCACCCATGACCGTGGTCAACGAGGATCGCAAGGGGACTGCGTACGCCATCACGGTCGACGCGCGCGATGTCACATCGACAGGCATCTCCGCAACGGACCGAGCCATCACCATCCGAGCCCTCGGCGCTTCCGCGACCGAAGCCGGCGATCTCACGCGTCCGGGCCACGTCATGCCCCTGCGCGCTGTGGCCGGCGGCGTCCTTCGCCGCCCCGGACACACCGAGGCGGCCGTCGACTTGTCGACGCTCGCCGGACTGCACCCCTCTGGCGCCCTCTGCGAGATGGTCAACGACGACGGCACGATGATGGATGCGGCCCAGTGCCGTGCTTTCGCGGACGAACACGGACTCGTCCTCGCATCCATCGCCGACCTGATCCGCTACCGCGGAGGATCCGAGCGGCTCATCGAACGCGGGGCGACTACTCCCCTGCCCACCGAGCACGGCGATTTCACCATCATCGGATACCGCAGCCTCGTCGATGACTCTGAACACGCGGCCATCGTGGCCGGTGACCTGAGCAGCGGTGAGGACGTGCTCGTGCGCGTCCACGTCGAGTGCCTGGCCGGTGATGCGCTTCACTCCATGGGCTGCCGTTGCGGGGATCGACTGCGATCATCACTTGCGCGCATCGCTCAGGAGGGACGCGGCGTACTCCTCTATCTGCGTCCTCCCGCGTCGGGTGACACCCTCCTCGGCGGCCACACTTCGACATCGGGGACGGGCGACTCCCTGGACTACGGCCTGGGTTCGCAACTGCTCTCCGACCTCGGGGTACGCAGCATGCGCCTACTCACGGGATCCCCCGATCGTCGCTACAGCCTTGACGGCTTCGGCTTGGAGATCCGCGAGACGATCCCGCTGGCCTAGACCCGGCCGTCGTCGAGGATGGCCCGTGCCGTGTCGGTGTCGGTCACCAGCGTGGTGAGCAACCCTCCCGACAGGGCGCCCCTGATCGCGGGGACCTTGTGAAGCCCGCCCGCCACGCCCACCCGGCGCGGGATGAGCCGGAAGTCGTCGAGCGAGATGCCGACGACACGCTCATCCAGTGCCGATGCGACGGGATTGCCGGACGCATCGAAGAATCGGAAGCAGATGTCGCCCACTGCCCCGGCCGACGCGAGTTCCTGACGGTCAGCAGGCCCCCAGGCGTTGCCGCTGTCGCGCACGAGCGGCGAGGGATCCACCGATCCGATCCCGACCAAAGCCACGGTCACCCGCGTCCAGGAATTGAGGATGGGCTCCAGGGCGGGATCAGTCATGAGCGCGTCGCGTGCAGGCGCCGAACCGAGCACACCGGGAGCGGGCAGGCTCATGGGCTCGCCCCGGGTCGCCTGCGCGAGCAGGATGAGCAGCCGCACGGCCTGGGCCTGGACCTGCGGATCGCCGTGACCCCCCACTAGTTGCACCACGCCGCGAGAGCGGTGGGCCTTGGCCGCCGGTTGCGGCGGCCCCATGGCTGCGGCAGCAGCGAGGAGGGTTGTCGACCACGACGACACCCCGATGGCGCCTTCGCCGCCCAGCGTGGCCTGCAGGTACTCCGCCGCACGGGCGCCCAGATCCGACGCCGCATCGACGCCGGGGGGCGCCGTATCCACGACGACGACATCGTCAAGACCGAAGTGTCGCTGGAGTTCGTCTTCGACGTCGGCGTGTACACCGTGCGGAGGCACCACCTGGACACGGAGGATGCCGGCATCGCGGGCTCGCGACAGCAACCGGGAGACGCTCGCCTGCGAGAGGTTGAGGCGACGCCCGATCTCAGCCTGACGCAGTCCCTGCTCTGCTGAGAGACGCGCCACCTTGGTCATGAGCTCGGCCTGGCTCCAGGTCACCGCCTCGGTCATCTCGTGTCGCCCACGAGCTCAAGGCACGCGGCGGAGATGCCTGCCGCGGTCACGCCGGAGCGCTCATGGATGTGCTCAACCGATCCGGTCGGTGCGAAGCCGCGCATGCCCAGCATGCGCATCGGCGTGGGAAGGCGCTGGGCCAGCAACTCCGCGACCGCTCCTCCGAGACCGCTGGTGTAGGCCTCCTCGACGGTGACGATGCCCCCCGTGGCCCGTGCAGCCTCCACGAGCGCCTCCTGGTCCAGGGGCTGAAGCGAGCTGACGGCAAGGACGCGTGCGCTCACTCCGCGCTCCGCGAGTTCGTCCGCGGCTGAGAGCGCACGGGCCACGGCGGTGCCGAGTGCCACGATGGCGACATCGTCGCCTTCCCGCAGGACATGGGCACGGCCGGGACGGAAGTCGAGACCGTCCTCGTAGAGCGCCGGGACACCTGCGCGGCTGATGCGCAGGTAGACCGGCCCGTCGTGCGCAGCAGCCCATGTCACCGCCGCGGCTGTCTCGGCAGGGTCGGCCGGCACGACGATGTCAAGACCCGGGATCGCTCGCAGCCATGCAAGGTCCTCGGGCGAGTGGTGTGTGGGCCCGAGTTCGCCGTAGGCCACCCCGGGACTTTGACCGCAGAGGACGACATGGTGCTGCGAGTAGGCGATGTCCACCTTGATTTGCTCCATCGCACGGGCCGTGAGGAAGCAGGAAGCGGCCGAGACAAAGGGGATCCGCCCACCAGCCGCCAAGCCAGCAGCGACTCCCACCATCGCCTGCTCTGCGATGCCGACATTGATGAGTCGTTCGGGGAAGGACTTCTGGAATCCCCCGAGCTTGCTCGAACCGACCGAGTCGTTGACGACGGCCACGATGCGCTGGTCCTGCTCGGCGAGCGCACACAGCGTGTCTGCGAAGGCGTCACGACAGTCGTGCAGGGTCACGATGCCTCCACCTCCGCGCGCGCGAGGGCGGCTTCGTCCGCAGTGGGGACGCGGTGATGCCACGCGGCCACGTCGGACATGAAGGACACCGGATGGCCCTTGTGCGTCCGGCCGGCCGTTGGCTTCAAGCCAATCCGTCGCTTTGTCGGATCGTAGGTTACTCCGAAGAAGAGCTATTGCAGAAGACATTCCAGGAGATTA
>CAZLMT010000047.1:13422-17720 GCA_964560615.1 uncultured Actinomyces sp.
ATGACGGCCGAGGGTCGACCCGGCTCCCACGGGATGCTCTGCAGCGCTTCCTGCAAGGCGCCGTGGTCATGACCGTCCACCTCGCGCACAGCCCAGCCAAACGCCCGCAATTTGTCGGCCAGGGGCTCCAGGTCGCTCGTCTCAGCGACCGGCGCACCCTGCTGCAGGCCGTTGCGGTCGATGATGAGGGCGAGTCGATCGAGACCACGATGCGCGGCGATCATGAGCGCTTCCCAGTTGGAGCCCTCCTGCATCTCGCCGTCGCCAGCGATGACATAGGTGCGGGCATCGGAGCCGTCGAGGTGCGCCGCGATGGCCATGCCCACGCCGATGGGTAGCCCGTGGCCGAGCGGGCCCGTGCTCGCCTCGACCGCGTCCAGCTTGGTGCGTGCGGGGTGACCATTGAGGGCACTATCCGGCTGGGCAAACGAGTCCAGATCACCCTCGGGCAGAAGCCCCGCCTCGGCCAGAGTCGCGTAGAGGGCGACGGCGGCATGTCCCTTGGAGAGGACCACGTGGTCGCGTTCGCTGCCGTCGCCTCGATTGACGACGGCAAGGTACAGCGTGACGAGGATGTCCGTGACGGAGAACTCCCCGCCGATATGCCCCATGCCCGCGTTGCTCACGATGTCGAGGTCGCGCAGCCGGACCCTGCGCGCAGCGGCAGCGAGCTCGTCCGCAGATGCGGCAGGCATCACTGCCCCGCCATGCTCGACAGCAGGGCGTCCTGCACGATGCGTTGTGCGGCCAGGGCGTCGTGACGCGACTGCGCCTCCTGAAGGCCAGCCATATCGAGTGAGTCGAGAGCCCGATAGATCGCCTTCAGCATGCGAATCGATAGCCGTGCGGCCTCGACCGTGTCCTCGCGGAAGGGGAACTGATCGAGTTGCCAGACGCCCTGCCAGTTGTTGATCCGCAGCGTGTAGAAGAACTCGAAGATCTCGGTGAGGTGGACCGTGCCGACGACGAGATCGTCATCCCAACCCCGGAGATTGTCATTCACATCCATGCCGTAGAGCAGCCCATGATCGATGAGCAGTTGCGCCGCGTCAGCCGGTGATTCGCCGCCGTAGAGCGAGTGACCGAAGTCCAGGAGCACACCCACGTTGTCCAGGCCCACCTGCTGGATGCCCAGGATCGAGCGCGCCGCTGAATCCCAGGTCATCTTGACCCGCGGCTCGCGCGGCTTGTATTCGATGGCGATACGCAGATCGGGGTTCGCCGACGCCAGGTCCCTCATGCCGTCCACCGCGAGCTGCCAGAGGTCGTGATGGTTGACCTGGAAGGGGTAGTCCCAGCCATCCTGACCGGGCCAGATCTTGAGGTACTGCGCGTCCAGGGCTCGCACGATGTCGGCCGCTTCATTCATCCGATCGAGTGCGGCGGCGCGGACACCGGCATCGGGGTTGGTGAAGGCGCCCTTGCCGAACTTCCTGAGGTAGATCTCCGGCGTGATACCCGTCACGAACAGCCCGTGGGCACGCAAGGCATCGCGCACTTCCTCGAGACCCACCCCGGGCGTGAAGGGATAGGGGACATCGACGGCAGAGAGCTCGCCGACTTCGGCGGCGCGCTCGATCATCTCCAGTGTCGATACTGCAGGCGCATAGCCGTCCGTCGCGTAGCGGTCGACATAGCTTGCGAAGTGCCATAGTCCAGCCCCAAAGGGCGGGTATTCAGTCATCCTGTCTCCTCTTGCATCATGTCTCTCCCTGAACCTTGGGCCGGACTCATGTGCCCGTTCCTCCACCTGATGCCGCAAAGCGCGCCCGATGAACTTCCGCTCTCCAGCGGTCTCGAAGCAGCCGGCGTTGCGCCTCGCCCATTCGGGGCTCGACCGGCGGGTCCGTGCGCAGACGGGGCGCGGGATAGCCGAGGACCTCCGCTGCGAGTCGCGCGACCCCGAGGGCCGACAGTCCTGATTCGGTCGAGCGCACCACCGGACGCCCGAGGAGATCTGCCTGGACCGCAACGAGAAGATCGGATGAGGACACACCACCGTCCACGTGGAGCACGTCGACACCCTCGTGACCATCGCGCCCTTGGGCATCCACGAGATCCGCGACCTGATGGGCGACGCACTCGATGGCTGCCCGAGCCAGGTGCGCCGGAGTCGTCTGGGATGTCATCCCGCTCATCACGGCGACCGCGGACCTATCCCAATGGGGCGCTCCGAGTCCGGTGAAGGCAGGGACCAGCGTGACACCACCGGAATCGTCCACGGCTGCCGCAGCTTCCGAGACCACCACTCCCCCGGGACGCAGGGACCCCGGCTCGATGAGGGAAGCCACCCAGTCGATCGCCTGCCCCGTGGCCAGCACATTGCCTTCGTGTGCATACGTCGGCCGCTCTCGCCACCATGCGACCGTCGTGTCCATCCCCGACACGGGGGCTTCGAGACCAGGTAGCCGCATCATGACGGACGTGCCCGTGCCGTACGTCGCCTTGGCGATGCCAGCGTCTCCATAGGCAAAGAGTGCGGCGTGCGAGTCGGCCAGCACAGCCGCGACCGGCACCCCGGCAGGCAGAGGCATCCCCGCGCCAGTGACACCAAAGCCTGCGTCGCTGGCGCGGACATCCGGGAGGACACTCCGCGGCACGTCGAAAGCGTCCAGCAGGCCCGCATCCCAATCACCGGTGGACAGTGACAGCAGAAGCGTGCGTGACGCGTTGCCCGCCTCGATCGCGGTGGTTCCTGTCAGGACTCGCACTATCCAGGAGTCGACCGTGCCCACCACGACGTCTCGTGACCGAGCGTCGTACTCGTCGAGCAACCAGCGCATCTTGGGAGCGGAGTACATCGCGTCGAGGGTGAGCCCCGTGATCCGCTTTACGTCCTCGCGCCCCTCGTGGCTCCATCCACTGAGTGCCGGCGCAGCTCGAGAGTCCTGCCAGCTGATCACCGGCCCGCGTGGCTCACCGGAGCGTCGATCCCACATCACGACGGACTCACGCTGGTTGGTGACGCCGACACCGGCGACTCGCACGTCCTCCGCCGAGCGCAGGGCTTGGGTCGCGGCCGCCAGCGTGGCATTGACGAGTTCGACAGGATCCTGCTCCACCCACCCCGGGCCGGTCAGGTCGAGTGACACCGGGACTGCGGCACGGGCGAGCACGTCGCCGCTCACGAGAGACACGAGGAGGGCCTTCGCTGACGTCGTGCCGACGTCCAGAGCGAGGATTGCGTCGTGGCCCACCGCATCTCCCTTGCCCGGAAGAATAATCATTCATGCCTGTGCATTGATTCATCACCCTAGTGGGGCTCAATCGGCCCGGTCAAGGAATACGGCGTCAGGGCTCAAGCGCCGTGCCTGGCGGGAGAAGGCCGACCAGGGCGTCGTAGACGCCAGGGGCGCCCACGACGAGAGCTCCGCCCCCGGTGATGCCATGCAGCCCGAGGAAGTCATTGGCCACTGCGCCAGCCTCCCGGCAAATGCACAGCGCGGCCGCGCAATCCCAGGCGTTGATGTGCATCTCGACGTAGCCGATGAGCTGGCCCGCCGCGACATAGGCGAGGTTCAGCGCCCCGGATCCCACGCGCAGGTACATCCCCCTCTGCGAGAGCAGGCCGCGCATGATGTGCGCGAGATCATCCGGATGAGTCCTCAGGGAACATCCGACACCGGTGACTCCCTCATCAAGCGAGGTGGCCTCGATGATGTGGGCCGGGACGCCGTTGACGAAGGCTCCGCCGCCCTTTTGCGCGGCGTAGAGGTCGCCACTCGAGGGGTTCATCACCAAGCCGATGAGTACGTCGCCGCCGACCACGTAGGCAATGGACACCGACCAGAAGGGCAGTCCCAAGAGGAAGGGCTGCGTTCCGTCGATCGGATCGACCACCCAGGCTCCGACCGCACCGTCCGCGCCACCACGACCGGTCTCCTCGCCCACGAAGGCATCACCGGGGAATGCCTCGGTGAGACGACGCCGGATGTGCTGCTCGACCTGACGGTCTGCCTGCGAGACAAGGTCCTGGGGACCCTTGGCCTCGATATCGAGACTGGCCACATCGCGCGAGTACGCGAGCGCGATGTCAGCCGCCTCGGCGATGACCTCCTGGGCTACGGCGTAGCGGGCGTCGATGTCGGATGGGCTCACGATTCGTCCTTCCACAACCACGCCGCTCCTCGCACTCCGCTGGAGTCTCCATGCTCCGATCGCACGATGGGGGTGGCGAACACCGTGCTGAATGTGTACCGCGCGACGAGGCCCGGCAGGTCGTCGTACATCTCATCGACGTTGCTCATGCCCCCGCCCATGACGAACACGTCTGGGTCGAGAGTGTTGACAACGACCGC
>CAZLMT010000048.1:0-13444 GCA_964560615.1 uncultured Actinomyces sp.
CAACTGCTCAAGTGGGCGCAGGACCCGAAGCGCGACGATGAGGATGACTCGCCCAGGCCGCCGGCGTCCTACTACCTGAGCGGACGGATCATCCAGACGACGAGTGTCGGATTCGTCTTCCTCTTCGCCTTCACGGTCGGCCAATTCGTCCTGAACTATCGAAGTGCGGACGCAGCCTCGCACCTGGAGGCCCAGTACTTCACCCGAGCCCTCGCGAGCGCAACCCAGCTTCCTGCCGAGGCTGGCCGCGATGATCTTGTGGCAGCGCTCGAGGAGTACGGCAGAGTTGTTGTCGAGGAGGAGTGGCCGCTCATGGAGCGCGGTGATGGACGCGCCGCATACGCAGCGCAGTCGCAGGCGGCGGCGTCTGTGTCGGCCGCGCTCGGTTCTTCCCTTTCGCTCGGCGCGAGCGACTATGCCGTGTGGGATCCACTCCCCGTCTCGGTCGACGAGATGCTCGTCGCTGCGAATGAGCGACTTGGCGATGTGCCGACGGGAACTGCGGTGGGCCTTGTCCTGGTCGTCATCTTCCTAGGCGTCGTCAGCTTGGCGGTGACCGCGGCTTTCCAGCCGGCCCGTCTCGGGATCAACCTGGTCCTCATCGGGATCATGGGGGGCACCTACGGCCTTCTCTTCTACATGACCGTCGAATTGAGCAACCCCTTCCAAGGCGGGGGTGCGATCCCCCCGATCCTGGGCCTCTTGCCCATGTGACCGGGGGGACCCCTGAACCGGTCAGGCTCTCCCGGGACCTGACGGACGCTCGGGCCGGTCGGGACGCTCCGCCATCCAGTCCTCCATTTCCGCGCGGTGGTCCTCGAGCTCCTGGGCCTTCTCGGGGGACAGTGCGTGGATGACGTCGGCAGTGGCGCTACCGGCCGTGACGGTCGCGCGGAGATGGACCACGTCTCCCACCTTGGGGCCGTCGTCCTCGCCATCTCGCTCTACGTCGGTGGTTTCTGCGATGGAGTACGTCGAGGAGTAGCCGTCAGGGCTCTTCACCGTGATCGACGTCGCGGAGACCGCCGTCACCTCGCCGTGCTGCATGCGCACCGTGACGTAGGTGCCGTCAGGTGCCTCGACGACACCCTCGCCGTGGAGCATGTCCCCACCGGGGCCGTGCTCGCCGGGGCGACCCGGGCCGCGCTCGCCGGGGCCGCGCTCACCCGGGCCATGACCGCCGGGGCCGTGCTCGCCACGCCCCTGGCCGTCCATGCCGCGTCCCGGTGCGGTCTCGCTGGCGGATGGCCTGGGTGGGCTGTCTGCCGCCAGGGCCACAGCTGCGCCGGTCAATGCCGCTGCTCCAAGCGTGGCCGCCGCGACGATGGCAGCGATTCTGGGCTTCGTCATCTCGTTTCCTCCATCCCGTGAGCCAGCGGCCCAGGCGTGTCTCGCCTGCGGTCTGCCCGCTCACCGACATCCTGAGCCGCAGATGTGAGGTCCCCGTGCGGGCGAGGTTCGGGGCAGGTAAGGATGGAGCCATGGCCGGAGGCGTGATGGGTTTGCTCTTCCTCGTGGTGGGCGTGGCAGTGATCGCCGGCGCCGCGCTCCTCATCTCAGGTCGCTGGCGCGATGGCCTCGAGGAGATCCCCGCGGACGCCTCGACACCGACCGACTTCGCCGCCGATGTCCCCGTCGGCTCGCTCAGTGCGGCGGATATCGACGAGGTCCGCCTTGACCAGGCCCCGCGCGGCTACCGCATGGAGGACGTCGACGACATCCTCGGGAGGCTTGCCCAGGAGATCCAGGTCAAGGACGCGGAGATCGAGCGTCTCCGCGCCGGGCAGCCTGACGACGGCCCACCGGCCACGTGACCGGCCCCGTCGTCGGAGACGACGGGCTGCCTCGGTGTCCCTGGGGGGATTCGCCCGCCGACTATCGCGCGTATCACGATGATGAGTGGGGTCGCGCGGTCCACGGCGACAGCGCGATCTTCGAACGCCTCTCCCTGGAGGGCTTCCAGGCAGGACTCTCGTGGCTCACGATCCTGCGCCGCCGCGCGCACTTCCGGGAGGCCTTCGCCGGGTTCGATGTTGGCAGGGTTGCCGCCTTCGACGAGTCGGACGTTGAGCGACTTGCCACTGACCCGCGTCTCATCCGACACCGTGGCAAGGTGGAGGCTGTCATCGGCAATGCGCGGGTGTTGCGACGATGGCAGGAGGAAGACGGACAGGGTGTCCTTGACGCTCTCGTCTGGTCGTGCCGGGTCGAGCGCCCTCCCCCGAGCGCGATGTCGGACGTGCCCACGCAGACAGGGGAGTCGATTCTGCTCACGCAGCGTCTCCGCCATCGCGGCTGGCGCTTCATCGGGCCCACCTCCGCCTACGCCGCGCTCCAGGCGATGGGCGTCACGGATGATCACCTCGTCGGATGTCATGCACGAAGCGGCGTGACCCGGTCGTCGGGGGATTCGCCCGATAGGGGATAATGGTGACTTCCGCTCCCACGGAAGGGGACACCATGGCTGCCATGAAGCCGAGGACCGGTGACGGTCCCATGGAGGTCACCAAGGAGGGCCGTGGCTACGTTATGCGCGTGCCCCTCGAAGGCGGTGGTCGGCTCGTCGTGGAGCTGAACGCTACCGAGGTCAAGGAACTCGGGGACAAGCTCATCGCCGCCATCCCCTCGTAATTTTTCGCAAGGGCCCCTGCTCCGGGTGGAGCGGGGGCCCTTGTCATGCCCCGGCGCGGGCTCAGTCCGGCAGGGGCTGAGCGTGGTCGCGGTGCGCGGCGAGCACCACGCCCTCGCCGACCGTCATGATCGTCGCTGCCCACTCCGGATCGTCGCGCAGATGCTGCACCATGTCGTGCCGACTCGAGAGCAAGCCGTCCGATCCGAAGACCGGAGTGATGACCAGGCTTCCGCCTGGGCTGAGCAGGCGATGCGCTTCGTTGAGGAGGAGGTGTCCCTCCTCGCCCTCGGTGTCGGTGCCGGGTCCGATGACCACGACGTCGTAGGCAGCATCGGTGAGGCGGGGGAGGACCTCGCGCGGTGAGCCCGCAATGGTGCGCACCCGGGTGTGGCTCACTCCCATGCGCGCGAACGTGTCGCGCGCGGCGGTCTGCAGCGCGGAGTCGGGGTCGACCGTGGTGAGCGTGCCCGCGCTGGGCAGTCCATCGAGGATCCACCCCCCGGTAACGCCGGTGCCCGATCCGACCTCTACGACGCCGTGCGCCCGGACGGCGGCGACGAGGGAACGCAGGAGTGCCCCCACAGCCTTGCTCGGCACGGGGGCGCCCATGTCCTGGGCCCTCCGGCGCGCAGCGGCGAGCTCGGGTGGCTCCTCGGCCCAGTCATCGACGTAGGCCCAGATGAGGGGGCTCGGGGGCAGGGTGGCATCGGTCACGTGGGCAGCCTACGGCCCGGCGGGTCGGGGGTGGGAGCATCGAGAGGTGTCGGGACCGCGGCTTGCCCGCCTGAGCGGGGCGCAGATCGCCCTCCTGGGGGTGGTGGGCCTCGTTGCCGCCGTGGTCCTGGGCCTCCTCGGAGGCGCGCTGGGGCTGAGCGTGGCCTCCCTCGCCGACAGGGGCATTCAAGAGCAGACACCCACGGCCGCAAGGGCCGATCAGGAGCCGGTGCTGAGCGGTCCCGAGACCATCGCGGGCGTGGTGCGGGCGACGCTGCCCTCCGTGGTCTCCGTGGTCGTGGATGCGGGTGCGGAGTCAGGCTCGGGATCTGGGTTCGTGCTGCGCGATGATGGCTACCTCGTCACGAACAATCACGTCATCGATGCGGCGGTCGTCAACGACGGCACCGTCGAGGTGGTGCTCAGTACCGGTGAGCGTCTCAGCGCCGAGATCATCGGGCGCAACGTCAGCTACGACATCGCCGTGCTCCGCATTGACGACGAATCGCTCGCGCCGCTGCCCCCGAGCGAGTCGGCTGCGACGGTCGGGGATTCGGTCCTGGTCATGGGCGCGCCCCTGGGCTACGACTTCACGGTGACGACGGGCATCGTGAGCTCGATCGACCGCCCTGTCACTGTCGGCGAGGCCGACGAGGCCTCCTACATCAGTGCGATCCAGACAGATGCGCCGATCAACCCGGGCAACTCCGGCGGACCGGTCGTCGACGGCCAGGGTCGCTTCATCGGCATGGCATCGTCCATGGCGACGCTCGCCCGCGGGTCCGGATCCGGCAGCATCGGGCTCGGCTTCGCGATCCCGGCGCGTGCCGTAGTGCGCATCGCGGAGGAGATCATCGCGACCGGCTCCTCGCGCACGCCCATCATGGGAGTCACGCTCGATACGTCCTTCGGTGGACCCGGGGCCTTGATCGACACCGTCACCCAGGACGGCCCTGCGCAAGCTGCCGGCCTGCGCCCCGGTGATGTCATTCTCACGCTCGCCGGTCGCACCGTGGCCGATGCCGATGAGCTCGTGGTCGCCATCCGTGACCGTCTTCCCGGCGAGGAGGTCGAAGTCGAGGCCCGTCGAGGGGACCGGGCCTTCGACACCGTCGTCGTCCTCGCGAGCCGAGAGGACCGTTGACCGAGGTCTCCTGACCGAGGTCCCCTGATCGCCCGGGGCGGCGTACTCTGACCTACGTGTTCGACATCGGGCTTGGGGAGATCCTCATCCTCGCTGTGCTCGGGCTCCTGGTGTTCGGGCCCGAGCGACTGCCGCGCGCGGCCGCTGATGCTGCCCGCACACTGCGCAATGTGCGTGCGATGGCGAGCAACGCGCGCAAGGATCTCTCCGAATCTGCCGGTGTGGATTTCTCGGGAGCGCAGGATGCCTTGCGTGATCTCCAGGATCTCCACCCCAAGCGCATGGTGGCCGGCATCTTCGATGACGACGACGCGGAGGGCACCCGCAAGCCCTCCTCCGGATCATCTGCGTCGGGCAACTCGGCGCAGGCTTCAGCGAAATTCGATCCCGACGCGACCTGATAAGCGAGACTGACTAGCGCCCGGCCGGCGAGATCGTCAGGGGTACGCCGGTGAGTCCACGCGGCTTGCGAGCGAGAGACGTGGCGAGCTCGATGAGCGACGCGGCCGCGGGCGATGACGGGTCGGTGAGCACAAGGGGAGCTCCCAGGTCGCCACCCTCGCGCAGTCGGACGTCGAAGGGGATCCTGCCCAGCCGCGTCACCTGAGTGCTCAGGCCACTGCTCAGCTGCTCGGCGACGCGTGCGCCCCCGCCGATGCCGAAGAG
Source organism: uncultured Actinomyces sp. (assembly GCA_964560615.1). Taxonomy (GTDB): domain Bacteria; phylum Actinomycetota; class Actinomycetes; order S36-B12; family S36-B12; genus Mxb001. The sequence continues at coordinate 5,157 of CAZLMT010000048.1, forward strand.
ATCGATGGGCTCACCGCAGTGCGGGCAGGGGAATCCGCTCATGTTCTCGATGACACCGACGACCTTCTGGTGCGTTTGGCCGGCGAGCATGCCGGCGCGCACCGCCACCTCCGCCGCAGCCTGCTGAGGAGTCGTCACCACGACGACCTGTGAGCCCGGGAGGAGCTGCGCCGTGGAGATCGCGATGTCACCGGTGCCCGGCGGCAGGTCGAGCAGCAGCACGTCGAGGTCACCCCACCAGACATCGGCGAGGAACTGCTGCAGGGCCCTGTGGAGCATGGGCCCGCGGAAGGCCACGGGCTCGGCACTGCCGCCTGGCTTGAACGGCAGGATGGAGATGGCCCTTACGCCGTACGCCTCCGGCGGCATGATCATGCCCTCGACCACCGTGGGCGCGGTTGTCATCCCGAGCAGGCCGGGGATCGAGTGGCCATAGATATCGGCATCGACGATGCCGACGGTGAAGCCCTGTGCCGCCATGGCCACGCCGAGGTTGGCGGTGACGGAGGACTTGCCCACGCCCCCCTTGCCCGAGGTAATGGCGTAGACGTGGGTGCGGGATGCAGGATCGGCGAACGGGATGGACTTCTCCTCCTGGCCGCCCCGGAGTGTGCGTCGCAGCTGGGCACGCTGGTCGTCGTTCATGACATCGAGTTCGACATCGACGTGCCGGACCCCGGGGACGGACCCCACGGACAGAGTCACTCGCTGGGTGATGGTGTCGCGCATGGGACACCCTGAGACGGTGAGGTAGATCGCCACCTTCACCCGGTCGCCGTCGATATCGACTGACTTCACCATGCCCAACTCGGTGATGGGGCGGTGAATCTCGGGGTCCTCGACACGTGCGAGGGCAGCGTCGACCAGGGACCGATCGATGGACGTCATGGAGTGATGCTAGGCCCGTCACCCTCGGGGCGCGAACGCTGCTCCTGCGTAAGTCGATCGGCGATCTCGTCAGCCAGGTCGCGAAGCTCTGCCCGCAGGTAGTCCCGCGTCGCCACCTCGCCCAGGGCAAGGCGCAGCGAGGCGATCTCGCGTGCGAGGTACTCGGTGTCTGCTACGAGACGGTCCGTGAGCTCGCGATCCTCGAGGTACTGCACCTTGTCTCGATCCGCCTGCCTGTTCTGCGCGAGCAGGATGAGGGGAGCGGCGTAGGAGGCCTGGAGGGAAAGCAGCAGGGTGAGGAAGATGAAGGGATAGGGATCGGGCTTGAGGTTGTCGGGAGCGAAGATGTTCCACAGCAACCAGGACACGATGACGACGGTCATCCACGCGATGAACCGCCAGGAGCCGATGAAGCGCGCGATGCGCTCCGAGAGGCGTCCCCACTGCTCCGGGTCATACGACGGACCACGCAGTCGGCCGCGGTCGAGGGGCTGATCCATCCGGAGCTCCGGACGGCGACGCGACGGGCTCATGATGAACTCCCCGTGTCGCGCCAGTCTTCGGGAAGCATGTGATCAATGAGGTCGTCGACGGTCACGGCGCCCAGCAGGTGGTCATTGGCGTCGACGACGGGCAGGGAGACGAGGTTGTACGTCGCGAAGTAGCGGGCCACTGTGGCGACATCCGTCTCCGGCGCGATGGGCTCGAGCGTGGTGTCGAGGATCCCCGAGACGAGAGCAGCGGGTGGCTCGCGCAGCATGCGCTGGAAGTGGCATGTCCCGAGGTATCTGCCCGTGGGCGTGTCCGTGGGAGCGCGCGTGACGTAGACCTGCGCGGCCAGAGAGGGTGAGAGCTCCGGGCTGCGCACCCGAGCGAGGGCCTCGGCCACCGTGGCATCAGCGGTGAGGATGACCGGCTCGGTGGTCATCATGCCGCCGGCGGTGTAGTCGCCGTAGACGAGGAGTCGGCGGATGTCGTCGGCCTCGTCCGGCTCCATGCGCTCGAGCAGATCCTCGGCCTGGTCCGGAGGGAGCTCGGAGATGAGATCCGCCGCATCATCGGGGTCCATCTCCTCGAGGACGTCGGCCGCGCGCTCCATGTCGAGGGACTGCATGATCTCGACCTGCTCGTCCTCGGGGAGCTCTTCGAGTACGTCTGCGAGACGATCGTCGTCGAGTTCGCGGACAACCTCGAGTCGGCGCTTCGCCGTCATCTCCTGCAGCGCGAGGGCAAGGTCCTGCGGACGCATGTCTTCGAGGGTGGCGAGGAAGTGCTCCGCGCCCTGCTCCTGCGGGAGCGTGAGTCCGTCGACGGCGGCCCAGTCGACGATGCGCGTCTGACCCTTGCGACGTAGCCCGCCACCCTCGCGGATGAAGAGCTGGGTGACGAACCAATCCCGGCTGGGTCTTTGCTCGATCCCGAGGTCGACGATGGTGACGGTGCTGGGTGTGGACGATCGGGCAGGATCCACAAGGGTGACGCGGCGGTCGAGCAACTCGCCGAGAGCCAGTGTCTCCCCGCTGCGCTGCTGGAACCGGCGGAGGTTGACGACGCCGCTGACGACCACCTGGCCGCTGTCGACTGCCGTCACTCGCGACATGGGGACGAAGATCCGTCGACGTCCGACGACCTCCACGACGAGCCCGACAACGCGCGGAGGCTGGGAGTCGGTCCTCAGCGCCACGACCACATCTCGCACCCGGCCCACCTGGTCGGCCTTGGGGTCGAAGACCTCCGCCCGCGCGAGGCGGGCGACGAAGACTCGGCTGGGGGAGGTCACGCGGCCCAAGGGTACTCGCGTGAGGTGCTCGTGAACCCTCGGTAGGGTCCACTCATGATGACGTCCTCGGTGACTTCGGGGGGTGCTGTCGGCACCCCGCGCCCTGCCCGCTCACGGCGGTCCAACCTCGCGGTCCCGGGCTCGAGCCCCAAGATGCTCGACAAGGCCCGTGGTCTGCCCGTCGACCAGGTCTTCATGGACATCGAGGATGCGGTCGCTCCGATCGCCAAGCCGGAGGCGCGCAAGAACATCGTGGCCGCACTCAATGAGGGGGGCTACGACGGCAAGGTGCGCACCGTGCGCGTCAATGACTGGACCACCGAGTGGACCTACGCCGATGTCGTAGAGGTGGTCGGAGGCGCCGGCCCCAATCTCGATTGCATCATGCTCCCGAAGGTCCAGACTCCGGACCAGATCGTCGCACTCGACCTTCTCTTGACTCAGATCGAGAAGTCCCATGGCTTCGAAGTGGGCCGCATCGGTATCGAGGCCCAGATCGAAAATGCCATGGGCCTCATCAATGTCGATGCGATCGCTGCCGCTTCGCCACGCGTCGAGACGATCATCTTCGGCCCGGCTGACTTCATGGCGAGCATCAACATGAAGTCCCTCGTCGTCGGGGAGCAGCCGCCGGGATACGACGTGGGCGATGCCTACCACTACATCCTCATGCGCATCCTCATGGCGGCGCGGGCCCACGACAAGCTCGCCATCGACGGGCCCTATCTCGCGATCAAGGATGTCGAGGGATATCGACGTGTCGCCTCGCGCAGCGCCGCGCTGGGATTCGATGGCAAGTGGGTGCTGCATCCGGGTCAGGTCGACGCGGCCAATGAGGTCTACAGCCCTCGCCAGGAGGATTACGACCAGGCCGAGCTCATCCTCGACGCCTACGCCTACTTCACGTCTGCCGAGGGGGGCGCGAAAGGCGCGGTCATGCTCGGTGACGAGATGATCGATGAGGCATCCCGCAAGATGGCGACGGTCATTGCAGCGAAGGGTCGAGCCGCAGGCATGACCCGCACCCAGTCATTCACGCCCCCGGCGTAGGAGTGGCGCCCCCGGCGTCTGAGATTAGGCTGCCGGCATGACGGCGATGCGGTCTCTGACACGCCAGCAGGCGGCGCGGCTGCTCGGTGTCGCGCCCGATGCCGACCCGGTGGAGGTCAAGCGCGCCTTCCGACTCTGGGCGACATGGGCGCATCCGGACCAGGGCGGCTCGGCCGAGCACTTCGCGCATCTGTGCGCGGCTCGTGATCGCCTGCTCGTGCCGAAGGCGGTGACGCCGTCACCCCCGTCGAGCGATCCCGCGACGATCGTCCCGCGCCCGAGACAGCCGTGGCGACATGTCCTCGGGCGTCCGGCGCCGCATGTGCTGGTGCTCCTGTTCCTCGGATTCGTGGTAGCCGTGTCGGCGGTCCTGCTGGCGTGGATCCAGCCGATGCCCTGGGGCGCTGTCCCCGCCGCGCTCGCATCCGCGGCGTGGTGCGTCGCGGTGTCCAGGTCGATCCTGCGTGGCGCCGATCACGGTCACGTCATCGTCACGCGCTCGTTCGCGTGGCTATCCGTGCTGGTCGGGCAGCTTGCCCTCGCTGCTGCAGCGGGCATCGCCCTGATCGAGGCGCTTCCCCTGCTTGCCGTGCCCTTCGTCGCGGTGATCGCGGCGGTCAATCCCGCAGCGGGACTTTGGCGGAGCGGTTCTCGTTAACGTGCGTTAGCCTGAGGCCTGGCTCGACGATGGGGAGGAACCATGTCTCGACTGGCGCAGACCGAGGGGCTCACGGATGTCCAGGTGGAGATCCTCAAGGCCGTCCGGGAGTACGTCGACAACGAGATCCTGCCCTACGCGACCCATCTCGAGCACAAGGACGAATATCCCGCCGACATCGTGGAGGGGTTGAAGGAGCTTGGTGTCTTCGGCCTCATGATCCCGGAGGAGTACGGCGGTCTAGGTGAGTCCCTCCTCACCTACGCCCTCGTCGTGGAAGAGATCGCCCGCGGTTGGATGAGCGTGTCCGGCGTGATCAACACCCACTTCATCGTCGCCTGGATGGTGATGCACCACGGCACTGAGGAGCAGAAGGCCCACTATCTGCCGCGCATGGCCACCGGGGAGGTGCGCGGAGCATTCTCCATGAGCGAGCCCGGCTGTGGCTCCGATGTCGCGGCCATTCAGTCGCGAGCCGTGCGCGATGGTGATGACTTCGTGCTCAACGGCCAGAAGATGTGGCTCACCAACGGTGGCAGCTCCACGCTCGTGGCCGTGCTCGTACGCACGGATGGCGAGGCTGCGGACGATGCCTCTGTCTACAAGCGCATGACGACGTTCCTCATCGAGAAGCCCTCGGGCTTCGGCGAGGTGCGGCCGGGTCTCACCATCCCCGGGAAGATCGAGAAGATGGGATACAAGGGCGTTGACACCACCGAACTCGTCATGGATGACCTGCGCCTGCCCGCGTCTGCCATCCTCGGCGGGGAGCCGGGTCGAGGCTTCTACCAGATGATGGACGGTGTCGAGGTGGGCCGCGTCAATGTCGCCGCTCGTGCCTGCGGCCTCGCACGACGCGCCTTCGAATTGGGGATCGACTACGCCCAGCAGCGCGTCACCTTCGGCAAGCCGATCGCCGAGCACCAGGCGGTTGCCTTCCGTCTGGCCGACATGGGCACCAAGGTGGAGGCAGCGCACCAGATGATGGTGATGGCGGCCCGCAAGAAGGACTCGGGGGAGCGCAATGACCTGGAGTCGGGCATGGCCAAGCTGCTGGCCAGTGAGTACTGCAAGGAGGTCGTGGAGGATTCCTTCCGCATCCACGGCGGCTACGGATACTCCAAGGAGTACGAGATCGAGCGGCTCTACCGCGAGGCGCCGATGCTCATGATCGGCGAGGGCACCGCGGACATCCAGAAGATGATCATCGCGCGCCGACTGCTCGAGGACTACGCCCTACGCGGCTAGGCGTGTGCCATCTGCGTGCGCTGGGTGACGCGCGCGATGAGCGCGTCGATGCCCCAAAAGATTAGGCACAGCACGACCGCGAAGACCACGATGCCGGCCACGTTGGTGAGGACGGTGCCGTAGCCGTACGTGGCGACGTCCACGAATCCGTAGGGGTAGGCCCCGATGAAGGCGCCGCGCACCAGTGCGAAGACGAGCCAGATGATCGGCAGGATCAGGCTTGCCGCGATGATGCGCCACGAGATCCATCCTCGTGGTCCGGCGATGAGCCACACGACGAACGTCAGGATTGGTGTCAGGACGTGGAGGAAGAAGTTGGTCCAGACCTCTAGGCCCTGGTTCTTGGCCGTGGCTGCGAGCACGACGTTGTAGATAATGCCCGTGACGACGATCATGAGCACGCTGTCGAGCCGGAAGACGCGGAACCAAAAACTGTCGCGGTCGGGTCGCGCGAAGAGCATCAGCATCACGATCGCGACCAGGATGTTGGACCACAGGGTGAAGTAGGTGAAGTAGTCAAAGACGCGGCCGAGCAGTCCCTGGTCGGCGAAGCCCAGCGAGGTGGGATTGGTGTTCTGGCTGGGGTAGGTGCCGAGGACGGTCAGCGTCAACGAAAAGAGAGCGCCGAATCCCGCGACGAGCCCGTTGATCCCGTAGAGGATCCGCTTGCCGCTCATGGTCGGGGTGGGCGTCGTCGACGTCATCGTCTGGCTCATGGGCGGTGAGGCTACGCCTGCGCGAGCGTCCCGGTGGCGATTCGGCGAAGGACACGCCTACCCTGACCGCGTGGGACCCAGCCGCGATAGCCGACCGGGGATCCGCGAGATCTTCCTCGACATCGGTGCTTCGTGCGACCGGCTCGGGGCTCCGACGTACGCCGACCTCGCACGGTGCGTTGCTGAGTGGTCGCAGGAGGAGCCCCTGCTGTCGCTCCTGGCCCCCTATGCGGATGCCCGGGTGGGCGACATGGTGCCCCTACGTCTCTTCTCGGCGGTGCACCGACTGGCACTTGCGCGTGAGGCTCCCGAGGTCGCGATTTACCTGCCGACGGTGGGCGGTACCGCGCCGACCACCGATGAGCAAAGGGCGGCCTTGCAGCGCGCATTCCTCGCGACTGTCGATGCGCACCGCGACGTCATCGCCGATGCGCTGACCCAGGTGCCGCAGACCAATGAGGTGGGTCGGACCACCGGACTCGCCGCCCTCCTGCGACGCGTGGAGCGAGGCTTCGGCCTGCCGGTGCGACTCCATGAGATCGGCTGTTCTGCGGGTCTGTCCCTGCGGGTAGACGCCCTCGTCTCGCAGGGAGTGGTGGCCGCGGATCACGCCGAATGGGGTGCTCTCCCGAGCATCATCGAGCGCGCGGGCTGCGACCTGTCGCCCGTGGACGCCACGAGCACGCAGGGACGGATGACGCTCACGTCCTTCATCTGGCCGGATCACACGGATCGCTTCGAACGGCTGCGCGAGGCCCTGGCCGTCGCCGACGGGATGGATGTCGCGCTCGTTACGGAGGAAGCCTGCGCGTATGTCCGCGCGCTCACATTGCAGCCCGGTGCGACCCTTGTCGTCTGGCACTCCGCGATGTGGCTCTATCTGGCACCTCAGGAGCGCGCGGACATCCGTGGAGCGCTCGAGCGACTTGGCAGCCAGGCGACACGTGAGAGTCCGCTGGTGCACATTGCCCTCGAGCCTGTCTCGGATCAGCGTGACGCCCAGCATCGGTTCACGCTCGCGATGACGACGTGGCCGGGACTCGACGGCCTGCCCCCAGGAGTCGAGGTCCCCTGGGGCGCGGCGCCCCCCGCCGGCGCCCCCGTCACATGGAGCATTCCGTGCGCCGGAGGGATCGTGCGGGACCGCGCGGGTCGACTCCTCCTCGTGCGCCGAGGCAAGGAGCCCGCGCGCGGGCTGTGGTCGATCCCCGGGGGCCGCATCGAGGGGGACGAGTCCTGGGATGTGGCTGCGGCTCGGGAGGTGCGCGAGGAGACGGGCGTCACCGCGCGGACGCCCGGATTCGTCGGCATCGTGGAGCGGGCAAGCGGGTCCGGATCGACCTATCTCATTGCCGACTTTGCCTTCGAGGGCGATGGCGAAGTGCAGGCTGCTGACGACGCTGACGACGCGCGTTGGGTCACCCCTGCCGAGATCCCGGGGATGGCCACATCGCCGGGGCTCGTCGAAGCGCTACGGGACTGGGGATACCTGTCCTGACGCCTGCGCGTCAGTCGCCCTGTGCTGGCGCGCCGCCGCGCTTGGTCCGGCGTCGACGTCGGCTCGACTTGGCAGCACCGTCGGCCGCGTCCTCGGGGCTCGCCGCGGGGCGGTTGCTGCGCTCGCGACCCGAGTCGCGCGAGGTCCCGCGCGACGACGTCCGCGAGGACCCTGTGCGCGGGCGAGTCTCGGCGGGCTTGCGTTTGCCCGTCTCGCCGAGGTCTTCGACCGCCTCGGCCTGCAGGCCTGCTCGGGTCTGCTTGTCCTTGCCGAGTCGACCCGTCACCTCACGGGGTACGCCGAGACCGGTGTAGACGTGGTCGGAAGTGGAGTAGGTCTCGATCGGATCCTTGAAGGGAAGCCCCAGGATCTTGTCGATCATCTGCCAACGGGCGATGTCCTCCCAGTCGACGAGCGTGACAGCGACACCGCTTGCACCGGCACGGCCCG
>CAZLMT010000048.1:13454-17458 GCA_964560615.1 uncultured Actinomyces sp.
GTTCGCCGGGTTCGGGGCCGAAGCCTTCGATGACCTTGACTTCGATGCGCTGTTTGGTGAAGCGCTCGATGTCTTGCATGAAGCCTTCTTCGTCCATGCAGACCAGGTTCACGGCTTCACCGCTGGCACCGGCACGGCCCGTGCGGCCGATGCGGTGCAGGTAGGTCTTCTCGTCGTCCGGGCACTCGTAGTTGATCACGTGGGTGACACCATCGACGTCGATGCCGCGGGCCGCGACATCGGTGGCGACGAGGACGTCCACCTTGCCGTTGCGGAAGGCGCGCAGGGCCTGCTCGCGGGCGCCCTGGCCGAGGTCGCCGTGGACCGAGCCCACGGCGAATCCGCGGTCAGTGAGTTCGTCCGCGATCTTCTGCGCCTTGCGCTTCGTCCGCGTGAAGATCATGGTGAGGCCGCGGCCATCCGCCTGGAGGATGCGTGCGAGCAACTCCACCTTGTCCATCGGGTGGGCGCGCCAGACATGCTGCTCGATGGCATCGACCGTCGCGCGGTCATCGCCTGGATCCGCAGCACGGATGTGCGTCGGCTGCTGCATATAGCGCCGGGCGAGGGCGACGATCTGGCCGGGCATCGTGGCGGAGAAGAGCATCGTCTGGCGCTGGGTGGGCAGCTCGGCGACGATCCGCTCGACATCAGGGAGGAATCCCATGTCGAGCATCTCGTCGGCCTCGTCGAGGACGAGGACGCGCACGCGGGACAGATCGAGCGAGCGGCGCTGAGCAAGGTCGATGAGGCGACCGGGCGTGCCCACGACGACCTCGACGCCCCTCGCGAGCGCCTCGACCTGGGGTTCGTAGGAGCGGCCGCCGTAGACGCTGAGCACTCGGGCTCCCTGGCGGGCGCCCGCCTGCTCAAGATCGCCGGCTACCTGCACGCACAGTTCGCGCGTGGGAACGACGACGAGGGCCTGCGGTGCAGCACCCGGTGCATCGTCGCGCGTAACCCGCTGGAGGAGGGGGATGCCGAATCCGAGGGTCTTGCCCGTGCCGGTCTTGGCCTGCCCGATGAGGTCTCGACCCTCGAGTGCGAGGGGCAGGGTCATGGCCTGGATGGGGAAGGCGCGCTCGATCCCGGCTGAGGCGAGCGAGGCCACGATCTCTGGCGATGCTCCCAATTCTGCGAAGGTCGGTGGGAGAGGGGCTGTCTCGGCAAGTGCCGGCTCAGCGGTCAGTGAATCGGTCATGATGTGCTCCGGTGCAAATCCGCGGGCACCGCACCCGATCCTCATCGGGGGCGCCACACACGGGGGGCGGATGGGGCTCACGCCCCTCGGGGGCCCGGTCGGGCGCCCGCTTCGCTCACGCGATGACCTCATGCTACCCCGTGGGCACTAGCCTTCGGCCATGGCATCGCACGGTGATGACGCGCTCGTCACGAGCGATGACTACCGCGCCGCCGTCGTCGATCTCCTCGGGGTCCTCGCCTACGGGGAGCTCATGGCCTTTGAGAGGCTCGCGGCTGACGCCGCGCTCGCGCCGACCATCGAGGACGAGGCCCAGTTGGCTGCCATGGCGGCAGCGGAGTTCCGGCACTTCTCCCGTCTGCGTGATCGGCTTGTCGCGATCGGCGCGGATCCCGCCGAGGCGATGCAGCCCTTCCGTGCGCCCCTTGAGCGCTTCCATGAGATGACCGCGCCCAGCGACTGGCTCGAGGGCTTAGTCAAGGCCTACGTCGGCGATGGGATCGGAGTCGACTTCTACCGCGAGATCGCGGCCTATCTCGATCCCGAGACCCAGGCGCTCGTGCTCGAAGTCTGCGAGGACCTTGGCCAATCGGCATTCGTCGTCGAGCGCGTCCGCGCCGCCATCGCTGCCGACCCGCGGGTCGAAGGTCGACTTGCCCTGTGGGCCCGGCGTCTTGTGGGCGAGGCGCTCTCGCAGGCGCAGCACGTCGCCGCCGAGCGCGAGGCCCTCACGTCCTTGCTCATTGGAGAGGTAGGGGCGCAGGAAGGTGGCATGGATCTCACTGCCATCGCATCGATGCTCTCGCGGCTCACCGATGAGCACTCACGGCGCATGCGGACCCTGGGACTGTCGTCCTGAGAGTCTGATCAGCTCAGGTGCCGAAGCCCACGCGGCGAGAGGTCGCCGCGCTGATCTCGACGTAGGCGATCCGGTCAGCGGGCACGATCACGCGCCGCCCCTTGTCATCGTCGAGGCTGAGGATCCCGTCGTCCGCGATGGCTGCGCGCACCGCGGCTTCGATGTCCTGGGGGGTCTGGTCGGACTCGAGCACGATCTCGCGTGCGGTCTGCTGAACGCCGATCTTGATCTCCACGGATCCTCCTTTGCGCCCAGGTTAACCCGCGAGGCGACCTACGCCGTCGGCGGGTGAGACAGCGGGAATCCGCCGATGCCGCGCCAGCCGAGGCCGGCGATGAGGTCGACCGCGGCCTCGCGCGCCATGCGCGGCTCCTCGCGAAGCCAGCGCCGCGCGGCGATCTGAGCCATGCCGAGCAATCCGGAAGCGAGGAGTTCGGCCTGCGAGTTGGAGAGCCCGGTGTCTTCCGCGATGACGCGACCGAGGATGAGGGAGCAGGCATCGTCGGCGGCTTCGACGCGATAGCGCACGGCAGGCTCATTGGTGAGGTCGCTCTCGAAGACCAGTCGGTAGGCACCGTCCGGGTCGTCGACGAAGGCGAAGTACGCCGCGACCGCACCACGCACACGCTGCTTGTTGTCCGTTGTGGCTTCGATTGCCGCTCGGAGCGTCTCGAGGAGTACGGCGATGCCGTCGTCGAGCAGTGCGACGTAGAGATCGAGCTTGCCCGGGAAGTGCTGGTAGAGGACTGGCTTGCTCACACCGGCGCGCTCGGCGATGTCGTCCATCGCGGCGGTGTGGTAGCCCTGGGCGACGAAGACTTCACGTGCTGCGTTCAGGACCTGCGCGCGGCGCTCCTCCCGGGGTAGCCGGGCCAGGGCGCCGGGGCGCGAGTCGTCCGCCTCGGTCACGCCTTCATGCTAGTGCCGGTGGGTCCGCCCCTGTCGGGCTCCACCGGCTTCCCGTGGTCCCATAGACGCGTGACCATTCCCCAGGCGGAGCGCTGGCCGCTCTCTATCGGCGAGATCCATGTGCGCGAATCGGGCGAGGGATCCGCGCCCGTCGTGCTTGTCCATGGCCTCGGGGGGTCCAGCCTCAATTGGGTTCCGCTCATGGAGCGCCTCGACGAGCAGGCGGCGTCCCTGGCGCTAGACCTGCCCGGCTTCGGCATGTCACCCCCTCCCCGTGACGGGGACTACTCGCCACGCGGCCATGCCCGTGCTGTCGCCGCGGTGATCGAGGAGGGGCGTGGGCGTCGCGATATCGCGGGCCCGGTGCACGTGATGGGCAACTCCATGGGTGGCGCCGTCGCGGTGCAGTTGGCCGCTTCGCGCCCGGATCTCGTCTCGTCGCTCACGCTCGTGTCACCCGCGCTTCCGTCCGTGCGTGTCGGTCGAGGCAATGCACACCTTCCCGTCGTCGCCCTTCCGGGCGTGGGGGAGTCCCTCGTCCGGCGCTACGCAGCGGTCTCCGTCGAGCAGCGTGTCCAGGCAACCCTGGATGCCTGCACGACTGATCCCCGACGCATCCCCGACGCATTGCGTGCCGCCCTCGTCTCCGAGACGGCCGATCGCGATGCCCTTCCCTACGCCTCCGATGCCTTCCTGCGCTCGCTACGCGGGCTTCTCGCCACCTTCGCCGATCGCGGGTCGCGCCGGCCGTGGCGCCTGGCGCGGCAGGTGCGCCAGCCCGTCCTGGCGATCTATGGCGAGGACGACGTACTCGTCGATGCCCGCGGTGCGGCACGAGCGGCACGTGAGTTCCCCGATGCCGAGGTGGTGCTCCTCGACGACTGTGGCCATGTGGCGCAGATGGAGCATCCCGATGTCGTCGCGGGGCTCTGGCTGGACAGATTCGCCCGCGTGTCCTCGGGGATTTAGCGGAGAGGGCTCCTCCGCCGCCGGGCCCGGGGAGTCAGACGCGGAGGCGTTCTTCCCACCTAGGGA
>CAZLMT010000049.1:0-7351 GCA_964560615.1 uncultured Actinomyces sp.
AGAGCAACCCCGAACCGATGAGGACGGTGGTAAAGAGTCGCATGTCTTGACTGCCCAGGTTGTAGTGCAGCGCCGCCGTGAACCAGATGAAGGCGATTCCGGCGTACGGGACGAGGAAGAGCGCGGTGCGCGCTTGCGAGAGCGCCTCGGGTGTGGGCATCGACTCCGCGTCGAGGTACTGGTCGATGGGAAATGCCGCGCGGAAGAGGTGCAGGACAACGGCCATGAGGACCGCGAACACCAGGCCGCCAATGGCCGCGGCCCGGGCGGTGCGCATCGCCTTCATCAAGGTCTTCATGCGGGCGTCGTCGCCGCTCCCTGTCATGGGCGGTCACGATACTGTGCCCCCACCGCGTCGAATGCGATTCGGCGTGGCTTCGCGAAGGGAGCGTGGCTGCGGTGGCAGACCTGGCGATCGCGGTCGTCACGGCCGAAGGTGAGGAGTCGCGTTCGGTGCCCGAGGGCGCCACAGCGGCTGACGTGGTCGGCGATGGCCGCCGCGTCGTCGTCGCGCGCATCAACGGCGAACTGCGAGACCTGGCCACCATCCTGCGGGATGGCGACGTGGTCGAGGCCGTGGGCGTGGACACCCCCGAGGGTCTTGCCGTGCTCCGACACTCGACCGCACACGTGCTCGCGCAGGCTGTCCAGGACACCTTCCCTGAGGCCAAGCTCGGTATCGGTCCGCCGGTCAAGGATGGCTTCTACTACGACTTCTCCGTCGAGACGCCCTTCACTCCCGAAGACCTCAAGGTCCTCGAGAAGCGCATGCAGGAGATCGTGAAGTCGGGGCAGCGCTTCTCGCGGCGCGTGGTCACCGACGCAGAGGCCAAGCACGAGCTCGCGGGGGAGCCCTTCAAGCTGCGTCTCATCGGCAGCGAGGGTGGCGCCGATGTCATGGAGGTCGGCGGCGCCGAGCTCACCATCTACGACAACGTCGAGGCCAAGTCGGGCGCAACCTGCTGGGGTGATCTGTGTCGCGGCCCACACGTGCCCGACACGCGCTTCATCCCGCCCAATGCCTTCAGGCTCATGCGCACCGCCGCTGCCTACTGGCTCGGCGACCAGGCCAATGAGCAGCTCCAGCGCGTTTACGGCACCGCCTGGCCCTCGAAGGAGGAGATGCAGGCCTACCTCACGTTCCTGGAGGAAGCCGAGAAGCGCGACCACCGCAAGCTCGGGGCCGAGCTCGATCTCTTCAGCTTCCCGGAGGAGATCGGATCGGGCCTGGCCGTATTCCATCCCAAGGGCGGTGTGGTGAGGCGCGTGATGGAGGACTACTCGCGCAAGCGCCATGAGGAAGCCGGCTACGAGTTCGTCAACACCCCGCATGTCACCAAGGCGGCGCTCTTCGAGAAGTCAGGGCACCTCGACTGGTATGCGGAGGGGATGTATCCGCCGATGCACCTCGATGCCGAGGTCGATGCCGACGGCACGGTGCGCAAGCAAGGTGTCGACTACTACATGAAGCCGATGAACTGCCCCATGCACAACCTCATCTTCGACGCGCGAGGACGCTCGTACCGGGAGCTGCCCCTGCGGCTCTTCGAGTTCGGCACGGTCTATCGCTACGAGAAGTCCGGTGTCGTCCAGGGCATGACGCGCGCACGCGGATTCACCCAGGACGATGCCCACATCTACTGCACCCGCGAGCAGATGGCCGACGAGCTCGACAAGCTCCTCACCTTCGTTCTCGATCTGCTCCGCGACTATGGCCTCGAGGACTTCTATCTCGAGCTCTCGACGCGCAACCCGGAGAAGTCGGTCGGCTCCGATGAAGTGTGGGCTGAGGCGACCGAGGTCCTGCGCAAGGCTGCTGAGAAGCAGGGCCTCGAGCTGGTCCTGGACGAGGGCGGGGCCGCCTTCTACGGGCCGAAGATCTCCGTCCAGGCCAAGGACGCCATCGGTCGCACGTGGCAGATGTCGACGATCCAGCTCGACTTCAACCTCCCCGAGAGATTCGATCTGGAGTACGCCGCCCCGGATGGCACCCGGCAGCGCCCGGTGATGATCCACCGCGCGCTCTTCGGATCCATCGAGCGCTTCTTCGCCGTACTGCTCGAGCACTACGCTGGCGCGTTCCCTCCCTGGCTCGCACCGGTGCAGGTCGTGGCGATTCCCGTCTCGGATGCCCATGTCGACTACCTCTACGACGTCGCCGCGCGCCTGCGCGCGCACGGAATCCGTGTCGAGGTCGACGATGCCGATGACCGGATGCAGAAGAAGATCCGCACGGCGCAGAAGTCGAAGGTGCCCTACATGCTCATCGCCGGCGACGACGACATGGCCGCCGGCGCGGTGTCCTTCCGCTACCGCGACGGCAGTCAGCGCAATGGTGTCTCCGTCGACGAGGCGGTGGAGGAGATCCTCGCGGCCGTGAGCGAACGACGCCAGGTGGAGAGCGCACCCGCATGACCGAGGGCGGGCTCCCACTCGACCACGGCGGGATGATCGACCGGTGGGAGCGGATCTGGGTGCCCCATCGCGAGGCCTACCTGCGCGGTGAGGGGCGACCCGCTCACGATGGGCCGGGGGAGGAGTGCCCCTTCTGCCGAGCTCCGGGGATGGCCGAGGACGAGGGCCTCGTCGTGGCTCGCGGTGACACGGCGTACGTCGTGATGAACCTCTACCCCTACAACTCCGGGCATCTGCTGGTCTGTCCCTATCGCCATGTCGCCGACTACACCGAAGTCGACGCCGAGGAGGCGGCCGAGATCGCAAGCCTCACGCAACGTGCGATGACGGTGCTGCGCTCGGTGTCTCGAGCGCAAGGCTTCAACGTCGGCATGAACCAGGGCAAGGTCGGAGGCGCGGGAATCGCCGGCCACCTCCACCAGCACGTCGTGCCGCGCTGGGGCGGCGACACCAACTTCATGCCCGTGATCGGCCACACCAAGCCCATGCCGCAACTCCTTGAGGAGACGCGACGACTGCTGGCCGAGGCCTGGGACGCCGAAGACTAGGCGCGCGGACGAGAGGGACGATCATGGCGATCATCAGTGGACCCGGGGGAGTCGACCTGGAGGCGGAGCTCGCTGCGCTCGGGGTGCGCTTCGTCCATGCACCCGGTGATGATGCGCCCGAGGCCGTCATCGCCGAGGTGCTCGGGCCCGACGAGCGCCAGATCCGCGTGGTCGTCGTCGCGGAGCCGCCCGACCCCGGCGCGGAGCACACGGGCATGGGTGCCTGGCACGTCAACGCCGTGACGGAGGCGCACTTCGTGCGCAGCGGGCGCGGCATGGTGGAGTTCGCGCTGCCTCAGGGCGCATGCACCGTCGAGATCACCGCGGGTGACGTGATGATCGTGAGCGGAGCAGAGCACCGCTACCGCCCCCTGGAGCCGCAGGAATGGGTCATCCGTCACTCGGGGCCGGCGGACGCGCAACTCGGTGCGCGCGAGACCGGCCGCGACGCAGGGCCCTGGCCGACCTGACTTAGATCGCGTCCAGTCCCTGGCCCTCACGCCCGGGGGAGCCCGACAGGGGCGGCTTGGTCGTCCCGCCGGGCCTGACCTGGGGCTCAAGGAGCAGCGGCAGTTCACGTGACGACAGCGTGTCCCCGACGACGACATGGGGGAGACCGGTGACAAGCCCGATGTCGCCTGCTCCCAGGGCCGTCACGGGAGTGGGCCCGCTGACGATCCCACCCGCATGCTCGTCGCGCGTGAGCACCACGCCTGCCTGATCGCGTCGGTCATGTCCCGCCACGTGCACGGTCGAGTCGGCATGAAGCGTGCCCGAGTAGACACGCACCAAAGACACTCGACCGCCGTCGGCGTCATCCGAGGTCCGCACCACCTCGACGCACAGCGGCCCCGTGGGTTCGCAGGTCAGGGGGACGCGCGGACTGCCGTCCGAAGCCGTCACCACGGGCAGCGGACTCTCGAGGGGCGAGGGGAATTCCCGCGTGATCACCTGAAGGAGTTCGAGCGACCCGAAGCCCAGTGGGGTAGTCGCGGTGACGACCACGGGGTGGACCTGCCCCCGCGCGACAGCCCGGTCCAGGCTCGTGGCCAAGGACTCCGCGGAGATCTCCCCACCCCCTAGGAAGCTCCCGACGAGCGCATCATCGTCCGTCTCGGCGATGATCGCCACGAGCAGGGCCGCACGTGCATCGGCGATCAAGTCGACATGCTGCGGATCCGGCTCACGCTCGACGCGTACCCCGCCGGAATAGTCGTGGATGCGCTGGGTGACCAGGTCGATGATTCCTGCCACCTGCTCGTCGTCGTTGTGGAGGGGCAGGTGGACCGGCAGGACGCCGCCGTCGGTGCCGAGTGCGAGCTGGCACTCCTCGACCGTGGCCTCGACATCCGCTCGATCCCGGTCCGCCTTGGTGACGACAATCGCCCGCGGCATGCCGACTGCGGCGCACTCGTCCCACAGCATCGTGGTGGCGGCATCGACACCATCGTCCGCAGACACGACGAAGAGCGCCGCGTCGGCGGCGCGCAGTCCGGCGCGCACCTCGCTCTCGACATCGGCATCGCCGGGGGTATCGAGGAGGTTGATGTGCACTCCCTGCCACTCCAGGGACACCAGGCCCAGCGCATCCTCGGTGTCCGAGAGCGAAGTGCCCTCCTCGGCCGAGCCGGGCCGCGTGAGCGCTCCCGTCGCGAGTGCAAGCTGCTCCACCAGGGTCGTCTTGCCCGCGTCGCGCGGCCCGACCAGCACGACGTTGCGGATCCGTGCCGGCTCGATCGGAGCGGTCATGGTCACAGAGTCCTCCTCAGACCCTGCGCAGTATCCACGACCTCCCGATCCCCACCTCCCGGCTCCACGCCGTACGCCGCCCCTGACTGCGGGTGCCAGGCCGTACGATGAGAGCGCCGGAATGGCCGGCAGACGCCGTCAGTGCGACAAGGCGCTGTGGAGCGCACAGCCGAGGAGAGTCCGTGCTCAACAATCCGGCGGCGCGCAAGGTCTCGACAGCCGTCCTCGAGCCCATCGCACGGTTGCTCCTGAAACTCCACGTCTCACCCGACGCCGTCACGGTCGTCGGGACCCTCATCACGTGCACGGCGGCACTCGTCTTCTTCCCGCGCGGCGACTTCGTGCCCGGCGTTCTCATCATCGGCCTTTCCGTCATCGCGGACCTACTCGACGGCACCATGGCGCGGCTCTCTGGCCGGGCAGGGCCATGGGGCAACTTCCTCGACGCGACACTTGATCGGGTCGCCGACGGTTGCGTCTTCGGTGCGCTCGTCCTGTGGGCCGCCGCTACCGGCAACCCGTGGACGACCGCCGCTGCACTCACCTGCCTTGTCGGCGGCCAGGTGATCTCCTACGCCAAGGCTCGTGCCGAGGCCGTGGGTGCTACCGCCAACGTGGGCATCGCTGAGCGGGCAGAGCGTCTCATCGTGGTGTTGCTCGCCGCCCTGCTCGCGGGACTGGGTGTGCCCTACGTCCTGCCAATCGCACTTGGCCTCCTCGCAGTGCTGAGCGTCGTCACGGTGGTGCAGCGCATCGTGGTGGTGAGGCGCCAGCTGAAGGCACCGAGCGGGGGCGGGGAGTGAGCCTGTCCGACACTGCGGCGGACCTGGGATTCGGTGTCGGTTGGGCTGCGATCAAGCGCATGCCGGAGCCGGTCGTGGACCGCGCCTTCCAGGCGATGGCCGACCGGACCTATCGCAAGAACGGTCGCGGCGTGCGCCAATTGCGCGCCAACCTCACGCGCGTGCTTCCGGATGCAGGCTCCGCGGCCCTCGATGCTGCGACCCATGAGGGCGTACGTCGCTACCTGCGCTACTGGAGTGAAACCTTCCGGCTCCCTGCATGGAGTCCTCAGCGACTGCGTGACAACTTCACGGTGCTGGAAGGACTCGATCGACTCGACTCTGCGGTCGGCTCGGGCGGGGGAGCGGTCATGGTCTCTTCGCACAGCGGCAACTGGGACCTGGCTGGTGCGTGGGCGTGCGATCGCTACGGCGGCATCGTCACGGTTGCGGAGAGGCTCAAGCCCGAGGGGCTCTACGACAAGTTCGTGGCCTACCGCTCGTCACTTGGCATGGAGGTGCTGCCTCACGGCGAGGACGAGACCTTCCGCATCCTCCTGCGCCGCCTTCGCGAAGGCAAGCTTGTGTGCCTCGTCGCGGACCGTGACCTCTCCGGGAGCGGTGTCCCGGTCGACTTCTTTGGCGAGACCGCGTCGATGCCCGCCGGCCCCGCGATGCTGTCCTTGATGACGGGGGCGCCCATCATGCCCGTGGATCTGTGGCATGTCGAGGGAGGCCTGCACGGACGGGTGAGGCCGGCCCTGCCGCACCCCGGCGATGTCGGCCGCAAGGAGAGTGTCGAGGCGCTCACCCAATCGATGGCCGATGCCTTCGCCCGCACCATT
This sequence comes from uncultured Actinomyces sp., assembly GCA_964560615.1. Classification (GTDB taxonomy): domain Bacteria; phylum Actinomycetota; class Actinomycetes; order S36-B12; family S36-B12; genus Mxb001. Next base: position 6,340 of record CAZLMT010000049.1, read on the forward strand.
GGCGAGCATCCCGTCGATTGGCACATGATGCAGCGACTGTGGCTGAGCGATCTCCCCGCTCGGGACGCCGCGTGAAGATCGGCATCGTGTGCCCCTACGCCTGGGATGTCCCCGGAGGGGTCCAGGCGCACATCCGCGATCAGGCGGAGACGCTTATCGAGATGGGGCATGACGTGAGCGTCATCACGCCTGTCGAAGATCCCGCTTCCCTCCCGACCTATGCCGTCGACGGTGGGCGCCCGCGCTCCGTGCCCTACAACGGCTCCGTCGCGCGACTCACCTTTGGAGTGAAGGCCACTGCCCGGGTGCGTCGCTGGATTCGCGAAGGTGAATTCGACGTGCTCCATGTCCACGAACCGCTCGCACCTTCACTCGGCGTACTCGCGTGCTGGTCTGCTCGAGGACCGATAGTGGCAACCGTGCATTCATCGATCGAGCGTTCGCGTGTCCTCGTGACGGGCTACTACCTCGCGCAGACCGCCCTGGAGAAGATCTCTGCTCTGGTGGCCGTGAGCGAGCACGCGCGCCGCACCATCGTGGATCATCTTGGAGGCGATGCGGTCCTCATCCCCAACGGCGTCCGTGTCGATCACTATCAGGATGCGCCACCCCTGCGCGAGTGGCCGGGTCCTGCGATTGGATTCCTCGGCCGGATGGACGAGCCGCGCAAGGGCCTCCCCATTTTGCTGGAGGCCTTCGCCGGCATCCGGGCGCGTATCCCGGAGGCGACCCTCGTCCTCATCGGGCCGGGCGATGTGGATGAGGTTCTTGCCGATCTGCCGGCAGCCCTTCGGTCCGGCATCGTCGTTCTGGGCCGGCTGGACGAAGAGGAGAAGGCGCGCGCCCTCGCCTCACTGGATGTCTACGTCGCCCCCAACACGGGTGGCGAGTCCTTCGGCATCGTCCTACTCGAGGCCATGGCTGCGGGTACGCCCGTCATTGCCAGTGACCTGGATGCGTTCGCCCGTGTCCTCGACGGCGGACGGTGCGGTGCGCTCTTCCCCGTGGGCGA
>CAZLMT010000049.1:7361-17447 GCA_964560615.1 uncultured Actinomyces sp.
GCTCGAAGACGAGGATGCGCGCGCACAGCTTGTGGCGGCGGGTAGTCGCAGGGCCGAGGCGTACGACTGGCGCACCGTGGGCGGGGACCTCATCGATGTCTATGCGAGCGTGACGGCCGGGCAGAGCGCGGTGCGCGAAGATCTCCGCGGGCAGATTGTCGGTCGGCTCGCACGCCGCCGGGTCCACGAGGGAGCACCCGACTGATGGGGTCGTGGTGGTGGTTGATCGCGTGCGTGACGGCGGTCCTCTTTGTGGGCCTGTACCTCAGCATGACCGCAGGTCGACTGGATCGGCTGCATCGGCGCATCGACACATCACTCCACGCCCTCGACACCCAGCTCCTGCGCCGATCTGCACTGGCCTTGGACATGGCGGCATCCGGAGTGTTCGATCCTGCCACCGCGGTGGTGCTCGCGGACTCTGCTCACGGTGCCCGAGCCGCCTCGGACGACGATGTCGTGTCGCGCGGCCTCGCCGAGAGCGATCTCACGCGCGTGCTCGTCGAGGCCATCCCCGACGCTCAAGAGGCTGAGGAGCTGCGCGAAGCGGCACCGGACCCGACGATGCTCGACGATCTGAGGGGCACGTGTGTCCGGGTGCAGTTGTCGCGTCGCTTCCACAACGATGCCGTGCGTGCGTGTCGTCAGGTACGGCGGCAGCGGCTTGTGAGGTGGCTTCACCTCGCGGGGCACACCCCGTGGCCCGAGACGGTGGAAATGGACGACACGCCGCCACCGGGCCTTACCGCGCGATGATCGGGTGACCCGACGTACCTTTAATCAATGCGCCTCCTTGCCCCCCTTGTTTTGGGAGCCCTCTTCCTCGCCGCGTGCGGTGGCGAGGAAGCAGCTCCTGCGTCGTCGAGCCCCAGCCCGACCCCAAGTTCGGCAAGCGCCTCGCCGTCACCGAGCCCCTCAGCGTTGCCGACTCCCTCCGATGGGATTCCCGCGGGGGCATCGCCCTTCTCCGGACTGCCCGGGGGCGAGGGCAAGCCGGTCCTCGCGATCAAGATCGACAACACCCGCGCTGCGCAGCCGCATGCGGGACTCCAGGCGGCAGACCTCGTCTACGTGACGGAGGTGGAATGGGACCTCACGCGGTTCATCGCCATCTTCAACTCTTCGCTCCCTGATGTCATCGGGCCGGTGCGATCGGCACGCATCAGTGATCTCGACATCCTTGCCCCCTTCGGCAGGATCGCCTTCTCCAATTCGGGTGCGCAGTCCAAGCTCCTTCCCGTGATCGCTGCGGCCAATCTCTACGACGTGTCGGCGGAGAAGGTCTACGCGGCGTTCTCCGACGATCCCGGTCGACCGTCGCCCGTGGATCACATGGCCGACCCTCGTGCGCTGCTCGCTGCAGCGCCCGACGCCGAGCTCGCGCGCGATATTGGCTTCGTCTTTTCGCAGGAGCCGCCCACCGGTGGCACCCCTGTGTCCACCGTCACCGCGACGTGGCCGTCATCGGAGGTGTCCTTCAGCTGGATGAGGACGCCGGCGACTTCATCGTCGGCCTCAACGGCGAGGAGTCGCGATCCACCGAGGGTGGGCCACAGCGGGCTGCCACCGTGGTGATCCAGTCGGTGGTGCAGTCGGACTCCGGCTACGGAGATCGGTACGGCGGGCGCACCCCCTTGATCGAGACGGTGGGCGAGGGGGCCGCGATCGTGCTCAGGGATGGCCGAATGTGGTCGGTGACCTGGGAGCGCCCCTCCCCGGGGGAGGGCACGAGGTTCCTGCTGCCCGATGGCTCGCCCATGCCCTTCGCGATCGGTCAGGAGTGGGTGGTCCTGCTCGACAAGGCCATGAAGCCCAAGATCACCTGAGGACCTCACCTCGGCCTGGCGCGATCGGCCCATCCCACTACGATGGAGCCAGCCCGCGGTCGTCGCGGCGCCCACTGTCGTGAGAGGTCACCGTGTCGGATTCCCCCAACCACGCCACCGGCACCATCCGCGTGAAGCGGGGCATGGCGGAGATGCTTAAGGGCGGCGTGATCATGGACGTCGTCACACCGGACCAGGCCAAGATCGCCGAGGATGCCGGTGCCGTCGCGGTCATGGCACTTGAGCGCGTCCCGGCGGATATCCGCGCCCAGGGCGGGGTCGCGCGCATGTCGGACCCCGACATGATTCAGGGCATTATCGAGGCGGTCACCATCCCCGTGATGGCGAAGGCCCGGATCGGCCACTTCGCCGAGGCTCAGGTGATCCAGTCGCTCGGGGTCGACTACATCGACGAGTCCGAGGTGCTCACTCCGGCCGACTACTCCAATCACATCGACAAGTGGCAGTTCACCGTCCCCTTCGTCTGTGGGGCGACCAATCTCGGCGAGGCCCTGCGTCGCATCACCGAGGGCGCGGCCATGATCCGGTCCAAGGGCGAAGCGGGCACGGGAGATGTCTCCAATGCCGTCACCCACATGCGTCGCATCCTGGGCGAGATCCGGGCCCTGGCAGCGCGATCCGAGGACGAGCTCTACGTCGCGGCCAAGGAGCTCCAGGCGCCCTACGAACTCGTGGTCGAGGTGGCAAAGGCCGGCCGCCTCCCGGTCGTCCTCTTCACCGCGGGCGGTATCGCAACCCCGGCTGACGCCGCGATGATGATGCAGCTGGGCGCCGACGGAGTCTTCGTCGGCTCGGGCATCTTCAAGTCCGGCGACCCGGTGAAGCGCGCTGAGGCCATCGTGCAGGCGACCCGTCACTTCGACAATCCCGATGTCGTGGCCAAGGTGTCGCGCGGCCTGGGCGAGGCGATGGTGGGCATCAACGTCGCAGACATTCCCGTCCACCACCGGCTCGAAGACCGGGGCTGGTGACGGGCCAGCCCGTCAGGGGCGGCTTCGCCGGCCCGCCGGGCCCGAGGCCCACGATCGGCGTCCTGTCCTTGCAGGGCGACGTCCGCGAGCATCTCCGGAGTTTGGTGCGTGCAGGTGCCGATGCCGTGCCGGTGGGCTCGGAGGCAGAACTCGACTCGGTTCAGGCGCTCGTCATTCCCGGTGGTGAGTCCACCACGATGTCCATGCTCGCCGTGCGCGACGGTCTCCTGGAGCCACTGCGCCAGGCGCGCGCACAAGGCATGCCGATGTACGGCTCATGCGCCGGCATGATCATGCTGGCTGACGAGGTGCTCGACGCACGCTCCGACCAGGAGACCATCGGCGGCATCGGCATGGTGGTGAGGCGCAATGCCTTCGGCCGTCAGGTCGACTCCTTCGAGACCGAGATCGACGTCCGAGGCCTCGGAGAGTCCTTTCCCGCGGTCTTCATCCGGGCTCCCTGGGTGGAGTCGGTGGGGGAGGACGTGGAGGTCCTCGCCAGGGTGACCCCGCCCGACAGGGGCGGCTCCGCCATCCCGCCGGGCGATGCCAGCGGGACGGATACGATCGTCGCGGTCAGGCAGGGTCCGCTCGTCGCCACGTCGTTCCACCCAGAACTCACCGGCGACCCGCGCTTCCACGAGATGTTCGTCCAGATTGTGAGGGAGTACGCATGAGCGGCCACTCCAAGTGGGCCACCACCAAGCACAAGAAGGCCGTCGTCGATGCGAGGCGCGGCAAGCTCTTCGCGCGACTGATCAAGAACATCGAGGTCGCGGCGCGACAGGGCGGTGGCGACCCCGCGGGCAATCCCACGCTCTACGACGCGATCCAGAAGGCGCGCAAGAGCTCTGTCCCTCTCGACAACATCGAACGTGCCGTCAAGCGCGGGTCGGGTGCTGAGGCAGGCGGCGCCGACTACCAAACCATCCTGTACGAGGGGTACGGCCCCAACGGCGTTGCCGTGCTCGTGGAGTGCCTCACCGACAACCGCAATCGAGCCGCGTCCGAAGTCCGTGTCGCCCTGACGCGCAACGGCGGAAGCATGGCCGATCCTGGCTCCGTGTCCTACCTCTTCAGTCGCAAGGGTGTCGTCATGGTGCCACGCTCCGACGATGTCGACGAGGACTCCATCCTCGCCGCCGTCCTCGAGGCAGGTGCTGAGGAAGTCAACGACCTGGGCGATGCCTTCGAGGTCGTGAGCGAGGCCGGTGATGTTGTCACCGTGCGCACGGCTCTGCAGGGCGCCGGTATCGACTACGACTCCGCGGAGGCGACCTTCGTGCCGAGCATGTCGGTGCCGGTGGATGCCGACGTCGCCCGCAAAGTCTTCCGCCTCGTCGAGGCCTTGGAGGACAGTGATGACGTTCAGAACGTCTACACCAATGTCGATGTGAGCGACGAGGTACTCGCCAGCCTCGACGTCTGATCGAGGCTGGCGCACGAGGGGAGGACCGCATGTCCGGAGCCGGACGGCAGCTCACCGGCTGGGATGCTGCGACGTGGCGCACCTCAGCGGGCAGTCCGCATCTGCGGTCCACCGTGGTGGCCCTGGTCCTCCTCGACGCGGCACCCGATTGGGACCGCCTCCGGGCTCGCGTGGAGCGGCTCACGCGCATGGTTCCTGTCCTGCGTCAGCGCCCTCTCCGGGGAGTCTTCGGAGTAGCCTCCCCTCGCCTCGCGACTGACCCAGACTTCGACCTTGGCCTGCACCTGCGGCGCATGCGCCTCGCCGGCACGGGCACCTGGGACGAGCTCATGGAGGAGGCGCGTCGGGTCAGCCTCACCGACTTCGACCGTGACCGACCACTGTGGGAGCTCGTCCTGGTGGAGGGGCTAGAGGGTGACGGTGCGGCCTTGCTCTTGAAGCTGCATCACGCGATCGCGGACGGCCAGGCGACCGTGCTCATCGGCCTCAACCTCGTGGAACTCACTGCTACGCCCGACCCGGCGGAAGCGGAGGCCCCCGAAGCGCCCACGCCTGTGGACGTAGGTGCGCCGGAGGTGAGCGTCGCGGACATCGTCGACAACGTCCGTCGTGGTTTTGGGGCGGCTGAGCGCGTCGGCGAGGCCATGGTGGCGCTCGCGCGAGGCACGCTCACCGACCCCGTGGGGACCTGGACGTCAGTCCTCGGGACCCTCGCCTCGGTGGGTCGCTTCACGGCGGTGCCGGACGGCCCGTTGTCGCCCCTCATGACGGAGAGGGGCACGACGTACCACTTTGCGGCCTTCGACCTGCCCTTCGCGAGCCTGCGCGGGGCCGCGAAGGAGCGCGACTGCAGCGTGAACGACGCCTTCATGGCCGCGGTCGGGCTCGGTCTCGAGCGGTATCACGTGCGATGTGGGAGCGTCGCGGACGAGCTCCGCTTCAATGTGCCCATCAGCCTCCGCGGGGATGCGGGTGATACCTCCGCCCAGGCTTCCAATGCCGTGACGATCGCGCGCATCGCGCTGCCCGTCGCGGGGCTCACCGTCGACGAACGCATGCAGGCGGCTCACGAAGCAGTGGCTCGGTGGAGACACGAGCCTGCACTCCGCCTCGCGGATCCGCTCGCGGAGATCAGCTGGCTGGTGCCTGTACCCGTGCTCGCACAGGCCGCCCTCGCGAGTGACGTGACCACCAGCAACGTCCCCGGACCGCCTCTCCCGCTCTACGTCGCGGGGGCGCGTATCGCCGGCATCTATCCGCTGGTGGCCACCATTGGGGCCGCCGTCAACGTCACCATGGTCACCTATGACGGTTCGGCATTCGTCGGCATCTCGGCCGACGATCGGGCCGTGCCCGATCTCGACAGCCTGGTCACCGACATGCGCTCGGGCTTCGCGACCGTCACCGATGGGCTCGTCGGTCCCGCCGATCCGCTGGCGGCGGGAGAGCCGGGAGACGGCACGCCGAAGGCTCGTGCGATCCGTGAGGCGGCAGGCCCCGGGCAGTAGTCTTCGCACAGGTGTTCGTATCTCCCGCATCGCGGGAACGCGGAGGAGGCGCTCGTGCGGGTCATGGGCGTGGATCCTGGTCTCACGAGATGCGGGGTAGGGGTTGTCGACGGCGCCCCCGGCGGGTCCCTCGTGCTCGTCGATGTGGTCGTCGTGCGCACTCCACCCGAGGCACCCCTCGAGGAGCGGCTCACGGGCCTGGAGCGTGCGCTGGAGGAACTCGTGTCGCGCCACCGTCCGGAGATCATCGCCGTGGAGCGCGTTTTCAGCCAGCACAACCTGCGGACCGTCATGGGCACGGCCCAGGCGGGCGCCGTGGCGGCGCTGGCAGCAGGGCGTCGCGGCATCCCGTTGAGCCTGCGCACCCCGAGCGAGGTGAAGGCCGCGGTCACCGGGAGCGGGCGTGCAGACAAGGCCCAGGTGACTGCCATGGTCACGCGTGTCCTTCGCCTGGATGCTCCTGTGCGTCCCGCGGATGCCGCCGACGCCCTGGCCTTGGCCATCACAGAGATCTGGCGCGGAGGTGCCGAGCGCCGCTTGCAGGCGGCCGTCGGAGCGCGGCGGTGATCGCTTCGATTTCCGGAGTGGTCGCGGCGGTGCAGCCGTCCGCCGTCGTGGTCGAGGTCGGCGGGGTCGGCATGAGCATCGCCTGCACGCCCCAGACGGCCGCATCCGTGCGCACGGGCGACGGTCTGGCCTTGCACACGAGTCTGGTGGTGCGCGAGGATTCCCTCACGCTCTATGGCTTCCTCGACACCGAGCAGCGCGATGTCTTCGAACTCGTCCAGACCGTTTCCGGCGTAGGCCCCCGCACCGCACTCGCCGTCCTGGCCACACTCTCACCCGATGATCTACGCCAGGCCATCGCCAGCGAGGACATCGCGAGCCTCACGCGGGTGCCGGGAATCGGCACCAAGGGAGCCCAGCGCCTCGTCATCGAGTTGAAGGACAGGCTGCGTGCCGTCGCGCGGCCTGGCGACCTGCCGTCGAGTGACGCGCACGAGACCGTGCGGGCGGCGCTCATGTCGCTCGGTTGGTCGGCACGGGATGCCGATCGTGCTGTCGCTGCGGTCAGCCCCGACGCCGGCTCGGATCCTGACGTGCAGATCCTCCTTCGTGCATCCCTGCAGCATCTGGATCGGCGATGACGGGCGAGGGTGCGATGGGCGACGACGGCGAGCGGCTTGTTGACGCGCATGCCGATGACAGCGAGCGTGTCCTGGAGGGCGCCTTGCGCCCGCGGCGGCTCGACGAATTTGTCGGGCAGTCCCGCGTGTGCGCCCAGTTGGATGTCGTCCTTCAGGCTGCGCGTCGGCGGGAGCGTCCGGCTGACCACGTGCTGCTCTCGGGTCCGCCCGGGCTGGGCAAGACCACGTTGGCGTCGATCATCGCCGAGGAGATGGCGGCTCCGCTCCGCCTCACGAGTGGTCCCGCTCTCCAGCATGCCGGTGACCTGGCGGCAATCCTGTCGAGCCTTCAGCCTGGCGAGGTCCTCTTCATCGATGAGATCCATCGGCTCGCTCGCGTTGCCGAGGAGATGCTCTACGTCGCCATGGAGGACTTCCGTGTCGACGTCATCGTGGGCAAGGGCCCCGGGGCTACAGCTCTTCCCCTCGACCTGGCTCCGTTCACCCTCGTGGGCGCCACCACGCGCGTGGGTCTCCTGCAGGGCCCCTTGCGCGATCGCTTCGGTTTCACCGCGCACCTGGACTTCTATGACGAGGCAGACCTGCGCTCGATCCTCGAGAGGTCAGCGCACCTCCTCGCCGTAGACATCGATGCCGAAGGGATCTCCGAGATCGCCCGGCGGTCTCGCGGCACTCCGCGCATCGCCAACAGACTCCTACGCCGCGTACGCGATTGGGCGCAGGTGCACGGCACCGGTGATGTCGATCGGAGTGCCGCGCGTGCGGCGCTTGACCTCTACGAGGTCGACGTGCTTGGACTGGACCGGCTGGATCGTTCGGTTCTGGACGCGCTCGTGCGTCGCTTCGGCGGGGGTCCCGTCGGCCTCTCCACCCTGGCTGTTGCCGTGGGGGAGGAGCCCGAAACCGTGGAGACGGTGGCCGAGCCCTTCCTCGTGCGCCACGGCCTCCTGGCCCGCACGCCGCGGGGTCGCGTGGCAACGGGTGCGGCATATGCCCACCTGGGCGTGTCGCCCCCGGCCGGCACCTGGCCCGACCAGGGCCTCCTCGGCTTCCCGGACGGCTCCGGCTAGGCTCCTGGACCAAGTGCGCCGCCTTGGCGCCGCGGCCTTCGAGGGGTGTATTCGTGGAAAGTCTGGGCACGCTGCTGCCGATTCTCCTGATCGGCGTGGTTTTCTACCTGCTGATCATGCGCCCCGCTCGCAATCGCCAGAAGAAGCAGGCCGCGATGATGTCGGCGCTCGCTCCGGGATCGCGCGTGATGACGACCGCCGGCGTCTACGGCACCCTGGTGGCTATCGACGATGACGATGCCGAGGTCGAGATCGCTCCCGGCGTGGTCATCCGCGTCGTCAAGGCGGCGATCGGCAAGGTCATCGAGCCGGAGACCGCAGCCACCGACGCGGTCCCTCCCGCCGACCCTTCAGGCCAGAGCGCCTAGGCCGGTCGCGGCCCCGTCCCTGCCACCACCACGCTAAGAAGGAAAACACGTGCCCTCCGCCAACCGCAGTAGCCGCACCGGCTCGCAGACGCACCCCGGTCGGCTGCTCCTCATCATGGCGCTCATCACGGCTGCCGTGGCGGCGTGGGCCTTCTGGCCGGGACAGGACAACACTGTGCGCCTGGGGCTGGATCTGCGCGGCGGCACCCAGGTCATTCTGCAGCCCAAGGCGGTGCAGGAAGGCGCATCAATCACCGACGATCAACTCGCCCAGACCGTGGCGATCATCCGTCAGCGCGTCGATGGCGTCGGCGTCGCCGAGGCCGAGGTCACGGTGCAGGGATCCGGTGACGGTGCAGCCATCGTCGTGTCCGTACCCGATGTCAGCCAGGAGAGGCTGGTCGAGCTCGTGGGGCGCACGGCGCTCCTGGACTTCCGCCCGGTGTGGACAATCCTGGGACCCGCCCCGGCGTCGCTGGATGACACCGCTGCTCCGGCACCGGCGCCCACGGGTGATGACACGGCGACCAGCGCCCAGATCGTGCAGGCGGCCGACAACACGCCCGAGTTCCAGGCGGAGGTAGCCGCGCTCGATTGCCTTGACCCCGTGAACCAGGCGGGCGGCAGCCCCGATGATCCCGAGTTGTGGCTCGGCACCTGCGATACCGACGGCGCAGCCAAGTACTCCCTGCAGCCCGCATTCATCCAGGGCACCAATGTCACCGATGCGGTCGCCCAGCTTCCCGCGCAGGGCGTGGGCGGTTGGGTCGTGAGCCTGACCTTTGACAGCGAGGGCGCGCGTGCCCTCGCCGAGGCCTCACAGGAGCTCTACGCACTTCCCGAGTGCTCCCCCGGCGGTCCGAGTCCGTGTAATGCCTTCGCCATCGTGCTGGACGGTGTCGTCGTGTCTGCGCCGCGATTCAACGAGCCGATCATTGGCGGCCAGGCGCAGATCGAGGGCGACTTCACGTCGCAGGAAGCGCAGGACCTCGCCAACGTCCTCAGCTACGGTGCGCTGCCGGTCAATCTCGAGGTCGTCGAGGTGACGAGCGTGTCGCCCACGATCGGCGGTGACCAATTGCGTGCCGGTCTGATCGCCGGCGCCATCGGCGCCTTGCTCATCGTGATCTTCTTCTTGATCTACTACCGCGTGCTCGGCATCGTGGCGGTCTTGAGCCTCGTCCTGGCCGGCGGCCTGACGTACTTCCTCTTCGTTGCGCTGGGCAAGAGCGTGGGCTTCACTCTGACCCTCGCGGGAGTCGCGGGTGCCATCGTGTCCATTGGCATCACCGCAGACTCCTTCATCATCTACTACGAACGCATTAGAGATGCCCTGAGAGAGGGCAAGAGTATGCGCCAAGCGGCAGAGGTGGGCTGGACCGCGACGCGGCGCACGATCCTCGCCGCGGACTTCGTGACGCTCCTCGCGGCGGTCGTGCTCTACATCGTCTCCGTCGGCAATGTGCGCGGGTTTGCCTTCACACTCGGGCTCATCACGGTGGTCGACCTTCTCGTGGCCTTCCTCTTCACGTATCCGCTCACGGTGCTGGTCTGCCGGTCATCGTGGATGCAGCGCACATCGTGGCTTACGGGCCTGCGGCGTACGGATCGATCCGTGGACGCAAAGGCCGATGCCGCCCCAATCGATGATCGCTCGACGGCGGGGGTGGAGTCCTGATGTCTCGTTCAAGCTCTCTCGGAGATCGGCTCTACCGCGGCGAGTCCGGCATCGACTTCGTGGGGCG
>CAZLMT010000050.1:0-7370 GCA_964560615.1 uncultured Actinomyces sp.
GTGCTCGCACGTGCTCATGCGCGCACGGGTGATGCGATCGCCATCTCCGCCTATCTCGGCCGGTCCTCGGTCTTCGACGAGGCTATTCGCAGCTTTGCCCTGCTCTACGCCGATCAGGTCTCCAGTGATTACGCGGCCTTCACTGCCGCGACCGCATCGGGCCGTCTGGCCAGCGGGGACGTCGTGGCGGACGCCGAGCACTTCAGGGAGATCATGCGCAATCCCATGGCTGCTCATGCAGCCATCACGGCACGGGCCACGTCCTAGGCTTTGCGTATGGACGCCGACGTCATCGTCATCGGAGCAGGGGCCGCCGGTTCCTCCACGGCCTGGCACCTCGCCCGACGGGGGCACGAGGTCATGCTTCTTGAGAGATTTGCTCGCGGGCACGCGTGGGGCTCCTCGCATGGCTCGACACGCATCTTCCGCGTCGCTTACCGCGAGCCGCTCTACTCACGCTTGGCGTCCGAGGCCATCCCGATGTGGCGCTCCCTCGAGCAGGAATCGGGCGAGACGCTCCTGGAGCAGACAGGGCAGCTGGACCACGGCTTCGCCGGCGCGATCGACGAGATCGAGGCGACCCTGCGTGCGGGCGGTTGGGCCTTCGATCGACTGAGTCCGGCCGAAGGCCGAGAGCGATGGCCCGGCATGGACTTCGACGACAGTGTCATCTACTCACCGGACGGTGGTCGGATCTTCGCGGATCGGACCATCGAGGCACTCTTGAATCTCGCGGGAGGAGCGGGTGCTCAATTGCGCTTCGAGGACCCGGCTCTGGCGCTGGAGCCGGTGGAAGGGGGAGTGCGGGTCGTCACGGCGACGGGTGCCGTCACGGCGCGCGTGGCGGTGGTCTCCGCCGGGGGGTGGCTCCCTGACCTCGCCGGGCTCGATGACTTCGGTATCAGGCTTCCCCGCCTTCAGGTCACCGCGCAGGCACCGGTCCACTTCGGTATTCGCCCGGGCTTCGCCTTCCCGTCGTACGTGCATCACGAGGGTTCTGATGCCACCAATCACACCTTTGCCTACGGCGCCTACGGCCTGGAGTCGCCGGGCGAAGGCGTCAAGGTCGGCCTCGACACCATGGATGTCGTTGATGACCTACAGGCGCGCACCCTCGACGTGCCGGACTCGGCGATCGAGGCCGCGGCCGACTATGCCCGGCGTTGGCTGCCGGGGGCGGACACTGACGTCGCCTCAGTCGCCTCATGCCTATTCACCATGACGGACGACAGTCACTTCATCCTCGACCGCCGTGGTCCCGTCGTCGTCATGTCCCCATGCTCGGGGCACGGCTTCAAGTTCACGCCCCTGCTGGGAGCGATCGGCGCAGACGTGGCGCTTGGCGCGCAGACCTGGGCCGACGAATGGCGCCTTCCCGACTAGGAGCTGGGCGCCCCGCCGGGGATGAGATTGATGGCGCGGCTCAGCGTCACCACGATGGTGACGACCGCCGTCGACGACTGGATGATGAAGAGCACCTTGACCCGGTGCGAGAGCGGCATCGTGTCCGTGGGGCTGAAGGCGATGATGTTGGTGTAGGCGGTGAAGAGGTAGTCCAGCAGAGCCGGCTGCCACGACTCCATCGCGTCCATGCCCTGCTGCGGGAAGAGGAAGTCCTTGGGCGCTGCGAGACCCTCCATGCGCGCGATGGGGCCGCCCGCGTCGATCCACCAGTAGACGATGCCAAAACTGAGCACATTGACGATGAGCACCGCGAACCCGGCAAAGAGCAGTGCCGCGCCTGACTCGGTGAAGCCGTTGACCAGGTTGATGAGGAGCAAGACGGCGTTCATGACGCTGGCGAGGACGAGGAAGACGAGGAACCCCGTCATCGTCGCCCGGACGATGCGCCTGTCTTCGCCCGCGATGAAGTAGAGAGCGGCCACGATCGGGATGCCGGCTAGCTCGATGAAGGGAATCAGCCACGTCGGGCCGATGGTGACGACGTCGGGCAAGGGGAGCTGGAGAGCGACGATGACGACGACGATGAAGGCCACCCACAGCAGTGATGCCCGGAGGGAGCGGCGCTGCTCGGGGGTGAGCGCGGGGCTTGGGGCCGGCGTCGACATGGGCCGAACCTAGCGGCTCGGATGGCGCCCGACCCGGCAACCTCGGTAGACACCGGGCTGCTGGGCGAGGACCATGGCGCCATGCCGAAGTGGATCGTGGCCGTCGGGGCAGTCGCTCTCGTAGCGCTCCTCGTCGTGGCGGGGATTTGGGCGACGCGCACCGAGAGCCAGCCAGCCGCCTTGGCGAGTTCGAACTCGCCGGCACCGGGCGCCGCCTCCTCGCGTCCGCCGATCCCCACGCCGACCACCACTCCTGAGATCGTCATCTGGGCCGGTGAGGTGTGCGCTGCTCGCGATGCCTTCCTCGCGAGCGTCGTCGATGTCGCCGGCTCCCTGGACTACAACCCCCAGGATCCTGCTTCGATCGGCGAGCAATTCCAGCAGCAGATCCCGGGGCAGCTCGATGGCGTGGATGCTGCGGCAAATCAGCTGGGCACTGCGCTAGGCGCCATCCCGGTCGACTACATCGAGGCGGTGTCGGTCGTTCCGCTGCTTCAGGAACGCATCGAGATCCTGGGTACCGCCAAGGATGAGGCGCTCGGCCATGTCGATGCGGCTCAAGCCGCGGGCGACCCCGTGTCTGCGGGCATCGAGTGGGTCCGTGCTGCTGCGGCGGCCAAGGCCACCTACGACGCAGGGGTCCTTGTGAAGGACTCGCTCGGCGAACTCGCGGGATCCGCGGATGGCGATGTGCGCGAGGCCTTCGCAAATGCCCCTCGCTGCGCGGACTTCAACCTCGGTTGAGCCCTGGCTTAGGCTGACGGCGTGCCCCTTATCTCCGTCGTGGACGACGGCGTGATCCGCATCGTCACCATGACCCATCCCGAGCGTCGCAATGCGCTCGGTCATGCCATGGCTGATGAGATCGCTGCGGCGGTGGAGGCAGCCCAGTGCCGGGTCCTGGTGCTTCGCGCGGAGCCGGGCGTGAGCACATGGTCCGCCGGTCACGACATCAATGACCTGCCGACCGACGGCCGGGATCCCCTTGCCTGGACCTCACCGGTTGAGCACCTCGTGCGCGTGGTCCGTGCGGCGCCCTTCCCTGTCATCGCCGCGGTCGAGGGCGGTGCCTGGGGTGCGGCGTGCAATCTCGCCTTCGCCTGCGATCTCATCGTCGCGTCGCGCGATGCGACCTTCGCCATCACTCCCGCGAAGCTCGGTGTGCCGTATCACACTGATGGCGTCGCACAGTTCCTCAGTGCGGTGCCACTCAACGTCGCAAAGGAGATGTTCTTCACGGCGCAACCACTCCTCGCGGACTCGCCGCACCTCGCCGGGACGATCAACCGCCTCGCGGACGACACAGCGTCACTCGAGGTCGCCTGGCGATCCCTGGCCGAGCGCATCGCGTCCCTGGCACCCCTGTCTTTGCAGGCGATCAAGGCGGAGATGAACGCCCTCACGGATGCACGGCCCCTGGAGAGCGGCACCTTCGAGCGCCTCACCTCACTGCGTCGCACGGCATGGACGAGCGCGGATTATGCGGAGGGAATCGCGGCATTCCGGGAGCGCCGCGATCCTCGCTTCTCTGGCGAGTGACACTCCTGATTGAATGACGCTGCGATGAGCAGCCCACACCCCGCACACTTCGCCACGACGAGCCGGAGTCTCTACCCGGTGATCGTCGGTGTCTTCGTCGGACTGCTCCTCATCTCCAATATTGGTGCGGTCAAGCTCATCGAGTTCGGCCCGATCATCACCGACGGCGGCGTCTTCCTCTTCCCCCTCGTCTACATCGTGGGCGACATCCTCAGCGAGGTCTACGGCTTCAAGGCCGCGCGCAAGGCGATCTTCATCGGCTTCGCCATGTCGATCCTTGCTGCTCTTACCTTCTGGCTCGTGCAGATCTCGCCCCCCGCCGAAGCCTGGGGCAACCAGGAGGCCTTCGAGTCAGTGCTCGGATTCGTCCCGCGGATCGTCCTGGCCAGCGTCGCCGGCTACCTCGTAGGACAGTTACTCAACGCGTGGGTGCTCGTCAAGATCAAGGAGCGCACGCAGGAGAAGGCGCTGTGGCTGCGCCTCCTCGGATCGACGATTATCGGCGAATTCGCTGACACCATCGTCTTCTGCACCATTGCCTTCTACGGCGTCATCACCGGCGCGGAGTTCCTCGTCTACGTCGCTTTCGGCTTTGCCTACAAGACGCTCGTCGAGGTCTTGCTGCTGCCGGTGTCCTACGCCGTCATCGGCTGGGTCAAGCGACGTGAGCCGACCTACGCCGATGCGGTGCCGGCGTAGTAGCGGCCGAGGAAGTCCTCCCGCATCGCATCGAAGTCCCCGAGCTCGATGGCGGCGCGCATCCGGTCGACGAGTCTCACCGTGAAGCGCACGTTGTGAATCGTCGCGAGAGTGGAGGCGATCATCTCCTTGGCCTTGAAGGCGTGATGGAGATAAGCCCGCGTGTAGTGCGTGCAGGTGTAGCAATCGCAGTCGGCATCGATCGGCTCGAAGGCTCGCCGGCTGGCACTGGTGAGCAGGTTGAAGCGCCCGTCGGGTGTGTAGACGGCGGAATTGCGTGCCTCACGCGAGGGGGAGACGCAGTCGAAGGTGTCGGCTCCGGAGGCCACACCGGCGAAGAGGTCGCCGGGCTCGCCAATGCCGAGCAGGTGCCGCGGCTTGTCCTCCGGTAGTTCGCTGGTGACCCACGTGACGATCTCGGTGAGATTGCGCTTCTCGATCGCGCCGCCGATGCCATAGCCATCGAAGGGCATGCCGCCGAGGTCTCGGGCCGCGGTGCGCCGCAGATCCTCGTATTGCGCTCCCTGGATGACGCCGTAGAGCGCCTGGTAGGGGCGCTCGGGGGAGCGCAGGCGATCGTGCTCGACGATGCAACGTTCGGCCCACAGGCGCGTGCGCTCCAGTGACATGACCTGGTAGTCGCGGGTGTTGTTGAGCGTGGTGAGCTCGTCGAAGGCGAAGGCGATGTCGGCACCGATGGAGGCCTGCACCTGCATCGACACCTCGGGGGTGAAGCGGTGCTCGGAGCCATCGAGGTGGGAGCGGAAGGTCACGCCGTCGTCGTCGACGCGGGCCAGGCGCTCCTTGCCCTCAGCGATGACGTCGTCGTCGCGGTGGCCGGAGTCCATGGCGAGAACCTTCTTGAATCCGGCCCCCAGGGAGAGCACCTGGAAGCCCCCGCTGTCGGTGAAGGTCGGCCCGTCCCAGTGCATGAAGGCTGCCAGGCCCCCGGCCTCCTCGATGATCGCGGGCCCTGGTTGCAGGTAGAGGTGGTAAGCGTTAGCGAGCACCGCCTGGGCGCCCAGATCGCGCACGGTCTCTGGCAGCAAAGCCTTGACCGTCGCCTTCGTGCCGACGGGGATGAAGGCCGGCGTGCGGATCTCGCCGTGCGGGGTGGTGATGACACCGGCGCGCGCGGCGCCGCTGCGCGCACCCACCGTGAATCCGAAGCCCGACACGGACCCAGGATGCCAGGCACGCCGCCTCCCGCGCTTGGCGGCTAGTCTCACGACGTGACCCTTATCGAGACGATCGACGGCGTCGATATCGAGCACCGGGACATCATCACCAACGGCATTCGTCTGCACTGCGCACTGGCCGGGCCTGAAGAGGGCCCCCTCGTCATCGCGCTGCACGGCTTCCCGGAGTTCTGGCGCGGCATGGCAGGGACGATGGTGGCGCTGGCGCGAGCGGGCTTCCGCGTGGTGGCCCCCGACCAGCGGGGCTACGGCACGAGCGAGAAGCCCAAGGGGATCGATGCCTATCGGATCGAGGAAATCAGCGCCGATGCCGCAGGACTCGTAGCCGCACTCGGCCGGGATCGGGCCTTCGTCGTCGGCCACGACTGGGGCGCGGCCGTCGCGTGGTGGCTCGCGCTGACCCGTCCCGATCTCGTCGAGCGCCTCGTCGTCGCAAACGTCCCTCACCCGAGTGTCTTCGCTCGGGAGGTCAAGGGCAACAAGAAGCAGATGCGCAAGAGTTGGTACATCTTCGCGATCCAGGCGCCATGGCTGCCGGAGCGCCTAGCCTTCGGTAGGCGCACGCGGGGTCGGTTCGCGCGCATGATCGCCCAGACGGGCAATCCCGGATCCTTCGATGCGCGCTACCTCGAGCAGCTCGAGGACGCCTGGAGTCATCCGGGTGCCGGCACGGGAATGATGAATTGGTACCGAGCCTCTGTGCGTCGGCGACCTGAGCGTCTGGCTGACAAGCGCGTGCATGTCCCCACGCTCATCATCTGGGGGCGACGCGATGTCGCGCTGAGCGACACGATGGTGGACCCGAGTGCGGCCCTGTGCGATGACGTGCGCGTGGAGTTCTTCGACGACGCAACCCACTGGGTGCTCCACGACGAGCCGGAGGGCACGAGCCGCTTGATCGTCGGCTTCCTGTCGGCGCCCTAGTCGGCGACCCGCCGGGCGGCGGCACGGGCTTCGAGGTGGGCGAGCACGACCGGATCCACCGCCCCGGGCAGGAGCCGCTCCTCGAGGTTCTCCACGCCTGCGGCGCGCTCGAGCGCCCGCTCCAAGTCCGGGTCGTCGTAGCCCAGCGTGTCAAGAGCCTGTCGCAGCCGGTCGGCGGTCTCCGCTTCGAGTGGCCACGACTCGGTGGGCTTGCCGAAGAGCAGGTCATGGATGCCGAGAAGCCTCCCGAGCTCGACGACGGGATCCGGATGGTCGTCGACGCGCAGATCGACCGCGATATCGCTGCCGCCGCCATATCCCGCACCGACACCGCCGACGAGGATGGCGGCGCTCTGCCGACCGCGAGAGTCGCCACCGGCGCGATCCCCGGCAAGCAGGGCTGCGTGGAGGCGATCGGCGAGCGGCTCCTCCGTGTCGCTCGCGATGAAGGCCGCCTCCATCGCGGCGACCACCTCGGGGCCGGTGAGGATGTTTCCTTGAATTGCGTAGCCGGGCCCCGTGATACCCCCGGCCCAGGGCATGCAGTCACTTCCCGTGAAGGTGGCGGCGCCTCCCTGGCCGTCGACGATGCCGGCCTGGCGCTGGTCGCGGCCGTCATCCGCGGCGGCAAGGGAGCTTAGGGCGTCTTGGGCGCTGCGCCCTTCGGCGAGCAGGGCGAAGCCGTCGGGGAGATAGCGCAGGTTGGCGAAGGATTGTGTGGCGATGGCTCCGAGAGGGGCACACACGCCGGGCACGACCGCGCCAGCGGCGAGGAACTTACTGGCGACGGCGATGCCCCAGCGATCGCCCTCAGCGCTGCGCGCGACGATGGAAAAGGTCATGGCGCAGAGTAGGCGATCGAGATGATGGCGGACTCGGCCTTCACCTTTGCCTCTCTGAGAAGTTGTGCGCGGTAGGTGCTGACACCTTCGGCAAGGCC
>CAZLMT010000050.1:7380-8285 GCA_964560615.1 uncultured Actinomyces sp.
CATTCGGTCTGCCCCATGCCCTGGAGAGAGGCGATCATGCGATCGAGCTTCACGGCGGGAGTCACCGTGATGGTGCACGGCACGTCGACGCCGACCGGTGCACTATTGCGCGTGCAGGTCAGGGTCACGGAGTGCTCCAGCGGCGCCCATGCGACCGTGACGGGACTCGACGATGCCAGTACGCGCCCGCGAGCCGAGAGCAGGACGGCACGGTAGGTGCGTACGGCAGCCCTATTGCTCACCACGAGTCCGGAGGCCCGTCCGCGGGGGTCGAGTGTCAGTCGCTGCTGGTTCAGGTACCCCTCGCGGGATTTCACCTGGAGCGCAAAGACGACACCCTCGGCCTTGGGCATGGGGGTTACGTCGATGCGGAAGGGCTGACGCACGTCGGCCATTCCCGTCGTGGCCAGGTCCAGGCTGACCGTCCACCGCTGAGACGCTGGTGCTCGCTCGTCGGCGCTTGCCCCCATCGGCGCGAGGGAGAGCACTCCCAAGGCAACGAGCACGATGGTGAGCCGACGAATCACTCCTCCAGACTAGGTGCTGTCGCGGGCGGTGCCTGCGCGAGCATGCGCGGGTGATCGACCTCACTCGCTCGCTACGTCACTTGGCTTGGGCTGATGCGCAGCTCTTCGAAGATCTTGGGGCCCTTCCGCCTGAAGCGCTTGAGGCGCGGTATTTGCCCGATGCCTGGACGGTAGGTCACCTCGCCATGCACATCGTGGGTGGAGCGGAGTGGTATGCCTACTGCCTCGCTGGCTCGCCCTGGACGGATCTCGAGATCCCGACTGGTCCCGAAGATCTGCGTGCGCTCGCGGAGCATCTCGCGACGTTGAATGAACTCCTCCTTGAACAGGCAGCCCGCCAAGACGAGTACGTGGATTTCGTCGACGAGGACGGCCCAC
>CAZLMT010000050.1:8295-15326 GCA_964560615.1 uncultured Actinomyces sp.
GCTTCGCTCGACGATCCTCGCGCAAGCCTGCCTGCATTCGATTGAGCACCGCACACAGATCGCATGTGCGCTCGACGTGACCGGTCACGGAGGGGTCACGCTCGACAACTATGACCTCTGGGCGTTCGAGACTCACGAGCGCCAGGGGTGACACTGGGTCGGTGAGCTCCCGACTCGTCGTAAGCCTGATTCTCGGAATCATCGCGTTGCCGGTGATCTTCGTCGGCTTCATCGACCCACTCGAGGGAGGCCTCGCGCTCCTGGTCGCCGTGGGCCTCGGCGTCGCTGTGAGGCTGCTGTCCGGCGTACCCCTGCCGCGCCTGGCCTGGATCTCGATGCTCGCGACGGTCGGAGTGGGGATCCTGGTGCTCGTGCTCGTCATCTTCGCGGTGCCGAGCGAGACCGTGCAGGAAGTCGGGCCGGAAGTCACCGCACCGAATCCGCTCAATGCCGGTGCGCGCATCCTGCTGTGGGTCTACCGGCTCGGTGTGCTCTTGGTGCTCGCCGGAGGAGTTGCCTATCTCGTGCGGATCGCCCAGGCCCTGCGTGTCACCGTCAAGAGTGAGACCAAGGAGGTAGACGCGTGAATCCTTTCGTCGATGATGACGTGCCTCAGGCTGCCCGGGTCTTCGTCATGCTGGGAGTGCTCCTGGGGGCAATCTTCGGTGGCATGCTCGTCCTCTTCGTCGGCGCCGAGATCCTCAGCGACCCCGGCGGTGCGCAAGGTGCGCTCATGGTGGTCGCGTGGCTTGCCCTTCCCTTACTCCTTTCGATCCTTGCGCTCGTGCGTCCACCGTTGGCCTATCGGATCCTCGTGGTCGTCGTAGCCCTGGTACTCCTGGTCTCGCTTGCTGCGATCCCGCTGGCGGGGCCCATCGGGGAGTTCGAGGACACGCACGGGCCGATCAACCTCCTCGTCATCATCGGGGCGCTGATCCCCTTCGTGGCGCTCGGTCGCGCGATGCCCGCTCGCGCGGGATGGCTCATGGTGGTGCTGATCGCGGGCTTCATGATCCTCCAGTCGGTGAGCCTGCTCCTGGTCGGCCAGTGGTCGGTGGTACTCGTCTTCGTCGTACTCATGGCGCCCTTCGCCGCCGTGGCGGCCCTCTTCGTCATCGGTGGTGGGAAGGCGACGGCTCCCATCAAGTGAGCATCAACGTCCCGGTGGTGCGCGCGGCGGACGAATCGGCGGAGTTGGGCGTGTGATCTTGCTCTCTCGGGATCGCAGAGCCTCCGGCTTTCTGCACTTGTGTGGTCCCGGCCGTGACCGTGAAGTGAATACTGAAAGGACTCACTGCAGCGCCTGGCCCTAGTGGACACACTGCTGCTTTCACGCTTCATTACTTCGGAGGACACATGTCAGACAAGCAGTACGTCGCCTTTGCCGCAGCCTACGGCTCCAAGGCCGATGCCGAGGCCGATCTCAAGGCGCTCAAGGACACCGGCGACCTCAAGCACGTCACCGCCGCCATCGTCTCGCGCAATGAGAAGGGCAAGCTCCACGTCCACGAGACCACCCACGCGGGCAAGGTTGCTGCCGGTGTCGGTGTCGTCGCCGGCGCCATCATCGGCGCGGTCTTCCCTCCCGCGGGCATCGCGGTCGTCGCTTCGGCGGTGGGCGGCGCTGCCGGCCTCGGCGTGGTCGGCGGAGCCATTGGCCACTTCTCCGGTGGCCTGAGCCGCAAGGACATGAAGGAGCTTGGTGAGTTCCTCGACGCGGGTGAGGCCGCTCTCATCGCTGTGGCGATCGACAAGGTGGCCACCGACGTCGACAACGCTCTTTCCCGCGCCACGAAGAAGGCCTCGAAGGCCATCGACAAGGGCGATGTGGCGGACGCCATCGCCGACCTCGAGAAGGGCCTCGACAAGGCAGCGAACGTCGCAGGCGAGTAGTCGATAGAGCACAGAGCCCCGGCTGGCGCCGTCATGGCGTCGGTCGGGGCTCTGTGCATCTCCAGGCAGTCCTAGAAGTGCCCGGGTCCACGTGATTACGTCAAGGGTGAAGGCCGTCAGTCCTTGTGCACTGCCTTCTTGATGTCATCGATGACCTCGTCGGCCTTGTCGGCCACATCCTGGACGACGCCCTTGGCGTCTCCGACGAGTTGATCTGCCTTGCCCTCGTTCTTGAGCTTCTCGTCGTCAGTGAGGTCTCCCACTGCCTCCTTGAGCTTGCCCTTGGCCTGATCGCGGTTCATGTTCATGATGGTTCCCTTCAGTTGCTTGATGCGACGATGCTCGGATTAGCGACGGGGCTCGGATTAGTGACGGGGCTCGGATTAGCGACGGGCAAGGCGCCTACCGCTTTCGTTGGCGATGGGTGTGTAGTTCATCTGGAAGTGGTGGTAGAGCGCGGATTCGTCCTCCTGTGATAGCTCTTCACCGCGCAGTTCGAGGTTGGGCGCGGACCTGACGTCCTCCTTCAGGGCTGACACGCAGAGTTCGCTCGGCGACACCGTGACTCCTGCCATGGGCACGAAGGTCAGGTGCCGCCCGAATACCCCTTCCTTGACCGTGCCGAATTGAGGCTCATCTGTCTCGACATCGACGTAGATCCCGTGGAGCTTGCCGATCCTCTGCCCTTGTCGGTCGACGACGGCCTTGCCCAGCCAATCCGAAGCCGTCCAGCCAACGCCGGAAGCGGGCATGGATGGGTTGTTCGGTGTCAGCGCAGTCTCGGGGATCGATGTGGCCTGTGCAGGATCGTCGTGTTCGGCGGGTACCGACATGGGCATGCCTCCCTCTTGCGGCTCGTGCAAGCCAGCAGTCACGTGCGTGGGGATCTCCTGACCGGGTCACTCTCATTGAGCGCGTTCACGCTTCAAGAGTCAATGTCGCGGGTGTATTGATGACGATCGCCTGACCAAATGCCAAGTCAGTGTGTCGATTGCTCGCCGAATGTGCCCTGAGCCACCCTCGGGCACGATCGCAGCGCTCGAGTCGTGCCCATAGAGATCCCGGCCGATCCCCGCGCTCTCCGAGCGATGGCGCGCCGTCGCAGGAAGCAAGGCGGGAGCTTCCCTGAGATAGGCGCGCCCGGAGGGACTCGAACCCCCAACCGACCGGGTAGAAACCGGTTGCTCTATCCATTGAGCTACGGGCGCCTCGGCGCCGAGGCGCCGGGCGTCATTGTCGCACCCGGCAGTGATCCACAGGAGCCGCCGCGGTCGGCTGTCCCCAGCACATCAGCGACCAGTGGCACCCGCGGGACTGTCGCAGCAGCGTCACCGGGGTCGGGGCCGAGGGGCCCCATGAAGGGGAACGACATGAATGAGATCACCATCACTGGCAACCTCGTCAACTCACCGGTCCTGCGCACCTACGGCACACAGCAGATGACGCGCTTCCGCCTGGCTCACAATCACTCCTATCGCGATCCCGGCACGGGGGATTGGATCGACAAGGGCACGACGTTCATCGAGGTCTCGTGCTGGCGCAGTCTCGCTGTGAATGTGACCGAGTCCATCGGCAAGGGCTCAGCCGTCATCGTCTCCGGCCGACTGAAGAGCAGCGAGTGGGAGAAGGAGGTCGATGGACGAATCGAGAAGCGCACCTCCTTTGAGATCGAGGCGACAGCCATCGGACCTGACCTCTCCCGTGGCGCGACGCAGGCTGTCGATCGCAAGCACGAGGCCGTCGAGCGGCAGGAGGGAAGCGCGGTCGCCGAGGCGCTCAGCGTCATGGCCACCGGCAGTCATGTCCCGAGCGGAAGCCCCTTCGAGCCGGTGCCGGGGGAGGAGTACCCCGCCGCCTGAGCCACGGCTGCTGCCCGGGAGGCGTGGGCTGTCGCGATCGCCTGCCCTCCCGGAGCAGGCCTTCCGGCCGCGGCGCGCTACGCATCGAGTGGGTCTGATGCCGCTCGACGCAAATTCGTTGCCATCGCCCGGTCGGACGTCTAGGTTCTCGTTATGTCTTTGCGTCTCGTCGCCCTGGCCTCATCTGTCGCTCTCGGCGCGGCACTCCTGGCGGGTGTTCCCGTCGTTGCCGGCGCCGCTCCTGCACCTGCTTCGGCCCCGAGGGCCAGCGCCGCGGTCGCGGATCCTGATACCAAGCTCACGTTCTTTGCGGGCCTGCCTCGCGACTCCAAGGGTCTCGCGGCAGCGGGCCGTAAGGCGAGTACCCCTGGCTCAGGGGGCTACCGAGACTTCCTCACGCTCAGGGAGTTGGCCTCGACCCACGGAGCGTCGCCTGCCGCCATCAAGAAGGTTCGTGCAACCGCGAGTGGCCTCGGGGTTACCGCGGCGGTTGACGCGACCGGGCTCTTCGCCAGGCTGACCGCACCTGTGTCGACGTGGGAGAAGATCATGGGCACGTCCGTGACCTATGAGCCTGCGCAAGAGGGATCGGCAGGTGCTGATCCGCCAGGCCCCCAGCCTTTCGCGACGTACTCCTTCTACAACGCTGAAGGATCGCTACTCCTCGCTGCTCCCGCCAGCCTGAAGGGCGTGGTGCGGGAGTTCGTGCCCAGTTACACCGTGTACGACGTGTCCAAGGACATCCCGGGCGTGCCACCTCCCACGGCCTCGTCGGCAGGCTCCCGGTCTATCTACCTCGATGACACCACGCTTCCCTGGCCGCTCAACGGCGGTACCCCCCTCGGCACGGTGTGTCCCGAACCCGCAATCGGCGATGGACTTGTCATCACCCCGAGCCAGACCCGCTCCGCCTATGGCACCGCGACGCTCCAGCGGCGCGGATATGACGGTTCCAAGGCTCGCGTGACCATCGTGTCTCTAAGCGGCGGATTCAGCACCCAGGACCTTGCTGGCTACGCCGAGTGCTTCGGCGTCCGCGCTCCGCAGGTGGATATCACCCTCGGCACGGGCAGTCCGACGCGCATCGTGTCCTACAGCGGAGAGACCCATCTCGACCTGCAGACCGTCACGGGTGTCCTGGTCAACAGTCCACGTGTCGAACTGGTTCAGGCGATCAATGACGGCTACAACGCCGGCATCATCGATGGCTTCTCACGGGCGCTCGCGAGCCCGCGCGGCATCCCCGATGCGGTGTCGCTGTCGTATGGCGGGTGCGAACTCGGAACTGCGATGAAGTCTCAGGTGGGTCAGCAGGGCCTCTCCCCGCTGTGGACGGTGGTCGATGATGTGTTTGCCGCCGGCGCGGTCGTCGGGTCCGCGTTCTTCACCGGCGCTGGCGACAGCGGCTCATCGGTGTGCCAGGAGGAGGGACTGCCCGAGGATCCCCAGCCTTCAGTAGCCCTCCCCGCGTCCTCCATCTGGATCACCGCCGCGGGTGGCACGCGACTGAAACTGGGCGAGGGCAACCGACGCATCGCCGAGACTGTCTGGAATGACACGGTTTACGGACAGCCTGCGGGCGGCGGTGGTGGAGTGAGCCAGCTGATCAAGGCGCCGTGGTATCAGAAGTCACGGCATGGCCACCCCGGTCGCACGACGCCGGACTCGTCCGCCCTCGCCGCGATCATCCCCGGTTGGCCGGTCGCTTACGGCGATGAGCTGATCCCGATTGGTGGGACGAGTGGCTCGAGTCCGTTCCAGGCGAGCAACATCGCGCTGATCTCCGGGCACGAGCGTGCGAAGGGGCGCCCGGCGGTCGGATTCGTGAACCCGTGGTTCTACTCCGTTCCGGCACGCAACTTCTATGACGTCAGGGATGGAGATAACCAGGTGCCCGTCATCGGACCTGGCTTCACGAACATCCCGGCGTGCTGCTGGGCCTACGAGGGCTATGACCTCGCGTCGGGCCTGGGTGCGCCGCACTTCGATCGGCTGGCCGGGGCGCTGCCGAGGCCGGAGTAGTCATGGCGGCCATGGGGTCAGGGCTGTCAGTGCCACTGCGCTGACTAGGCTCTGGTCCCATGGCCGAGTTCATCTACACCCTCCGCAAGGCACGTAAGGCGCACGGCGACAAGGTTGTCCTCGACGACGTGACGCTGTCCTTCCTGCCGGGAGCCAAGATCGGTGTGGTCGGCCCTAACGGCGCGGGCAAGTCCTCGCTCCTCAAGGTCATGGCCGGCGTCGACGAGGTGTCCAACGGCGATGCGATTCTCACACCGGGCTTCACCGTGGGCATCCTCATGCAGGAGCCCATGCTCGATGAGTCCAAGACCGTCCTGGAGAACGTCGAGGAGGGTGTCGCCGAGACCAAGGCCATGGTCGACCGCTTCAACGACATCTCGGCCCAGATGGCCGATCCCGATGCGGATTTCGATGCCCTGATGTCGGAGATGGGCAAACTCCAGGAGGCGATCGACCATCGCAATGCCTGGGACCTCGACTCCCAGCTCGAGCAGGCCATGGACGCCCTGCGCTGCCCCGCCCCCGATGCCGACGTGAGCGTGCTCTCAGGAGGCGAGAAGCGACGTGTGGCGCTGTGCAAGCTGCTTCTGCAGCAGCCCGATCTGCTCCTGCTCGACGAGCCGACGAACCACCTCGATGCTGAAAGCGTGCAGTGGCTCGAGCAGCACCTCGAGAAGTACCCCGGCACTGTCATCGCCATCACCCACGACCGCTACTTCCTCGACAACGTCGCCCAGTGGATCCTTGAGCTCGACCGCGGTCACGCCTACCCCTACGAGGGCAACTACTCCGTCTACCTCGAGAAGAAGGCCGCCCGCCTCAAGGTCGAGGGCCAGCGCGACGCCAAACTCAAGAAGCGCCTCACTGACGAGCTTGACTGGGTGCGCTCCAGTGCCCGCGCGCGCCAGACTAAGAGCAAGTCTCGCCTCGAGCGCTACGAGGAGATGGCCGCGGAGGCGGAGAAGACTCGCAAGCTCGATTTCGACGAGATCCAGATCCCACCGGGCCCTCGCCTTGGCAATGTCGTAGTCGAGGCCGACCACCTCACCAAGGCCTTCGGCGACCGAGTGCTCCTCGATGACCTCTCCTTCACCATGCCGCGCAATGGCATCGTCGGGGTCATCGGCCCCAACGGTGTGGGCAAGACCACGCTCTTCCGCATGATCGTCGCCGCCGCCCAGGGTGGCTCGGACGACAAGGACGAGCTGCCGACGTCTGGCGACATCAAGGTCGGCGAGACCGTCAAGTTGTCGTATG
>CAZLMT010000050.1:15336-16705 GCA_964560615.1 uncultured Actinomyces sp.
ACCAGGGCCGTTCCGGGCTGGATCCCAAGAAGAACGTGTGGGAGGTCGTCTCGGACGGCCTCGACTGGATCAAGGTCGGCAACGTCGAGATGCCGTCCCGCGCGTATGTCTCGGCGTTCGGCTTCAAGGGCCCTGACCAGCAGAAGCCCGCGGGAGTGCTCTCGGGTGGTGAGCGCAACCGCCTCAACCTCGCACTCACGCTGAAGATGGGCGGCAACCTTCTCCTGCTCGATGAGCCCACCAACGACCTCGACGTTGAGACTCTCGGGTCGCTCGAGAATGCCCTGCTCGAATTCCCGGGCTGCGCGGTGATCACTTCGCACGACCGGTGGTTCCTCGATCGCGTTGCCACGCACATCCTCGCCTATGAGGGTGATTCGCAGTGGTTCTGGTTCGAGGGCAACTTCGAGTCCTACGAGAAGAACAAGGTCGAGCGCCTGGGCGTCGAGGCGGCGCGTCCGCACCGGGCGACCTACCGCAAGCTCACCCGCGACTAGGGGCGCGTCTGCCTCGAGTTGCCCCTGCCAGTCGCAGGGGGGAGGCTTGCCGCATGGCACCGGGTGGACAGGTCGTGTAATGGCGACGTCGAGCGCGCTCACGACCTTGGCCCTGCCCGAGCACGAGGGCCGGCTCCTGGCAGCGCACCTTGATCGGCTCGCGGCCTGGGATCCGACGGGCCATGTGCGGGTCGTCGCCCGCGCCAGTGCCGTCGGTGTCTACGCCGCCCCGCCCATGCGCGTGATCAGCTTCGTGGCCCTGCCCCTGCGCGAACCCGTCGTCGACGAGGTGGACGTCTCGGCACGCATCGGCGATGTCCGTGCCGGACTCGTCACGGCTGCAGGGCTCACCGACATGCGCCTGCCCGAGGCCGCGGTGGGCTCACCGGGTCTCGCGATCCTCCCGCCGTCCGAAGGCTGGCAATTGCCCATCCACGGGGTTTCCGGGGATGTCATCACCGAGGTCGATGCGGCTGTCGCGGAGTTCCGCCGCCGGGCTTCCTCGGCCGTGGACTCCCAGGCCCTGGCTGAGCTGATCTGGGAGCGTCCCTCCTTCGGAGGTCTGCCGCTGCGCGTGTTGCATGCCGCCCGGCGCCTGGGCTTCCTCACCGACGATGCCTCCCGCGTCACCGCGTGCACCATGACGGGGTGGAAGCGGCTCACCACGGTGCGCGGCCAGGTCTTCGTGCGGACGCACACTCCGACCCAGCGCCCCGACCTCAGCGTCGTGCGCTAGCCCGCTACCGCGTGGAGTAGCGGTAGGCGATGTCCATCTTCGAGTAGCCCGTCACCGCCGGCGCGGTGAGGCGCACGGTGACGTCGAGCGGCGTCGTGCCGGGGACGATGATCCAGATCGAACCGTCTCCGCGCGT
>CAZLMT010000051.1:0-10948 GCA_964560615.1 uncultured Actinomyces sp.
TGGAGGGCCGAAGGATCTTCCGTGAGTTCACGGTCGAGGAGAATCTCAAGGCCGGCGGCCATACCGCCTCCCGCGCGGACATTGCGGCCGGCCTCGACCGGGCCTACACGATGTTCCCTGTCCTCGCCGAGCGCCGGAAGCAGACCGCTGGCTACCTTTCGGGCGGCGAACAGCAAATGCTCGCGATCGGTCGCGCTCTCATGTCGCGCCCGCGCTACCTCCTCCTCGATGAGCCCTCCCTGGGTGTCGCGCCCAAGATCGTCCAGCAGCTGCGTGACCTCATCGTGCAGATCAAGGAGTCAGGAACGTCGGTCCTGCTCGTCGAGCAAAACGCCGCGATGGCTCTGTCGATCGCGACTCACGGCTACGTCCTCGAGACAGGACGGGTCGTCATGGACAAGCCCGCCGAGCAACTCCGCGAGGATGACGACATCCGTGAGTTCTACCTCGGATTGCGCGGGGATGAGCGGGGTTCCCTCAGGGATGTCAAGCAGTACCGGCGACGGAAGCGGTGGTTGAGTTGAGCACGGACGTCCTCCTGAGCGCCGAGGGCATTTCCCTATCCTTCGGCGGCACCCAGGCCATCCGCGATGTCAGCTTCGATGTACGCAAAGGCGAGCTCTTTGCCATCATCGGCCCCAACGGTGCCGGCAAGACGTCGATCTTCAACTGCATCTCCGGGGTCTACCACCCGCAGCAGGGGTCGATCTTCTTCCGCGACGAGAACCTCGTCGGCAAGCCCCCCGAGGACATCGCCCGACTCGGTGTGGCGCGCATGTTCCAGAACATCGAGCTCTTCGACAACCTCACCGTGCTGGACAACCTCATGCTGGGTCGAGCCCTGCACATGAACTACTCCGTCGCGTCCGCCTTCCTCTTCAGCCGGAAGGCCAAGCGTCAAGAGGTCGCCAACCGCGAGGTAGTCGAGCGCATCATCGAGTTCCTCGACATCGAGGGCAAGCGCAGTTTCCCCGTGGGCATGCTCCCCTACGGCGTCAAAAAGCGCATCGAGCTTGGCCGCTGCCTCGCCATGGAACCCCGACTGCTGCTGTTGGACGAGCCGGTGGCCGGCATGAACGTCGAGGAGACCGAGGACATGGCCCGCTTCATCCTCGATGTCCGCGCCGAGATGGGCGTGACCATGATCCTGGTCGAGCACGACATGGGACTGGTCATGGACCTCGCGGACCGCGTGCTCGTCCTCGACTTCGGAGAGCGCATCGCCCTCGGCACACCGGCGGTGGTGCAGTCAGACCCCAACGTCATCCGCGCCTACCTCGGCGAGGAACTCAGCGACGCAGGAACGGAGACCCGATGACCGCGGTAGCCGAACCCATCACGGACACCTGGACCCTGGTGGGAGCAGTGCAGTCCCGAGCCCAATCGGCACCCGACGGCGTCGCGATGCGCGCCAAGCGCCTCGGCATCTGGCGCGACATCACCTGGGCGGAGTACGCCGACCAAGTGAGCCTGGTCGGGCACGCGCTTCTCTCACTCGGCATCGAGCCGGGAGACCGGGTTGCCATCCACTCCGAGAACCGTCCCGAGTGGCTCTTCGGCGACCTGGGCACCAATGCCGTGCGCGGGATCACCGTCGGCCTCTACCCCACCAACCCCGCACCCGAGGTGGCCTACCTCCTCGCCGACTCGGGTGCCCGGATCCTCATCGCCGAGGACCAGGAGCAGGTGGACAAGGCGCTTCTCATCGAGGCTGAGTGCCCCGCGCTCGAGCGCATCGTCTACCTCGATCCGCGCGGCGTCGCTACGATCGATCACCCCAAGCTCATGAGCTGGGAGGAATTCCTCGCACGCGGCCATGCCCACCGCGAAGCCGATCCCCGTGCACTCGAGCGCGTCGCCGGCCAGGCCGAGCCGGGCGACATCGTGACCCTCGTCTACACGTCCGGCACGACCGGACCGCCCAAGGGGGCCATGCTCTCCAACGCCAACGTCGAATTCGCCAGCGGCGTGATCGTCGACGGTGGCGGACTCTACGACCCGCCGCCCAACCCCAGCGATGTCATCTTGTCCTACCTCCCGCTGTGCCACGTCGCCGAGCGAGCGGTGACGACGTGGACCAACGCCGTCTCCGGAGCGGTCGTGCACTTCGCGGAGTCCATCGACACCGTGACGGTCAACATCCGCGAAGTCCAGCCCACGCTCTTCTTCGCCGTCCCGCGCATCTGGGAGAAGCTCAAGGCTGCGGTCGAGGTCCGCATGGCAGCGGCTTCTCGCATCAAGAAGCTCAACTACGGCATCTGGATGAAGGTCGGGCAGGGGATCGCCAAGTCCATGCTGGCCAACGGCGGCAAGCACACGCTGTGGAGCCGACTGCGCTACTCCGTCGGCTATGTCTTCCTTTACCGCGCACTGCGCGAGCGCCTCGGCCTGCGCCGAGTCAGGGCCGCCGCGTCGGCAGCGGCACCCATCTCACCCGACGTCCTCTTCTTCTTCTTCACCATGGGCGTCGTGATCAACGAGCTCTACGGCATGACGGAGAACAGCGCGGTGGCGACCAGCAACCGCCGCGGACGCATCAAGCTCGGCACCGTCGGAGAGCCCCACCCGGGCGTCGACGTGATCCTGGCGGAGGGCACGGGCGAGATCCTCACCCGACACCCCGGCACCTTCGCGGGCTACTGGGGCAGGCCCGAGGCCACGGCCGAGGCCGTCGATGCCGAGGGATGGCTGCACACGGGAGACGTCGGCGAGTGGGTCGACGGCTCGCATCTGAAGATCATCGATCGCATCAAGGACATCATCATCACGGCCGGTGGCAAGAACATCTCGCCCTCCGAGCTCGAGAACGCCCTCAAGGCGTCCCCCTTCATCCGCGAAGCCGTCGTCATCGGCGACCAGCGGCCGTATCTCACCGCGCTCATCGGCGTCGAGGAGGACACGGTCGGGCAGTGGGCACGCGCAAAGCGCATCCCCTACACCACCTACCGGGATCTCTCCGAGAAGGAAGAGGTGCTGCGGCTCGTGCAAGGGATCATCGCCAAGGTCAATGAAGCGACCGCGCGCGTGGAGAACATTCGCAAGTTCCGCATGCTCACCAAGGCCCTTGATCACGAGGACGGTGAGCTCACCGCCACCCAGAAGGTCAAGCGCTCCGCGCTCACGGCGACCTTCGCTCCCCTCATCGACGACATGTACTCGGGCGCCGACCGGCTCGCTGGCGGCGACCAGAGCGACGTCATCGTCGTCGACACCACCGTGTCCGACAAAGCGGAGGCCTAGGCCATGACGGACCTGATCGAATCCCTCGTCCGGGGTCTGGGCCTCGGCGGGCTCTACGCCGTCCTCGGCGTGTCCTTCGTGATCGTCTACCGGGCCACGGGTGTCATCAACTTCGCGACTCCCGCGCTCATGATCCTCGGTGCGTTCTTCACGGGTTCCTTCGGCAATGCCATCGGACTGCCCTTCTGGCTCTCGGTGCTCCTCGGCATGGCCGTCATGGCCGTCATCGGGATGGTGATCGAGCGCATCGCCCTGCGACCCATGGTCGGCAGACCGGCGTTCTCCGCGGCGACCGTGACGGTCGGCGTCTTCATCATCTTGCTCATCGTCGGCGGTCGCCTCATCGGATCCGAGCTCCTCACGGTCAACGACCCCTTCGGCCTCAACACGCTGGACGTCTTCGGTGCGCGGCTCTTCACCGTCGACATCGCGCGCCTGGTCATCGCCCTCGTCGCCATCGCGATCGTGGGTCTCTTCCTCACCCGGTCGCGGACGGGCCTCGCCATGCGGGCCACGGCCTTTGACCAGGAGACGAGCTTGGCCCAGGGCATCAATGTCGGCCGGATGTTCGGGCTCTCCTGGGGGATCGCGGCCGCCATGGCAGCCCTCGCGGGTGCACTGCTCACCGCCGGCAGCTCGGGAATCGAGACGACGGTCGCCCTGGTGGCCCTCAAGGCCCTGCCCGTGATCATCCTCGGCGGTCTGGACTCCATTAAGGGGTCCGTCATCGCCGGTCTCATCATCGGCATCGCCGAGTCGCTGACCCGGACCTACCAGCCCATCTACGCACCCTGGCTCGGCGCCAACTTCGATGTCATCGTGCCCTACCTGATCATGATCATCGTCTTGATGGTCAGGCCCTACGGTCTCTTCGGCACCAAGGAGGTGGTGCGGGTATGACCACCGCGACCAAGGAATCGCTTCGCACGGTCAAGGGACGTCCGCAGCTCTTCACCAGCTACTCGCGCGAGATGGCGATCTTCAACACGCGCGTCAAGCGGAACTGGGTCATCGTCGGCATCATCGCCATGGCCATCATCCCGTTCTTCCTCACGCGCGACTGGGTGGCACTGCTCACGACGGTGCTCATCTTCGCGATCGGAGGTATCGGGCTCAATGTCCTCACGGGGTACGCCGGGCAGGTCTCCCTGGGCCAGGCGTTCTTCATGGGCGTGGGCGCCTACACCGCTGCGGTCCTGGGTGGCGAAGCTCAGGGTGACGTCATCGGCCTTGGCCTCGACATGGTCATTTGGCTGCCTCTCGCCGGGCTGGTTCCAGCACTCGTGGCCTTTGTGCTCGCCCCCCTGGCGGCAAGAGTGCGCGGCCTCTACCTCGCGATCCTCACCCTCGGGCTCGTCTTCATCGGCGAGCACATCTTCAAAGAGGCCAAGCCGATCACAGGCGGAGCTGGCGTGGGTCGTGCACCCGCGGATCCGGTCTTCCTCGGCTTCGACCTCTTCTCCAACCAGACGATCCTGGGCTACCGCATTGATCGCTTCACGGTCTTCTACGTCGCGTGCCTGGTGATCTTCCTCGTCATGGCCTTCGGGGCACGCAACTTCGTGCGCTCCCGCTACGGCCGCAACTTCGCTGCGGTGCGCGACCGTGACGTGGCCGCCGAAGTGATGGGGGTCTCGCTCCTCCGCACAAAGTCTCTCGCCTTCACCGTCTCGTCCTTCTACGCGGGTATCTCCGGAGCACTGCTCTCGATCGTCATCGGCCGCATCTCGCCGGAGACGTGGAACATCTTCCTCTCCATTGACTTCCTCGCCGTGGTCTTCATTGGCGGCCTGGCTACCATCACCGGCTCGATCATGGACGCGATCTTCGTCGTCATGCTGCCCAAGTTGGTCAATACCCTCACCGGCTTCATCCCCGGATTCGGCGGCATCGGCGAAGGTGGCCTGCTCAATGTCTTCGAGCTTCAGACCATCATCTTCGGCCTGCTGATCATCCTCTTCCTCATCCTCGAGCCACGTGGGCTCTACGGACTATGGCTGCGATTGCGTAACTACTTCAAGGCCTGGCCCTTCAGCTATTAGCCGCCTCCGCGGAAGCGTCCTCCTTGGCGTACTCCGCGAGGAGGGCGGTCTCCCCCGCCTTGCCGGGATATGCCACGCGCACGATCACCATGGCAATCAGGCCCGCTGCGATCGCTGCGGCGTATGCCCAGTTGGCTCCCGTGAGGAATGACTGCCGCGCAGCCTCGACGATCTGACTCGCATACTGCGGGTACTGCTCGCTCAGGGACTGAGCCGTCGTGAAGGACTTCTGCAGGGAAGCCTGGGTCGCGGACGTGATCTGCGAGGCCTCGGAACTCTCACCGATCTGCTTGGCCATGGCGGTGGCGTAGCCGGCGGTGAGCAGTGACCCCAAGAGGGCCTGCATGATCGAGCCGCCGAGGTCACGCTGCAGGTCCGAGGTGGCCGAAGCCATACCCACGCGATCGACAGGCACGGAGCTGGTCAGCGCCCGCGAAGCGGGAGCAAGTGC
This sequence comes from uncultured Actinomyces sp., assembly GCA_964560615.1. Lineage (GTDB taxonomy): Bacteria > Actinomycetota > Actinomycetes > S36-B12 > S36-B12 > Mxb001. Next base: position 5,734 of record CAZLMT010000051.1, read on the forward strand.
GATGCCGACGCCCGCGCCGACAAGTGCGTAAGCGATGCCCACCTGCCAGTACGGCGTACCCTCCCTCCAGACCACGAACATGACGACGAAACCGACGACCACCAGGCCGGTGCCAATCAGGAGCGTGTCGCGAGACCCGAGTGCACTGATCATGCGGGCAGACAGGGGTGAGACAGCCATCATCATGAACGCCGACGGCAGGATGGCAAGGCCTGCAGCAAGGGTCGAATACGCGAGGACGTCCTGGAGGAACTGCTGCCCGATGAAGAGCGAGCCCATGAGCGATCCGAAGACGATCATGCCGCTGATGGCGGCAACCCAGAAGAGCCGACGAGCCGCATAGTTGAGGTCGTAGAGCGGATTGCGCGCCCGGCGCTGCCGGATGATGAAGAGCACGCCCACGACAAGGGCGAGCCCCATCAGGCCGAGCGCGGAGGCGAACTGCCCGGGAGCGGCGACGGTACTCAAGCCGAGGACAAGGGCGGCAATCATGACGACCGAGAGAATGCCGCCGAGGTTGTCGACCGGCTCGGTGGACTCATTGACGTGGGCGGGCACGAACTTCCACACCAGCACGAGGGCGATCACCGCGGGGGGCACGGCGATGAGGAAGACCGACCCCCACCAGAACCACTCGAGGAGCGCGCCAGCGATGACAGGACCGAGCACCGCGCCCCCGCTCCCGATGCCTGACCACAGGGCGATTGCCTTGATCCTGGCCCGCCCCGGACCCCACAGGGCCGTGATCAAAGCGAGCGTCGTCGGATAGGCCAGGCCCGCCGCGACGCCTGTGAAGATGCGCCCTCCGATGAGGATGATGTCGTTGGGTGCCCAGGCCGAAATGGCGCTGGCGGGCAGGGTGAGCATCATGCCGAGCATGAGCATGAGCTTGCGGCCGTAGCGATCGCCCAGGGCACCGAGATAGAGCACAGACATCGCGAGGCCGAGCGTGCATCCGATGGCGATGAGATTGATCTCGGTCTGCCCGGCATCCAGCGCCCTGCCGATGTCCGGCAGCGCGACGTTGGCGACGCTGAGATTGAGGTTGGCCACGATGGCGGCGAGGATGAGCGCGGTGAGGACGATCCCCGCCCGAGCCGGCGCTTGAGTGGTGCCGGCGGCGGCATCGGATGCCATGTTGCCTCCCTGGTCGCGAACATCCTGCCAGACGAGGGAATTGCGCCACTTAGGAAAGAATGTCCTTGCGATCGAAGCGCAGGAAGGCGATGGCCGCGAGCACGGCGAAGGTCACGACGGCGTACGACGCGCCAATGGCCATGTCGTCCCAGGCGATCTGCTGGCCAAGCGCTCCCGCCCAGGAGCCGCCGTAGTCGGTGGGCAGGAGCCTCCTCAGGTCACCGAGGGCGTCGATGGCATCGATGATGTTGAGGACGATCACGATGACGACCGCGGCACCGACCGCTCCCAGGGGCACATCGGTCAAAACGCTCATGAGGAAGGCGATCCCGGCAGGGATGAGCAACTGGATCGCGATGTAGACCGTCACGATGCCCAAGCGCTGCCACGAGGTGGCCACGTCGAAGGACCCGCCCAGGGGGCTGGTGAGCGGGGCGGAACCGAAGACCACGAGGGCAATGAGGAAGGACACCGCGATGAGGATGGCGAGCGTGACCGCGGTGAGGATGAGGCCGACGATCATCTTGGCGCGCAGGAATCTGCGCCGTGGCACGGGCGCTGCTAGCAGATAGCGCATGGTCGACCAGGAAGCCTCGCTCGCCACCGTGTCGCCGAGGAACATCGCCGCGATGATCGTGAGGAGGAAGCCGGAGGCGAAGAGCAGCATCGTGAGGGTGAAGTTCCACGGTCCCGCTGTCGCCAGCCCGACGAGATCAAGATCTCCATCGCCGAAGCCGCGGGACTCCGGGCCCAGCTTCACGGCCGCGACCACGATGAGCGGCAGAGCAAAGGCGAGGCCGAAGGCCACGAGGGTGCGTCGCCGACGCAGCTGACGCACGAGCTCGACGCGGACCGTGAGGGTCTTGCGCGCGACATAACTCGACGCGGACGGCTCTGCCGCTCCGCCCGGACTCGGCGTCTCCATGACGGTGCTCACTGATCCACCCGGTGCCCTTCTCCCACGAGTTCGAGGAAGACATCCTCGAGACGCAGGCCGCTACGACCGGCGAGAAGCTCCTCCACGGTCCCGGAGTAGATGAGGTTGCCGTGGTTCATCACCACGACGTGCGAGCAGGTCTGCTCCACCTCGCCCAGGAGGTGCGACGACACGATCACCGTCTTGCCCGAAGCGGCGTAATCGTGCATGACCTGGCGCATCTCGCGGATCTGCGGCGGATCGAGGCCATTCGTGGGCTCATCGAGCACCAGCAGGTCGGGCAGCCCGAGCATCGCCTGCGCGATGCCAAGACGCTGGCGCATGCCCTGGCTGTAGGTGCGCACCTTCCGGTCCACCGCGGTGCCAAGCCCGGCGATCTCGAGCACCTCCTCGAGATGCGGATCACCACCCTCGCGCCCGCTCGCCCGCCAGAAGAGATCAAGGTTTTGCCGCCCCGTGAGATGCGGGAGGAAGCCCGGACCTTCGATGAAGCTGCCCACCCGCGCGAGCACAGGTGCGCCGGGGCGCACGTGCTCGCCGAAGATCCAGGTGTCCCCGCTCGTGGGCCTGATGAGTCCCATCGCCATGCGCATGGTCGTCGTCTTGCCCGCGCCGTTGGGGCCGAGGAGCCCCAGCACGACGCCCGGCGGCACATCGAAGGTCACGCCGTCGACGGCGCGCAGGCCACCCTTGAATTCCTTGGCGAGGTCACGCGTCGCGAGCGGGATCCCGGCAAGCTCGGGGCGGGCCTCCCCCGCGCGGTCGCGCGGCCGCAGCAGCGTGACACCCAGCCAGATCAGGGCGGTGATGATGAGCGCACCCACCGGCCACACCCACGGCGGAGTGCCCACGGCGGAGGTGCTCCCCTGCACAGTGGGCAAGAGGATGGGGCCGTCGGCGGCGACGGTGTATACCGCGGGGCCGGGGGGCATGCGGTAGCCCTGATCGGTGGTCGCCACGACGAGCGCAAGGCGGTCACCCGCGGCGACTTCGGTGACGATGCCGGGGAGCACGACGTCGATCGTGACGGCCTCGGGACCGAGGTTGGGGATGCGGATCGGGGCCACCAGCCCCTGAGGCAGAGTCTGGCGGCCATTGGCGCCCACGATGCGCAGCGAGGCGAAGAGGACCGCTTCGTCGACGGGACGATCACTGCTCACCGTCAATCGCGCGCGTGTGGCGCCGACGATGCGCATGGATTCGGGAAGTGCTTCGGTAAAGAACCCGGCTGTCTGTCCCGGCAGGGGCACGGAGAGGAAATCTCCCGCGAGGCTTGCGAGTCCCCCGGCGCCCGGCAGGGACGTGATCGCTGCCGGAGCCCCGCCCGCCGGGGCGAGCACCTGCTGCACCGGTGCGAGCACGGCCATCTCGGAGGTGCCGTCGCCGAAGATCCCGGGATACACCGGGGAGGAGAGCACCTCCACCGTGCCCGGGTCGCGGTCACTGAGGGCGGAGGCCTCGACGAGCGAGATCTCGAAGGCATCGCTCACCGCGGGTCCGCCGCGCAGGTGCTGGTCAAACCACGCGCTGCTCAGCGCGCGCAGGCGATCCGTCTCGGCGATGCCGCCATCGTGGCCGCCCGCGTGCCAGACCACCTTGAGCGGTGCGTTGACGATCTGCTCGGCGTTGGCATTGGCCTGCGTGAGCGGGAAGAGCGAGTCGGCCTGGCCGGCACCGAGGAGGACCGGCGCGGTGATGCGGTCGGCAATGCTTCGCGGCGATGACTCCGCCATCAGGGCGGACGCCTCGGGCGAGACAACTCCCCGAGTGACGGCCTCGACGTACGCCGCACACCACTCCGGCGTGAAGCGCCCGCACTCCGAGACCGGCTGACCGGGCTCGAGACCGAGCCCGGAGGAGAAGAAGAGCGAGGTCCACAGGCTCTTGAGCACTCCCGGCTGCGCTCCCTCCACCGCGGACTGGGCGAAGAGCGATGTCTCGAGGTCGTTCCAGGTGATATCCGCAGCCACGGCGTCGACTCGGTCGTCGTAGCCGGCGAGCAGGAGTGCAAGCGCACCACCGTAGGAGCCTCCGCCGACACCCACCACGGGATCCCCCGGTGACTCCGGGGTGACACTGGCGAGGCTCGCGAGGTAGTCGATGAGTGCGGAGGCGTCGGCCACCTCGAAGTCGGGCGCGTTCATCGAGATGAGCCCGGTGGACTCCCCGAAGCCACGCGCGGTGTAGGTGAGCACGACGAAGCCCGCCTCGGCTAGGAGTTGAGCCTCCTCGGCGGTGCCTTCCTTGCTCCCTCCGAAGCCGTGGGCGAGCAGGACGGCGGGCGCGGGGGTGACCTCGGGGACGTACACATCCGCATCGATTTGCACCGGGGTGGGATCGGCCGCCGAGGTGGGGCCGCCCGCAAGCATCATCGCGACAGGCTCCACCTGTGCGAGTGCGGCCTGCGGCGCTATCAATGACGCGATCGCCAGGAGGGCAGCGGAAGTGCCCCCGAGGATGACGCGCATCCCCCGACTATAGGTGTCTGCTCCCCCATGGGCAGGCCTAGTGGCGGTCAAGCTCGACAAGACTGGCTCGTTCACCCCGCGCCGCTAGCGCAGGGTCACCGTGCGATAAACGTCGTCGATGGCGCCGACGAGATCGTCGAACCACCCGATCTCGAGCAGTCGAGCGCGCACGCGCTCATTGAGGCCCCCCTTGGTCTGGTGCTCTCGGGGCAGATCCGCACGCTCTGCATCGGGGGTCGCCCAGCCGACGGCGGCCAGGCCATCGAGCTCCGCGCGGACATAGCGCGATGCGGTCGACTCGTCGATGCCCTGCGCTGCGATCCAATCAATGAGCGAATTCTGCATCTCGTAGTAGGTGGACATGAAGGCCGAGGCGCAGCTCAGCGTGCGGATGAGCGACTCATCGTCGAGGGTGATGATCTCGCCCAGCCCCTCCATCGCCGACACCACCTCGGGCAGTGGCGGACTGATCACGAGCGGGCCTCGGCGCAGTGCGATTGCGGGAAGGGGGATGAGCTGACACACGCGGGTCGCCGGCGACACGAGCGGTGCGATGCCACTGGGCGGAGTGCCCGCGATGAGACTCGCGATCACCTGATCACCCCGGAAGGTCAAATCGGCCAGCGCCTCATCGACCTGCGCCCGCTGTGACGCACTGGCCCGGCCCAGGCCC
>CAZLMT010000051.1:10958-15148 GCA_964560615.1 uncultured Actinomyces sp.
CGCATGCCGAGCACGACGATGTCGCTCGCATCGATGACATCCTGATTGGAGTCGAGCCGCTCGCACTGCGCGATCTCGGCAGCGAGTCGCTCGGAGCGCTCCGCGGACCTCGGTGAGAGCAGGAGCGAGTCGGCGGAGTCCTCGCGCGCGGCCATCGCCCGCACCATCGCCTCTGAGATCGTGCCCACGCCCAGGAATCCAATGCTCGCCATGCGCGCATCATGGACCACTAGGCTCCCTTCGATCGAGAGGAGGGCAGCGTGACCGGATTCCTCGCTGACCTAACCGGGTCCTTCGCCACGTCGGCGGCACAGAACCCGACCGTCGCCGTCATGGAGGCGGCCTATGCCCACGCCGGACTCGATGTCCGCTACATCAACTGCGAAGTGCCGCCCGAGCACCTCGAGGATGCGGTCCGCGGTGCGATCGGCATGGGCTGGCTCGGGTTCAATTGCTCGATACCCCACAAGGTGGCGATCCTCGACTACCTCGATGCCATGGCTCCCTCTGCCGGGATCATCGGCGCGGTCAACTGCGTCATCAATCGCGATGGCCACCTCACCGGAGAGAACACTGACGGCCAGGGCTTCGTCCGATCCCTGCGCACGGTGATTGATCCTTCGGGGCGCGACATGGTCGTGCTGGGAGCCGGTGGCGCTGCGCGCGCGATCGCGGTGGAGTCCGCTCTTGCGGGAGCCCGCTCCATCACGATCGTCAACCGCACCCGCGACCGGGGCGAGGAGCTCGCCGCGCTGGTGAGGGACCGCACACCTGCTGAAGGTCACTTCGTGGCATGGTCGGGCCCCTACACCGTCCCCGACGGCGTAGACATCCTCGTCAATGCGACCTCCATCGGCTTCTTCCCCAGCACCGACACTCCCGACGTCGTGGACGTGAGCATTCGCCCGGGCATGGTGGTCGCGGATGTCGTGGCCAATCCGCCCGACACCGTCTTCCTGCAGCGTGCGGCGGTGCGCGGGGCCACGACCCTCCAGGGGCTCGGCATGCTGGTCAACCAGGCGCTCACCAACGCACGCCTGTGGACCGGGCGGGACCTGGATGCCGAAGTCATGCGCCGTGCCCTGGAGGAGAGCCTGTCGGAGTGACACCGGCGGAGGGCGCCGCGCTGCTACCTTCGCACCATGGCCTTCGGCACCCTCATTCCGACGTTCACGCTCCTGCTCGCCTGGATCTTCGCCCTCATGGGCATCACCGCACCGGGTGCGGTACCTGACGACACCACGTGGGACTCCGTCATGCGCTGGCTGCTCTTCCTTCCGGCCGGGTGCATGTACATCGCGAGCTCCGTCATGCACACCGTCTTCGCCAAGAAGACAGCCGCGAATATCGGTTGGCAGACCAATGGGTTCCAGTATGAGCTCGGCTTCGCCTCCCTCGGGCTCGGAATCGCGGGCATCATCGCCGGCGCCACGGTGCCGGCTGCATGGTTGCCCGTGGCTGTCGCGGGTTCGATCTTCCTCGTGCTCGCAGGCCTCAACCACGTGCGGCTCATGGTCAAGGATCGCAACGTCCACGCGGGCAACACCCTGATCCTGATCTACGACTTCGGGCTGCCTCTCTCCTTCGCCATCGCACTCATCGGAGTCGCAGGGTCTTGATGGCACCTGCGGGGGAGCCCGAGCCGGAGCGCGGGGGCGCGCATACCTACCGCGGCCCCGTGCGTTGGGAGTACTCCCCCGAGATCGACGGCGACCCGGATCCCGGCGAGGTTGTGTGGACCTGGGTCGCCTACGAGGAGGATGCACGCGTCGGCAAGGACCGACCCGTGGCCATCGTCGGACGCACTGAGGATCACCGACTCGTGGCACTGCAACTGTCCAGTCGCGATCACAGCGGGGAAGCCGACTGGGTCGCCATCGGATCCGGACCGTGGGATCACGAGAACCGGCGCAGCTGGCTGCGCCGCGACAGGCTGCTCGCCGTACCCGCAGACGCGGTACGCCGCGAAGGTGCGGTGCTCCCCAGGGCGACGTACGACTCCGTCATCGCCGCCGTCGCGACTCGCTCCCATGAAGACACTTCGACGCAGCGCTGGACCCTGCGTGAGGGATTCCGACGCATCCTCGGTCGCCCCCTGCCCTGAGTGGCAGACTGGCGCCATGGCCGACGACATGGACACCCCCGCGACGGACGCGCCGCCCCCCGCGGACTCCGACGATCCGAAGGAGCGCTACCGCCAGGCGCTGGAGCGCAAGAAGGCCCAGGGCGGGCACCAGGGCCACGGCCAGGCCTCGTCCGGTGGGTCAGCCAAGGGCTCGTCGGCCAAGGCGGGCGGCAAGCGGGAGTTCCGGCGCAAGAGCGGCTAGGACCCGGGCTTGCGTCAATTGTGCGGCTGAGTATCGATTTTGCGCGCACTGAGCCGCACAATTGACCGACGCGCACTCGTGGCTGCACCTCAACTCCGTCTCCGGGCGAAACTTCGGGAATGCGAGCAAGTTTTCCTCGACTGAATTCCCGACGTTCGCTGGCGACCTCGTGCCGAGCGGCTAGTAGCCCTCGCTCCCCACGCCCTTGTGCACCGTGAAGAGGTTCGTGGGGTCGTACTTCTTCTTAATCGAGAGCAGTCGGGGGTAGTTGCTCCCCCAGAACTCCGTCTGCCAGCCCTTCTGGAAGTAGTTGCCCTCGTTGGAGTAGGACCCACCGCCCGGCGTGGCCTTGTGGATGGCCGCTGACGCTGCCATCACGCCGTCGTACTGCGCCTGCGACACGGCACGATCGGGCTCGTGGCCCACGATGCCGGGGTACTTGCTCTGCTTCCACGCACCGACGGTGATGAAGGCGACGTTGTCAAAGACCGCGGGGTTGATCGAGGTCGTGAGATCGCGGGCCTTGGCCTCGGGATCCTCGCCGTAGAGCGCCTTGTTGGTCTGCCACAGGATGAGCGACGTGCGCGAGGCATCGAAGAGCCCCTGGGCCAGCTCGCGCGCCTTGTCGCCCTGCGTCATGGACCACGGCACGCCGCGCCCGTCGTATGCACCCCAGTAGGCGCCGACCTCGTACTGATTGCCGGTCCACCAGAAGTAGCCGGCCGGAGCATTGCGCCGGTTGTCGAAGATCGCCTCGCGCGTCGTCGGATTCCAGCGATTGCGGAAGGGTTGGGAACTGAACTTCACGTCGACCGTGAAGTCCTCCGGGCGTGCGCGCAGGGGTGCGAGGAAGGGCTCCCAGGCAGCCTGGGCTGCTTCGGTGGTGATGTCGAGGAACGTCGTGCCGACCTGCATGACGTTGAGCCCGGTGTCGAACTCCTCGGCCATCGCATAGGCCTCATTGAGGATCACGCCCTCGCCCCACTTGGGATCGGTGAGCGTCGATCCCGCGAACTCGACGTAGCGCTGGAGGAGCTCGAGGTACGCCGCATCCGACTTGGCGGTGATAGGCCCGCCGATCCAGCCCGAGATGGTGGGCTCGGGATGAGCGATGTAGGTCATGTGCGTGACCACGCCGAAGGTGCCTCCGCCGCCTCCGCGCAGCGCCCAGTAGAGGTCGTCGTTTTGGTAGGCGTTGGCCGTCACTATCTTGCCGCTGGCGAGGACCACGGTCAGCTCGAGCACGCCCGCAGCGCCGCTGCCGAAGCGCTTGCTGAAGGAGCCGAAGCCACCGCCGAGGGCGAAGCCACCGCACGCGCCGACGCTCGTGCACCCGCCGCCTTGGATATAGAGACCGTTGGCCGAGGCAATCTTGTAGGCCTCGAGCCACCGATTGCCCGCCGTCGTCGTCACCGCGGGGACACCGGGCATGCCCGGAGGCGCACCCTTGGGCACGAAGGAATCGTGCACGGTGACCTGGCGCATGTTGTGGGTCCAGATGAGCAAGGAGTCGGTGGGGCCACAGGAGCGGCCGTAGTAGTCGTGGCCCGTGCCCTTGACCACGAGGCGCACGTCGTTCTGGCGCGCAAAATCGACTGCTGCCTGGATGTCCTTGCCGCTCTCCGCGGCGACGGCATACCCGCTCGGAGTCGACTGCCATGCCTTGTACATGCCGGTCGACTGCGTTGCTCCCGCCTGCTCCTCGAGGTACCACGGGTTCTTGAACTTCGCGGGTACGTCGACCCCGGGCTTGAGATTCGCCCAGGGCTGCTTCGGGCGGATGAGGCGGTCACCCACCTGGCGACGCAACTGCTCCCAGGCCTGCTTGCCCGGCCACGCGGCGCGCGCCGCGGGCTCAGCGGG
>CAZLMT010000051.1:15158-16435 GCA_964560615.1 uncultured Actinomyces sp.
CCCCGAGGCAGGCCCGGTGGGGGCGTCTGGCACAGTGAGCCGCTCCCCGCCGCGAGGACGGGCGAGCCAGGAGGTGACAGTGGGCGCGCTCCTTGCCCTTGTCTCCAGCGTGGCGTGGGGCTCAGCCGATGTGGCTGGTGGCCTCGGTGCTCGACGGGTCGGCAGCGCTCGGGTTATCGCCGTCAACTACCCCGCCGGCGCGATCATCCTCACCTTCTTCGCGATCTTCGTCGTGCCGGGGACGATCAATCGCGATGTCGTCCTGCTCTCCCTGGTGACCGCGATCTTCGGCACCCTGGGGATGCTCCTGCTCTACGCCGCCCTCGCCGTGGGGCCGATGGGCATCGTCTCTCCGCTCACCGCCATAGGTGGAGCCGCGATCCCGGTGGCGGCCGGGATGATCCGCGGGGAGCCACTGACACTGCTCTTCGGAGTGGGCGCGATCCTGGCCCTGGGTGCAGTGTTCCTGGTGAGCCGCGAGTCGGGCCCTCATGCGCGCATCACACCCCGGGCGCTACTCCTGTCCGCCGGAGCCGGCATCGCTATCGGCTTCTTCCTCACCGCGCTCGGGATCGCTCCCGACGGGTCGGGTGTGTGGGCCGCGACGCTGAGCAGGTGGTGGTCCACGCTCGGCATGGTCATCGTGACCATCATCTTGATCTCGCGCGGCGGCCTGGCGAGGTGGCGCCCCTATCCCTGGGTCTTCGCCATAGGCGCCGGAGCCCTCGATGCGCTCGCCAACGGCTTCTTCCAGCTTGCTGCGCAGGATGGTGAACTGGCCGTGGTGGCTGTGATCGGCTCGCTCTATCCGGCGACCACGCTGCTGATTGCGCACTTCCTGCTCAAGGAGCGCATGTCGCGCGTGCAGTGGGCCGGCGTCGCGCTCGCTCTCGGCGCCGTCGTCGCCCTTACGGTCTAGTCGCCGCCAGGGCTCCGGCGCTCGCCGCGAGGATCGATGCAATGTCCGTGTCGTCAATGCCGCGATGCACTACGGCGCGCACCTGTCCGTGGGGGTAGGCGACCATGCCGACACCGCGCTCGCGCAGCGCGGTGAGGTACGCCGTGCGCCGCTGCGCACCTCCCGTGACCGCGAAGAGCACGAAATTGGTCGTGACGCGCTCGGAATCGAGCAGGGTGCCCTCGGGCTGTGCGAGGTGCCCGGGCGAGACGATGCCCTCCTGCGCAGCGAGGCCCTCGGCAAGCACCCTCGCACGCCGATGATCCTCCGAGAGGCGCTGCACCGTCCCCTCCGGGCCGTCCTGCAGCGCGACGAGGCC
>CAZLMT010000052.1:0-327 GCA_964560615.1 uncultured Actinomyces sp.
CCGCACTCAACCCCGTCCGGAAGATCCGACGGGCAGTCCACCCACGTGATGGGCCGGTCCTGCTCCGTCTGCACATCAGGGCTTGCCCACGAAGGGGCAACACCCAGCACCAGACCCAAGGCAGCCACAACCGCCGCCGCACGCATCCCTCGCATGTGCGGACACTATCCGCTCGCTGAATCTCCTCTAGCCCACGCGACCGGTGAGCGGTGGCAGGTCCTTGCGCGCCAGGGCCCGGAATGCGCACCCTACTCCTCCACTCGCTCCATGCGGGCGGGGAAGAGCCGCCAGGCAAGGAGTGCTCCGGCGAGGACGATGGCACCGGCC
>CAZLMT010000052.1:337-16091 GCA_964560615.1 uncultured Actinomyces sp.
GGCTACCCCGTCTACTCCTCCACCTTCTCCACCCGCGCGGGGAACATGCGCCACGCGAGGATGGCGCCGGCGGCGACGATCGCTGCCGCGACCATGAGGGCGGTCGTCATGCCGGACACGAAGGCATTGCCCGCCACCGCGCGAATGGGGGTGGCGATCTCGGCGGGGAGCTGGGCCACGGCGAGCGAACCCGCCGCCAGGGACTCACGCACAGCCTCGATGACACCGGACGGGACCGAGGCGATCGCATCGCCGGCCGCCGTGATCTGCGCCTCGATCTCGTTGCGATAGCCGAGTGAGAGCAGCGAGCCGAGGACGGCAACACCGAGCGATCCGCCGAGCTCAGCGACGCCATCGTTGACCGCCGAGCCCATCCCCGCCCGCTCACGCGGCACCGAAGCGAGCACGGCATTGGTCGCCTGGGGCAGGACCATGCCGAGGCCGAGACCCATGAGACCGAGGCTGCCACCGACATGGGAGTAGGACGAGTCGGCGGTGAGGTAGGCGGCCCAGGCGAGCCCACCGGTCACGATGAGGAGGCCGATTACGACGATGCGGCGCGTGCCGAAGCGCTCGGCCCAGCGCGGGCTGAAGAGCGAGGCAAGGAAGAGCCCGCCCGCAGCGGGCAGCATGGCGACACCCGACTGCAACGGCGTATCGCCCTGGACGAGCTGCAGGAACTGCGGCAGGAAGAACATCACGCCCATGAGCGCGCCGTACACCAGGGCCACGGTGATGATCGCAACCGTGAAGACTCGATTGGAGAAGAGCTCCATGGGCAGCAGGGGCCTTGGCGCTCGCCGCTCCCACCACACGAAGGCGGCGAGGAAAACAACCGCGGTGATCGTCGACGTGATCGTCACCGCCGTGATGCCCTGATCCGGTATCTCGATGACCGTCACGACGAAGGCAATGAGGCCCACGGTGGAGAGCACCGCGCCCAGCGGGTCGAGCCGTGGCTTGCTCGGATCTCGCGACTCGGGCACGAGCGCGAGCGTGGCGATGAGTGCGAGGACGACGAGCGGTGGATTGACCCAGAAGATCGCGTGCCAGGTCGTGTACTCCAAGAGGAGCCCACCCACGATGGGTCCAATGGCTACGGCGGCGCCGGCGACCGCAGCCCAGATGCCGATCGCCTGCGCCCGCGCGCGGGGCTCGGTGAAGACCTGCACGAGGATCGAGAGCGTCGACGGCATGATGAAGGCTCCGCCGATACCCATGATCGCGCGACAGGCAATGAGGCCATCCGCTGTCGTCGCGAAGCCCGCGGCGAGCGAGCCCGCACCGAAGACGACGAGTCCGATGACAAGCGCGCGCCGGCGGCCGAAGCGGTCTCCGAGGCTGCCCGCGAGCAGGAGCGTGCCGGCGAAGAGCACCGAGTAGGCATCCACCACCCACTGGAGCTCCGCCGTAGTCGCACCAAGCTCCTCCTGCAAGGTCGGCAGGGCGACGTTGACGATCGTATTGTCCAGCGAGATGACGGCCAGCGCGGCGGCGAGGACGGAGAGGATCGCCCAGGGAGACCGTGATGCCACAGGGTGAGACTAGATCGTGCCCGCACGTGCGTGCAGACCACTAGGCTCCGACGCGGAAGGAGTCCCGATGGATCTCGTGGCCGTCATGGCGACCGCGTCGAGCAGCGACCTGACGAAGGAACTCAACTCGCTTCTCGTCATCGCTGCAATCGCGGCCGCCACCCCCCTACTGGTCGGACTCCTGCGCCTGCCCGTGGCCGAGGTGGTCCTCATGCTGGCCTTCGGGGTCATCTTCGGCCCCGAGGTGCTGGGCTGGATTCAACTCGACGATGCCATCGACCTGCTTGCCGAACTCGGGCTGGCCTTCCTCTTCTTCGCCGCCGGCCTGGAGCTCGAGAAGCGCGCGGTCCAAGGCAGGTCAGGCAAACTCGCGCTCACCGGGTGGCTGGTCAGCGCGGCTCTGGCCCTCGTCGCAGCCGGGATCCTGGAGAGGCTCGGCGTCATCGATGACTTCCTCGGTGTCGCCATCTTCCTTAAAAACAAGGCGCTGGGGACACTGCTGCCGATCCTGAGCGACAAGGGACTGCTCAAGACACCCTTCGGCAACTACTTCATGGGGGCGGGGGCCATCGGGGAATTCGGGCCCGTCCTCGCGATCTCCCTGCTCCTCAGCACCAAGTCCTTCTGGCTGGCACTGCTGTCCGTCGTGCTCTTCGCTGTCGTCGCGCTCCTCTTCGCCAAGGTCCCCACCTTGCTCCGCACCAAGCGGGTCATGTCGGTCATCGAACGCGGGCAGGAGACGAGTGCGCAGACGGCCGTGCGCCTGACGGCGCTTCTGCTCGTGGCGCTCTTGGCGATCGCTGAGGACTTCGGCCTGGACGTCGTCCTCGGTGCCTTCATCGCCGGCATCATCATCAAGCAGCTAGCCCCGGCCGACGAGCAGAGCGTGCTGCAGACGAAGGTGGAGGGGATCGCCTTCGGAGTCTTCATTCCGATCTTCTTCATCGTCTCGGGAGCCAGGCTGGACATCAGCTCCATCCTTGCCAACCCGAGCCTGCTCTTCGTCTTCCTGGTCCTGCTCCTCATCGTGCGCGGCGTACCCCAGTTCTTCCTCTACCGCCGCGCAATCCCGAATGCGAAGGAACGCGCCGGATACTCGCTCTACGTCGCGACCGCGCTACCCATCATCGTCGCGGTGACGTCAGTGGAGCTTGCCTCGGGCATGATGGATCCGTCGATCGCCGCAGCGCTCGTCGGAGCGGGCGCACTGTCGGTACTGGTCTTCCCCCTGATCGCCCAGAGGCTCCTGCCCAAGCGCTCGGATTCTCAGGAGGACGAGCGCAGCGACGCGACGGCGTAGAGCGCGATGCCCGCGGCGACCGACGCGTTGAGCGACTCGGTGTCTGCCGCCATCGGGATCGACACGATGTGGTCACACGTCTCACCCACCAGGCGGCTCAGCCCGCGGCCCTCGCCCCCGATCACGATGACGAGGGGGTCGGACGCGACCGCACTCGGGAGCGAGGTGAGGTCCATGTCGCCGTCGGCCGCGAGGCCGAGCACGGAGCAGCCCGCCTTCGCATAGGCGGTGAGCGCTCGAGTCAGATTGGTGGCGCGCGCGACAGGCACCTGCGCGAGTGTCCCCGCGCTGGCCTTCCATGCGGACCCCGTCACACCCGCGGCGCGCCGCTCGGGGATGACCAGGCCGTGGGCGCCGAAGGCCGCTGCCGATCGCACGATTGCACCGAGATTGCGGGGGTCGGTCACACCGTCGAGTGCCACGATGAGGGGTGGTCGACCCGAATCGATGGCTCGAGCGAGCAGATCGGACGGATCGAGATAGTCGTACGCCGGCACGGTGAGCAGCAGGCCCTGGTGCGCAGCACCGCCGGACATGCGATCGAGTTCATTGCGCGTGACTTCCAGCAGCGGCATGCCCTGATCCGCTGCAATGGTGAGCGCCTCGCGCACTCGATCATCGGTGTCGACGTACTGCTGGACGTAGAGCGCCGATGCGGGCACCCCCGCACGCAGTGCCTCCACGACAGGGTTGCGGCCGACGAGCACCTCGCGACCATCCTTGCGGCCGCGAGCTGCGGGGGCACGCTTCGCGGCCTGCTTCTCCGCCGCACGCGCACGTCGCGCAGCCGGATGCTTGGCGCGCTCCTCGGCCTTGGGGGTGGGTCCCTTGCCCTTGAGCGCCTTGCGTCGCTGACCGCCCGAGCCGACGGTCATGCCCTTCTTGGTGCCTTCCTTGCGCATGGCGCCCTTACGCTGGGAATTGCCGGCCATCAGGACTCCTCTGCTAGCGACCAGCGTGCGCCGGCCGGAGTGTCCTCGACCACGATGCCCGAGGAAGCCAGACCGTCGCGGAGTGCATCCGCCACGGCGAAGTCCTTGCGATCGCGCGCGGCCTGCCGCTGCGCGAGCACGACGTCGACGAGCGGCGCGAGTGCACGACGTGCAGCACCATCGTCCGACTGCGCTGCCCACGGCTCGGCGTAGGGATTGACGCCGAGTACGTCGACCATCGCCACTACTTCGTCGCGAGCAATGCGGGCCGCGTCAGTATCGCCGCTGGCGAGGGCTGCATTGCCCGCGCGCACTGTGTCGTGAACGACCGCGAGCGCCTGGGGCACCCCGAGGTCGTCATCCAATGCGGCCGCGAAGGCGGCGGGCACGCCGACCAAGGCGGGGCCGTCGCCGAGCGCCTCCTCCGCACGCCGGACGAAGCCCTCGATGCGCCGATATCCCGCAGCAGCCTCGGCCAGTGCCTCGTCGGAGAACTCCAGCATCGAGCGATAATGAGCCGAACCGAGGTAGTAGCGAAGCTCGACGGGCCGGACGCGCTTGACCACCTCGGAGACAAGCAGCGAGTTGCCGAGGGACTTGCTCATCTTCTCGCCCGATGTCGTGACCCAGGCGTTGTGCATCCAGTACTGCGCGAAGGCATCACCGGCCGCCTTGGACTGGGCGATCTCATTCTCATGATGGGGGAAGAGGAGGTCCATCCCACCACCGTGGATATCGAACGCGGGACCGAGATAGCGCGATGCCATCGCGGAGCACTCGAGATGCCAACCGGGGCGACCCGGACCCCAGGGCGTGGCCCACTGCGGCTCGCCGGGCTTAGCGGATGGCGTGGACTTCCACAGCGCGAAGTCGCGCGGATCACGCTTGATCGAGGCATCAGAGTCTGCGGCGGGCTGCATGTCGTCAAGTCGCTGGCCGCTCAGCGCGCCGTACTCCGGGAAGGAGCGCACATCGAAGTAGACATCGCCCGCGGCGGCGTAGGCGTGACCATCGTCGATAAGGCGCTGCATGAGCTCGATCATCTCGGGCACGTGGCCGGTGGCGCGTGGCTCGTAGGTCGGCGGCAGGCAGCCGAGGACGTCGTAGGCCCAGGTGAAGGCACGCTCATTGCGCATGGCCACCTGCCAGAAGGGCACGCCTTCCTCGGCGCCACGCGCGAGGATCTTGTCGTCGATGTCGGTGACGTTGCGGACGAAGGTGACGTCGTAGCCCGAGGCCTCCAGCCACCGCCGGAGGATGTCGAAGGCCAGGCCGGATCGGATGTGGCCCACATGGGGAGGCGCCTGCACCGTGGCCCCGCAGAGGTAGATCGACACTCGGCCCGGCTCCAGGGGCACGAAGTCGCGCACCGCACGGGCCGCGGTGTCGTAGAGGCGCAGGGTCACCCGCACAGACTAGTGGGGCATTCGCCTAGTGGGGCAGGCGCGTGACGACCTTCTCCGGAGTGATGCGGCACACCACGCGGACGTTGTCGGTGCCGTCATCGCCGGTGTAGCGGTCGGTGCCGGTGTAGGCCTGGTTGAGGCGGTCGATGAGCTCACGACCGCCCTCCTCCTCCATCGTCACGGTGCCGCGCACCTCGACGTAGGTGTACGGGTTTTCCTTGGGGTAGACCAGCAGGGTGACCTTGGGGTCGCGCTCCATGTTGAGGTACTTGCGGCGTCCCTTGATCGTGGAGACGAGGAGGTCATCGCCATCTCGCTCGACCCACACCACAGAAAGGTGGGGGAAGCCATTGGGGTTGCTGGTCGCCATCGTGGCGAACTCGGGCGCATCAAGCATCGGCAGTGCCTCGGGCGGAATCGTCGCGGTCATGGGGCAGACGCTATCGGAAGGGTCGGCCCGGCGGGTCGGCCAAGCCGCCTCTGTCGGGCTAGGTCAGGCACTCGTGATGAGGGCTGTGGCCATCGCCGCCAGGCCCTCGCCCCGACCGGTGAGCCCGAGGCCGTCGGTCGTCGTGCCCGAGACACTCACCGGGGCCCCGGCCGCCGCCGAGAGCACCGCCTGCGCCTCGTCGCGACGCGTGCCGACGCGCGGCCGGTTGCCGATGACCTGGATCGAGATGTTGGCGATCTCCCATCCGGCCTCGCGCACGCGCGAGGCCGCGAGCGCGAGCAGTGTCGTGCCACTCGCGTCAGCCCAGCGGGGGTCATCGACGCCGACGAGTGTCCCGAGATCCCCGAGCCCCGCAGCAGAAAGAAGGGCATCGCAGGCAGCATGCGCAGCGACATCGGCATCGGAGTGCCCATCGAGCCCCTCGCCCTCCCAAAGCAGGCCGGCCACCCAGAGCGGGCGCCCGGCGGCAAAAGCGTGGACGTCGACGCCGACGCCGACCCGGCTAGCCGACACCACCGGCCGCCCGTCGTCGCACGAGGATCGCCTCCGCGAGCACGAGGTCGAGGGGACGCGTGATCTTGAATGCTTCCTCGTGGCCGGGCACGACATGGACCTTGACGCCCATCCGCTCAACCATGCCCGCGTCGTCGGTGGCATCGGCCCCGTCTGATGCCGCATGCGCGGTCTGCAGCACATCGCGCACGAATCCCTGGGGAGTCTGGACCGCATGCAGCCGTGACCGATCCAGCGTGGCCTGCACGACTCCGTCTGCGTCGACCTCCTTGATGGTGTCGACGACACCGAGGGTGGGGATGACCGCCGGGGCGCCCGCGCGCACGGCCGCGGCGACGCGATCGACAACCTCCGAGGGCACGAGAGGGCGGGCAGCGTCGTGCACGAGGACAACATCAACCTCGGAAGGCAGGGCCAGCAGTGCCCGTGCCACGGAATCCTGGCGCGTCTCACCGCCGGAGACGATCACGAGAGGGAGCTCAATGCCCGCGAGCAGGGCGCGGGACTCCTCGACACTGTCCTCGGGTACGGCGACGACGATCATGTCGATATCGCGCGCCGTGGCGAGGTTGCGCACGGCGTGGAGGAGGATCGGCTGTCCCGCGAGGGTGCGCAGAGCCTTGGGGGCACCGGGTCCCAGGCGTTCGCCGCGCCCCGCTGCGGGGACGATCACGGCAGTGCGGGGTGAGTCGACGGTCACGGCGACCTCCGCTTCACTTGTGCGGGCGCTTCACTGGTGAGGACGCGAGAGCGACCCGCGCACGACCTAGGAGGCGAGGACCTCGTCGAGGATGGCCTCCGCCTTGTCCTCGTTGGTCTTCTCGGCCAAGGCGAGCTCGCTCACGAGGATCTGGCGGGCCTTCGCGAGCATGCGCTTCTCCCCGGCGGAGAGTCCGCGCTCCCGCTCACGGCGCCACAGGTCACGCACGACCTCGGCCACCTTGATGACGTCACCCGAGGCGAGCTTCTCGAGATTGGCCTTGTAGCGCCGAGACCAGTTGGTGGGCTCCTCGGTGTAGGGCTGGCGAAGCACCTCGAAGACGCGGTCAAGGCCCTCGGCGTTGACGACATCGCGCACGCCGACAAGGTCGACATTGTCGGCCGGCACGCGCACCGTGAGGTCTCCCTGAGCGACGCGAAGGACGAGGTACTCCTTCTCCGCCCCCTTGATGACCCGGACCTCAACGGCCTCGATGAGGGCAGCCCCGTGATGGGGGTAGACGACAGTGTCGCCAACCTTGAACGTCATAGAGTGAGACCCCTTTCCAGGTCCATCAGGATATCACGGGCATCAGGAGCACCACTCCGCGTCCCGAGGACCCCACCCGCTAGTCTGAGGGGGTCGCCGCACGTGCGACCGGACGTCGACATGCGGCGACCGACGCATCCGCAGGAGCACCACGTGATCGCTGTGCGCAGGCGCCTCGCCCGCAGAATCGCCCTCGTCGCGACGGTTGTCGCCGTCACTCCCATGCTCGCCGGCTGCTGGCAGGGATTCGGCGCAAGCACGACGATGCAGAACTCCATGAATTCGGGCAACGGCACCCAGGAGATCGTCGGCTCCCTGCGCATCGAGAACGCCACCATCGTGCGCAACGACACCGGTCGCGCATCGCTCGTCATGGCCGTCTTCAACCAGGGGGACGCACCGGACACCCTCACAGGGGTCACGGTCGACGGGCAGCCGATCGCGGGCACCGCCGTGACGATCGAGCCCGGCTCCTACGCGACGTTCGGGTACGGCGCCGAAGGCGCTCCCGCGGAGAACTTCCTCCTCATCGAGAGCCTTGCGACGCCCACGGGCGCCTACTCCACCGTGACGTTGACCTTCACGACCAACGGCATCACGGAGTTCACTTCGCTCGTAGTGCCGGACGTGGGCTACTACGCGGGCTACGTGCCGGCAGGCTGACCGGCCCTCTCCAGCATCGGCCCACTTAGCTTTGAGCTATCCGGCTTTGGGCAATCCGGCTTCGAGTTATTCGGCTTCGTACTTGTAGCCCAGGCCGCGCACGGTGAGAATCAGCGTGGGGTTGCGGGGATCTTCTTCGATCTTGGCGCGCAGGCGCTTCACGTGGACATCGAGGGTCTTGGTGTCCCCGACGTAGTCCGAGCCCCACACGCGATCGATGATCTGTCCCCGAGTGAGCACGCGGCCCGCGTTGCGGACGAGCAGCTCGAGCAGGTCGAATTCCTTGAGCGGCATCGCGAGAGTCTTGCCACGCACCGCCACGACGTGGCGATCCACGTCAATGCGCACCGGCCCGGCCTCAAGGACACTCGGCAGCATTTCCTCCGGCTCGCCGCGGCGACGCAGGACGGCCCGGATACGCGCGACAAGCTCACGGGAGGAAAACGGCTTGGTGACGTAGTCATCGGCACCGAGCTCGAGGCCGACGACCTTGTCGACCTCACCGTCCTTGGCCGTGACCATGATGATGGGCACCGCCGATCGCTGACGCAGCGTGCGGCAGACCTCGGTGCCGGAGATGCCGGGCAGCATGAGGTCCAGCAGCACGAGATCCGCCCCGTGCCGGTCGAACTCATCCAAAGCGGTGGCACCGTCAGCGGCGACGCCGACCTCGTAGCCCTCACGCCTCAGCATGAAGGACAGCGCATCGGAGAAGGACTCCTCGTCTTCCACCACTAGGACTCGTGTCACCGAGATCCCTCCGCTTCCTTGTCGGCGTTCCATCCCTGAGCGATCCCCAGTGCTACCAGGTCGCCGTCCACGCTGCCGTTGGCCAGCGGAAGGCGCAGGGTGAAGGTCGATCCGACCCCGGACTCAGACCACACCGCCACGTCTCCACCGTGGTTCTCGCACACGTGCTTGACGATCGACAGTCCCAGGCCCGTGCCACCCGTGGCGCGCGAGCGCGCGGGGTCCGCCCGATAGAAGCGCTCGAAGATTCGGTCCAGGTCGTGGGACGCGATCCCGATGCCCTGGTCCTTGACGTCGATCTCCACCATGCCGCTGTCGGTGCGCGCGGCGACAGCCACCCTGGTGTGATCAGGCGAATACGTGACCGCGTTGCTCACGAGGTTGCGCAGGGCGGTGAGGACCTGCTGGCGGTCGCCGACCATCTCGGCTCCGGGTGCCCCGATGACGACGAGCTCGATCCCGCGAGCATCCGCGAAGGGGCGCACCTCGTCGACGGCCTGGGCGATCACCGAGTCGATCTCGAAGACAGCGGCGCGCGCGAGGGGGTCGTCACCCTGGAGGCGCGACAACTCGATGATGTCGTTGATGAGCGAGGCGAGGCGTGACGACTCCACGATCATCCGCTCGGCGAAGCGCTGCACGCTCACCTGGTCTTCCGCCGAACTGAGAATCGCCTCCGCGAGGAGCGCGAGGGCGCCCACGGGCGTCTTGAGTTCATGACTCACGTTGGCGACGAAGTCCCGGCGCACCGCATCGACGCGGCGCTCCTCGGCGAGGTCCTCGACGAGGACGACGTACGTGCCGCCCGTCAGCGGAGCGACGGTGGCCCTCAGGTCGAGCATGCCCCGCCCCAGCGGGGGGCGGCGTACACGGATCTCACGGTCCTGCGCCACACCCCGCTCGGCACAGGACCGGATGAGTTCGTAGACATCGGCGACGGCCAGGGCGTCCCTGCGCACCAGCCCCAGCGCCTCGGCCCGGGGTGTCGTCCGCAAGACGTTGCCGTCAGCATCGACAACGAGCGAGGCCATGGGCAAGACATTGAGCAGGGCCACGACATGGTCGGGGATCATGCGCCCCGGGGAGATCCCCGCGGGTGACTGAGCCGGCCCACCGGGCCGCACCGCCACGGGGGGAGTTGAGCGCGCGGGGCGTCCGGCCATGGGGCCACGATAGGCGCCCCCCTGCCCGGCGCATCCCCGGCGCCGCCTACTGGCGCCAGGATTGTCCGATCGTTCACCACCGGGTGGCGACCGTTCACCTCACGCTCAATGCCCGTTCACCTACGCTGTCCACCATGACTCACCGGGAGGTGCCGCATGCGTGAGGCGTTCACAGCTGAGCTCGATGCCATCAGTGACGACCTGGTCCACTTGACTCGTCTGGTCGGTTCGGCGATGAATCGCGCCACGCAGTCACTCCTCGACGCCGACCTCCGCCTCGCGGAGGAGGTCATCGCCGCCGACGAGCAGGTCGACGTGATCACGTCGGAGATCGAGGAGAAGTGCTTCGACGTCATCGCCCTGCAGGCGCCCGTCGCCTCCGACCTGCGGATCGTCATCGGCGCGTTGCGCATCGCCTCGTCACTCGAGCGCATGGGTGACCTCGCGGAGCACGTCGCCAAGCAGGCGCGCATGCGCTACCCCGCCCCTGCCATCCCGCAGGAGCTCCGCGGCACCTTCGCGGAGATGGGCGGCATCGCCGAGGCGATCGTCTCCCAGACGGGTGCGGTCATCGCGACCAAGGACGTCACTCTCGCGACTGACATCGCACGTCACGACGAGCAAATGGACCACCTCCATCGTGAGCTGTTCACCATCGTCTTGTCGCCGTCGTGGAAGCACGGCGTAGAGGCAGCCATCGATGTGACCCTGCTCTCGCGCTTCTATGAGCGCTACGCCGACCACGCGGTCTCCGTGACCCGCCGGGTCGTGACGATCGTCACGGGAGAGCCCTACGCCGGGGTCACCCTCAACGCCGGTCGCTGACCCCTCACGGACGGCTCCGGCCCGGCGGGTCGGCAGAGCCGCCCCTGTCGGGCTGGCCCGGCGGGTCGGCAGAGCCGCCCCTGTCGGGCTGGCCCGGCGCGAACTTTGGGTAGAAGGTGCCCTGCGAGGGCGGGATCTACCCAAAGTTCACCCCTGAAGCGAGCACCGACCCCACACGGACGGGTCTCGGCTACGCCTCGAGGCACCCCACGGGGCGGGGGTGCCCAGCACGCGGGAATAGGCCACACTGGGACACCGTTTGCCCCTCCGGAGGTGGCTGTGACCCGACACTTGCGCGATACCCGGCCTCGCCGGGTCGCTGTGGTGTCGCTCCACACGTCGCCACTCGATCAGCCCGGCACCGGTGATGCGGGCGGTCTCAATGTCTACGTCCTCGAGACATCGCGTCGACTCGCCTCCGCGGGCGTCGAGGTCGAGATCTTCACGCGTGCCGTTTCGTCCTCCGTGCCGACGACGTTGGAGATCGAGCCTGGCGTGAGCGTCACCCACCTGCGAGCCGGGCCCTTCGAGGAGCTCCCGAAGCAGGACCTGCCCGCTCAGATGTGCGCCTTCAGCGCCGGGCTGCTGCGCGCCGAGGCCGGGCGCCCCGCTGGCTGGTTCGACCTCATCCACTCCCACTACTGGCTGTCCGGCCAGGTGGGCTGGCTCGCGTCAGAGCGCTGGGACGTGCCCCTGGTCCATTCGATGCACACCATGGCGAAGGTCAAAAATCTCGAACTCGCCGAGGGCGATCGCCCGGAGCCTCAGGTGCGCGTCATCGGCGAGGAGCAGGTGGTCGACAACGCCTCACGCCTCATCGCCAACACGGGCGACGAGGCGCGCCAACTCATCGATCTCTACGCCGCTGCGCCGCACGACATCGAGGTCGTCCACCCGGGTGTGGATCTCCAGGTCTTCACCCCAAGCGACCGTGCCCGGGCGCGCGCAGCCCTGGGCCTGCGACCAGACGCTCACGTGCTGCTCTTCGTGGGCCGTATCCAGCCGCTCAAGGCACCCGATGTGCTGCTGCGGGCTGTCGCGCAGATGGTCGCCCGGGACCCCTCGCGCCGCAAGGACCTCGTGGTCGCCGTGTGCGGCGGCCCGTCGGGGAGCGGCCTGGAGCAACCGACCGCCCTCGCTGATCTCGCCGCGTCTCTCGGCATCGCCGACATCGTCCGCTTCGAGCCACCGACAGACCGCGCCGGGCTCGCCCAGTGGTACCGCGCTGCCGATGCCACGGTCGTGCCGTCGTACTCGGAGTCCTTCGGCCTCGTCGCGATCGAGTCGCAGGCCTGCGGCACCCCGGTCGTGGCCGCGTCGGTCGGCGGCCTGCGCACCGCTGTCGCTGACGGTCGCTCCGGCCTGCTGGTGCCCGGCCATGATCCCGATGCCTGGGCCCACGCCCTCGCGCGCATGTCCACTCCCGAGCGGGACCGTCTCGCTGCGGGTGCTCGCGAGCACGCCGAGGGCTTCAGCTGGGATGCCACCGCGCAGGGACTCATCGACTCCTACGCCCGCGCCATCGGCGAGCACGCAGCACTGCCCCTCGCCGTCGGCACTCCATGACGCCCGGCTCGACGGCAGCGGCTACGCGTGTCGTCGAGACATACCTCGCAGAGATGGGCGTGCCCGTCGAGCGCCCCAACGATCACACGTTCGTCGTCACGCTGGAGGGGGAGCGCAAGCTCCGGACCACCGTGTCGCTCGTCGTCGGTGACCACGCGCTGTCGATCAATGCCTTCGTCGCGCGTCGACCGGACGAGGAGGCCGAGGCCGTCTACCGCTGGCTGCTGGAGCGCAACAGGCGGATGTATGCCGTCGCCTTCTGCATCGACCACCTGGGCGACATCTACCTCTCCGGCCGCGTCTCCCTCGACTCAGTCACGCGCGAGGAGGTTGACCGCATCCTGGGCTGCGTGGCGGAGTACTCCGATGGCTCCTTCAACACCATCCTCGAGCTCGGCTTTGCCACCGCCATCCGCCGCGAGTGGAAGTGGCGCGTCGATCGGGGCGAGCCGACCGGCAATCTCGAGGCATTCCGGCACCTCGCTGAACACGCTGACTGAGGCTGACAGGATGGCGCCATGACCGCGCCCTACACCCTGGTGCTGCTCCGCCACGGCGAGAGCGAGTGGAATGCCCGCAACCTCTTCACCGGCTGGGTGGATGTCGGCCTCTCCGACAAGGGCCGTGAGGAGGCCGCACGCGGGGGCCGGCTCCTCGCGGAGTCCGGCATCCTTCCCGACGTCGTGCACACCTCACTGCTCACGCGGGCCATCACGACGGCCAACATCGCGCTCGGCGAGGCCGGGCGCGCGTGGATCCCCGTCGTGCGCAATTGGCGACTCAACGAACGCCACTACGGCGATCTCCAGGGCAAGGACAAGAAGGCCACCCTCGAGCAGTACGGCGAGGAGCAGTTCATGCTGTGGCGCCGCTCCTACGACGTCCCCCCTCCCCCTATCGACCCCGACAGCGAGTACGCACAGACCTACGATCCGCGCTACGCCGCTCTCCCGCCCGACGCGCGACCGCGCACCGAGTGCCTCAAGGACGTCGTGGAGCGCCTGATCCCCTACTGGGATGACGTCATCGTGGCCGATGGCCTGCGTCGCGGGCAGACGGTCCTGGTCGCCGCGCACGGCAACTCCCTGCGCGCTCTGGTCAAGCACCTCGACGGCATCTCCGACACGGATATCGCCGCGCTCAACATCCCGACCGGCATCCCTCTCGTCTACCGGCTCGACGCCGACCTGCGCCCGATCGTCCCCGGCGGGGAGTACCTCGATCCCGCGGCGGCGGCGACCGCGGCGGCGGCCGTGGCCAACCAGGGCCGCTGAGGATGGGGACGACCCGACTCGAACTCGAGGACTCCACGCTGCGCGAGTGGACCGCCACGGTTCTCGCCGTGGACCCCGAGCAGGGCATCGCGCTCGATCGCTCGGCCTTCTATCCGGGCGGTGGCGGTCAGCCGCCCGACCACGGCGTGCTGCTCTGGGGCGGTGTGCAGACGCGCATCGTCGGCGCGCGCTACGCCGATGACGTGTGGCTGATCCCCGCCGAGGGCGACCCGCTGCCCGCGCTGGGCACCGCGGTGCAGGGCGGGATCGACGACCCTCGGCGCACGGCGCTCATGCGCACTCACTCCGGGCTTCATGTGCTCTCCGGTGTCGTCTTCCGCGACTTTGGCGCCCTGGTCACCGGATCCAACATGGAGCCACTCGAGGGGCGGCTGGACTTCAACCTCGAGGGAATCCCGGAGGGCTTCAAGGAGTCGGTCGAGGATGCGATCAATGCCGAGGTCGATGCCGATCGGGCGATCCGCGCGTACTCCCTGGCGCGCGACGAGGCATTCGCGATCCCCGACATCATCCGCACGGCGACCAATCTGCTTCCCCCCGAGATCGAAATCGTGCGCATAGTCGACATCGACGGCCTCGACGTGCAGGCCGATGGCGGCACGCATGTGGCATCAACCCGACAGGTCGGGCGCATGCGCGTCGTCAAGGTAGAGAACAAGGGCAAGGGCTTCCGGCGGATTCGCGTCGCCCTCGAGGGCTGATCGCATGAGCAGCGACCGCATCCTCGTGCAGGTGTCGGCCGAGGAGTTGCCGCTGCGCGCCCAGGCGCTGCTGGATTCTGGGATCCCGCGTCCAGCCGACTCGAGATTCCTTGCCCGTCGCACCCACCTGAGCTGGATACCCGCCGCGTGGCTGACCGGACTGCTCGTCGTCGGCTTCGCGAGTGTGCGCGCGACGATCGTCGCCGGTCTGGATCCTGCTGCGGGCGCGGAGCGGCTCATCTACGGCGCCCTAGCTGCGGTCAGCCTCGTTGGTGCAGTCTTCGCTGCCGGCAAATTGCTGCAGGGCCTGGCCGAGCGACGCGACGTACAACGCGGTCACTACCGCCGCGGACTGCACGTCCTCGGACGAGACGGCCTGCTCATCGCCGGTCGCGATCACCACACGTGGGTGCCGCGCGAGAAGCTGCCGCCCGCGACTGATGTCACGGGCCCGAGCAGCGGGGGCAATGCCCCGCCCGCGTACGCGTACTTCATCGTCGACGACACGGGGCGCATGGATCGCCTCGACTGCGGCATCCTCACCAAGACGGCCCTGTGGATGTGGGCCGAGCACGGACAGTTGCCCGAGGGCAGCGGCTGGGTGTGAGCCCCCCCACCCCTCTCCCCACTTTTTGCCAGTTGCGTCGACTTCCTTACGCTCGGAAGTCGCGATAACTGGCGAAAACCGAGTGCGGGTCAGCTGGTGATCTCGGCGATGCGCGTGCGCACATCGAAGAGATAGACGAGCGCCACGACGATCCCGGCGATGCCGATGATGCCCAAGGTGAGGCCTGGGATGAGGCCGGTGAGCATCGCGATGCCGGTGAGCAGGAGCCACAGCAGCTTGGAGACCCGGCCCACCGCCGGGAAGGCCGGTGCGGGGCGGCGGACGCAGTCGACGAAGGCCCAGATCTTCACCACCCCGAAGACGACCCACAGGATGGTTTCGACGAGGTTCTGGGTGAGATCGAACATCCCTACAACGTACGCGCCCCACCTGCATTCCGCAGGCGGGGCGCGCAGTGGGCGCAGACCGGGGCGGCTCCGCCGACCCATCGGCCCAATTGGTGGATCAGATGCCGACAGCCTCGCGGACGAGGACGACGGTGCGCTCCGCACCGTGGGCGACGCTGGACGCGGTCGCCTTGGCCTCGGTGGCAACCGAGGTAGCGGTCGACTTCGCCTCGCGGGCCAGGCGCACAGCGCGCTCGCGTGCATCGACGGCTAGGTCATGGGCCTGCTCGCGGGCATCGCGGCCGAGGTCGGTCACCTGGTGCCACGCACGGCTGGCCGTCTCGGGAACGGAGACGACGCTCTCCTGCACGGACTCGATGACATCCGCGACCACCGAGGGCGTCTCGAACTTCGGCATCTCAACGGATCGGATCTCGATCACCGGAATCTC
>CAZLMT010000053.1:0-7089 GCA_964560615.1 uncultured Actinomyces sp.
TCTCGAGCGGCTTGTCGGCCATGACGCGGCGTTCCGAGGGCTCACCGACCTGCGCGTGCGGATCTACGACCGCCTCGAGCGGCTGTCACCGGTCGGCCTCCTCCGATTCGGCCGCGGCGACCTGCTTGCTCGCCTTGTGGCGGATGTCGATGCGGCCCTCGACCTGCCGCTGCGCGTGGTGCTGCCCTGGGTGCAGGCGGCCGTCGTCTCAGCGGCGACCGTGGCCTTCCTCACCTGGCTCGTGCCTGGAGCCGGTCTCGCTCTCGGCATCGTGCTCGTCATCGGTCTCGTGGTCGTCCCCTGGATTGTCGCGCGTATCGCCGCTCGCGCGGAGCGTCGACTGGCTCCGACTCGCGGGGCACTGAGTGCAAGCGTGGTGAGCAGCCTTGAGGGCGCCGCAGATCTGCTCGCCTTCGGTGCGGTTGAGGCCGCCGTCGCCGACATCGACCGACGTGACGCCGAGCTCACCGCCGTCGCCAAGCGCGAATCCGCGGGCCTCGGCTTGGGCGTGGGCCTGAGCACCGCACTCCAGGGTGCCGCGGTGGTGGCCTGCCTGGTTGCCGCGATCCCGGCCGTGACCGAGGGCCGGCTCGAGCCGGTATGGCTGGCTGTCGTCGCGCTCCTCCCGCTCGCGGCGTACGACGTCGTGTCGACTCTGCCCACCTCGGCCCTGGCCTATCAGCGTGTGCGCGGCTCCGCGCAGCGCCTCAACGAAGTGCTGGACGCACCCGATCCCGTGCACGACCCGCGCGACGCGGAGCCCATGCCCCGTCCCCCGCTGCCGTTGCGATGCCGGGGCCTTGAAGCCTCGTGGCCCGGGGGGCCGGCAGAGCCGCCCCTGTCGGGTCGGACCGATGAACCCGTGCTCCGCGGCGTCGACCTCGATCTCGCCTCCGGTGAACGCATCGCCGTCGTCGGGCCGAGCGGTGCAGGCAAGTCGACGCTTGCGATGGTGCTCCTGCGATTCCTCGACTACACCGGATCGGTCGAGCTCTCCGGCACCGACATCCGTGCGCTCGACAGTGATGCGGTGCGCGAGGAGGTGGGCCTGCTGACCCAGGACGCGCACATCTTCGACACGACCGTGCGCGAAAACCTGCACCTCGGTGACCCGCACGCGACCGATGATGAGCTGCGCGCCGTACTCGCACGCGTCGGTCTCGCCGCGTGGCTGTCACATCTGCCGAGGGGACTCGACACCGACCTGGGTCCGCATGGCGCTGCTATCTCGGGAGGGGAGCGCCAGCGTCTCGCGCTCGCACGGCTCCTGCTGGCCGAGCGGCGTCTCCTCGTCCTCGACGAGCCGACCGAGCACCTTGACCCGCAGGCCGCCGACGCGCTCATTGACGACTTGCTGACCGTGACCGCGGGGCGTTCGACCCTGCTCATCACCCACCGCCTCCACGGCCTCGACCGCGTCGATCGGATCGTCGTACTCATCGCTGGTCAGGTGAGGGCCGTGGGGACCCACGAGGAGTTGGTGGCCCAGGGAGGCTGGTACGCCGACCGGTGGCGTGCCGAGCAGGAGCGGGGCGACCTGACCGCCCTCATGGGGCAGATCCCCGCCGGCACCGCCCTCGTGCGCTGACCGTGCCTCCGGCACGAGCCCCCTATGCGACCGTGCCTCCGGCACGAGCCGTGCTGGCACGGAACCAGGGGTTGACGGGGGCGCGTAGTCTGGCGGACAACATAGAAATCCACACCGACTGAAGGAGCCACCATGCCGCGCATTGGCCGCGCCGTCGCCCGCACCGCCGTAGTCGCCGGGACCGCCACCGCCGTGAGCGGTCGCGTCTCCCAGAAGCAGGCCGACAAGCAGGCGGACAAGGAAGCCACCCAGCAGGCTGCTGCCGCACCCGCGGCCGAGCCCGAGGTGGATCCCGTCGCCGAGATCGAGCGCCTCGGCGCCCTCAAGGACAAGGGTCTGCTCACGGACGAGGAGTTCGCGGCCGCCAAGGCCAAGATCCTCGGCATCTAGGACACGCGCTTCACTTTTTGCCAGTTACGGCGACTTCTTTACGCACGGAAGTCGCCGTAACTGGCGAAAACGTTGTGGCGGTGCCTCTTGGACCGAGTTAATTGCGGACTTCGCCGGGCACCTCGCGGTAGCCCACGCCAATGACGACGGGCACCTTCACCTTGTCGCGCCCCTTCACGATGACCTGGTAGGTCCCTGATCGCGTGGACTGCGTCAGTCGCGCGAGATAGAGATAGGACGTGCCCGAGTAGGGCTCGTAGAAGGGCGTGCGCTCGTCGATCGTCAAGGTGGTACGCCGACCCGCGGGATCGATGACCGTCACGAGGGGCAGCTGACTGCTCGCCAGCCGATTGGCGGGGGCGCGATCGGGGATGAGCAACTGCACCTCAAGACGCTGCCCCTCGCGCATACCGACGCGGAATCCACGCGTTGCGCCCTCACGCACGGCGGCGTAGACCGCGAAGGACACCGTGCCGTCCACGAGGAGCGGACCGCTCGCGGGCGTGCGGTCCGCGGAGGTCAATTGCACGGGCTGGTGGGCGAGCGCCGGTGTCGAAGTCAAGACCAGCGCGACGACAGCACCGACAGCGATGATCGCGCCAGCGCGGCCTCGGGGGCCAACCTTGACCGCCTGCCGAGCGGGGGAAGTCCTGGTCACGCTGCCAGTATGGGACGCATGGCGATGGACCGCGACCAGGGGCTCTTCGAGGCCGTCGTCTCCGTCGCCGCGGGACTCGAACTCACCTCCACGCTCCGACGCATCGTCCAGGCAGCGGTGAATCTCTCGGATGCGACGTACGGAGCCCTGGGGGTGCTGGGCACCGACGGGCGCGTGCGCAGCTTCATCCACGTCGGTCTCGACGAGGCGACGGTCGCCGACATCGGCACCCTCCCGACAGGTCGGGGTGTGCTCGGCCTCCTCATCGACCATCCCGTGCCCATCCGTATCGATGACATCTCAGGGCACCCCGCTGCCGCGGGTTTCCCGGCGGGACACCCACCGATGGGCTCCTTCCTCGGTGTTCCCGTGCGCGTGCGAGGCCGTGTCTTCGGCAATCTCTATCTCACCGAGAAGCGCGACGGCGACCACTTCACCGCGGCCGACGAGCACACGGTCTCCGCACTCGCTGCCGCTGCCGCCGTCGCTATCGAAAACGCCCGACTCTTCGAGTTCACTCGACTGCGTGGCCTCTGGCTGGACGGCATCACTCGCATCGACAACGCCGTGCTCACCGGGGCCACGACCGAGGAGTTGCTGGCGCTCATCGCCTCGACAGCTCGCTCGCTCACCTCTGCTCAGGTGGCGGCGATCGCTGTGCGCGACGAAGCCGACGACCTGGTCGTCGAGATCGTCGATCTCGCGCCGGGGGCATCGAGTGCCGGCATCCTGGGGTCCCTCGTGCATGAGGGTGAGCTCCCGGAGTGGGAGGGCGCCATCGGAGTGCTGCCTCTGCGCACTCCGGATCGCACCCTTGGCATCTTGCACTTGGTGTGGAGTGATCCGGCCGATGCCCTCGACGAGGAGATGTCCGCCGTAGCGGAGTCCTTCGCCGCTCAGGCGGCTGTCAATATCGTCCTCGCGGAGGCGCGACGGGAGCGCGAGCGCCTCTCGATCTACGAGGACCGGGATCGCATCGCGCGCGACCTGCACGACCTCGTGATCCAGCGGCTCTTCGCGACCGGCATGCAGCTCCAGGGGGCGATGCGTCACGCGGATCTACCCGACGATGTGCGCGATCGCATCACCCGCTCCGTCGATGACCTCGACGAAACGATCCGCGAGATCCGTCAGACGATCTTCGCTCTCCATGATCCTGGCGAAGCGCTGGAGGATTCATTGCGGGCGCGCGTGCTGCGCGAGTCCGCGCAGTCCGTTGCCCTGCTCGGCTTCGAGCCCGCCGTGCGTTTTGTGGGGCCAGTCGACAGCCTGTCCGGGCCGGTGATCAACGACCACGTGATCGCGGTGCTGCGCGAGGCCTTGACCAACAGCGCCAAGCACGCCTTGGCCCGTCGTATCGACGTCATCGTGGAAGCCGATGCAGCGTCACTTGTTCTCATCGTCACGGACGACGGTGTGGGACTCACGGACTCGGGTCGTCGCTCAGGGCTGGCCAACATCGCCGCGCGCGCAGGCGAGCTCGGCGGGGAGTGCACGTGGGAGGTCGTCTCCGAGGAAGGTGGCACGCGCCTGCGGTGGCGGGTCCCGATCGCGGGCTAGTCCGAGCGGCGCTGCTCGGCCTCGCGGCGCGCGACGTACGCCGCCGCCTGCGTGCGTCGCTCCATGCCCATCTTGGCGAGGAGCGAAGAGACGTAGTTCTTGACGGTCTTCTCCGCGAGATGCATGCGCTCGCCGATCTGGCGGTTGGTCAGCCCCTCGCCGATGAGCTCGAGGATGCGGCGCTCCTGATCGGTGAGTGCATCGAGGCGCTCATCGTGCCCCTCGCCCCTGCGCAGTCGGTCCATGACCCGCTGCGTCGCCACGGGATCCAGCAGGGAGCGCCCCGCGGCCACCTGGCGAATCGCATCGACGAGGTCGTTGCCGCGAATATCCTTGAGGACGTAGCCGGAAGCCCCGGCCAGGATGGCGTTGAAGAGTGCCTCGTCATCGGCGTAGGACGTGAGCATGAGGCAGCGTAGGTCCGGCATCGTGTCACGCACCTCGCGACACACTTCGACGCCGGTGCCGTCGGGCAGACGTACGTCGAGAACAGCGACATCCGGCCGCGTCGCTGGAATGCGCGCGAGTGCTTCGGTGGCACTACCCGCCTCGCCGACGACCTCGAGGTCATCCTCGAGCCCAATGAGATCCGCCAGGCCCCGGCGCACGATCTCGTGGTCATCGAGGAGGAACACCCGGATCGCCATGCGCCCAGTGTGGCACCCCGCCCAGCATCACGACGGCCACTGGGCGGACAGTCCTTCCCGCCGGGCGGCCGCGGTGCTTGGATGGGACCGGGCTCACGAGGCCCACGACGAGAGGGTCCACACCATGACCGAGGACGTCATCCGATTGCTCACGCCCGAGGGCGACTTCCACGAGCATCCTGACTATCCGATCGAGGTCACTCCCGACCTCCTCCGCCAGCTCTATCGCGACATCGTCCTCACGCGACGTACCGATATCGAGTCGACGGCACTTCAGCGCACCGGCGAGCTTGGTCTGTGGTGTCCGGTCCTCGGCCAGGAGGGCGTGCAGATCGGTGCAGCCCACGCCATGCGACCCTCCGACTACGGCTTCACGACGTACCGCGAGTTGGGCATCTTCCATGTGCGAGGCGTCGATCCGGTCGAGCTCCTGCACCTCTACCGCGGTACCAGCCACGCGAGTTGGGATCCCCGCCGCGTCGGACTCGGCATCTTCACCATCGTCATCGGTTCCCACGCACTGCACTCGGTGGGCTACGCCATGGGGATCCAGCGGGACGGCGCCGATGAGGCCGTGCTCTCTTGCTTCGGCGACGGCGCGACGAGCACGGGGGACGTGCACGAGGCCATGGTCTTCGCCGCGGCTTTCAATGCCCCCGTGGTCTTCCTCGTGCAGAACAACCAGTGGGCGATCTCGGTCCCCGTCACGCGCCAGACCCGGGCACCACTTGCGACGCGAGCCGCGGGCTATGGCATCCCCTCGGTGCGCATCGACGGCAACGACGTGCTCGCGGCGCTGGCGGTCACTCGTGCGCTGCTCGACCGCGCGCGCGAGGGCGGCGGCCCGGCGTTCATCGAAGCCGTCACCTATCGCCGCGGCCCGCACACGACCTCGGATGACCCCACGCGATATCGCGATGAGGCCGAGCTCGACCACTGGTCATCGCTTGACCCGCTCGACCGGCTGCGCCGTCACATGGAGCGAGTCGGTGCGCTCGACGGTGACTTCGTCGCGGCCGTCGACGCCGAGGCCAATGCGCTCGGCGAGCGCTTGCGCGAAGCGATTCGCGGTATGGCGGATCCGGATCCGATGGGGATGTTCGACCATGTCTACGCCGAGCCGCACCGCCAGGTGACAGCCGATCGGACGGCGATGGCCGACTACCTCGCCACGGCGGAGGGGTCATGACGTCGATGACGATGGTGCAGGCTCTTAACGCGGGCCTGCGCCGCGCGATGGAGACCGACCCCAAGGTCCTGCTCATGGGCGAGGACATCGGCCCGCTCGGCGGTGTCTTCCGCGTGACGGACGGATTGCAGAAGGACTTCGGCGAGGATCGCGTGATCGATTCGCCGCTGGCGGAGAGCGGAATCGTCGGCACCGCGGTGGGCCTCGCGATGCGCGGCTATCGACCGGTGCTCGAGATCCAGTTCGATGGCTTCGTCTATCCGGCATTCGATCAGATCGTGACGATGGTGGCCAAGCACCACTACCGCTCGGGCGGCATCACCCCGATGCCGATGGTGATCCGCATTCCCTACGGCGGCGGTATCGGCGCGGTCGAGCATCACAGCGAGTCACCGGAGGCCTACTTCGCGCACACACCCGGCCTGCGCGTGCTCACGCCCGCCGATGCGGCTGAGGCATACGTGACGATCCAGCAGGCCATCGCCAGCGATGACCCGGTGATCTACTTCGAGCCGAAGCGCCGCTACTGGGATCGTGCGGAGGTCGATGAGGTCTCGCCCATCAGTGGCAACCCGTGGTCATCGCGCGTGCTGCGTCGGGGATCCGATGTCACTCTCGTGGCCTACGGCCCGATGGTGCGCACCTGCCTCGAGACGGCCGAGGCAGCGGCCGAGGACGGCGTGGAGTGCTCGGTCATCGACCTGCGCTCGCTGTCTCCCCTTGACCTCGATCCGGTGGTCGCCGATGTGCAGGGCACCGGCCGCTGCATCGTGGTGCACGAGGCACCGGTGGTGCTCGGTGTCGGCGCAGAGGTCGCCGCAGAGGTCACGCGACGCTGCTTCTTCCACCTCGAGGCGCCCGTGGAGCGCGTCGGCGGCGCCTACATCCCCTATCCACCAAATAGGTACGAGCAGCACTACCTCCCCGACATCGACCGCGTGCTCGACGCCATCGACCGGGTGACCTCCGTATGAGCGTGCACGAGTTCGGACTCCCCGATGTCGGCGAGGGCCTCACCGAGGCCGAAATCGTGTCGTGGCGCGTGAAGCCTGGCGAC
>CAZLMT010000053.1:7099-16014 GCA_964560615.1 uncultured Actinomyces sp.
CGTGGGCTGGCGCATCAGTGTCGGCGATGAGATTGAGGTCAACCAACCGATCGTCGACATCGAGACGGCCAAGGCCGTCGTCGAGTTGCCCTCGCCCTTCACCGGTCGCGTCACCGCGCTGCTGGCGGAGCCCGGTGCGGTGGTGCCGGTCGGCACACCGATCCTCGCCGTAGAGGTGAGCGACCGCGAGCCGGTGCTCGTGGGCTACGGCGTAGGCCATGAGCAGGGTCGGCGACGTCGGCTGCGCGGTGCGGTGCAGCAGGACATCGCAAACGCGCCTCAGCAGGTCGGGGTGACGTCGACCGAGGTTGCGCATGCGGGCAAGCCGATGGCCAAGCCCCCCGTGCGTGCCCTGGCTCGTGAGCTCGGCGTTGACCTCGCGCGCGTCTCCCCCACCGGGCCCCATGGCGACATCTCGCGCGACGACGTACGCCGCGCGGCGTCCGGCAACGCTTCCCTGCCTGCGTCTGCGCCCGTGGCGGTGCGACCGGTGCGGGGCGAGCGCGTGCCGGTCCGCAGTGTGCAGCGGCAGATGGCGCAGGCGATGGTGCGCTCGATGGCCACCGCACCGCATGTCACGGAGTGGGTCGACGTCGACGTGAGCCAGACCATGGCGCTGGTGCGGCGCCTGCGCCAGGACCCGGAGTTCGCGGACGCTCGTGTCACCCCGCTCACGATCGCGGCATCCGCCGTCATCCACGCGATCCGGCGTACGCCGATCGTCAACTCCTCATGGATCGACCTGCCCGATGGCACGGCGGAGATCGAGCTCTATTCCTTCGTCAACCTCGGCCTCGCGGTGGCCAGTCCCCGCGGCCTCGTCGTGCCCAATGTGCGCGATGCGGGGTCGCTGTCGCTTTCCGGACTCGCGCGCGCCATCACCGATCTCACCGAGCGCGCGCGTAGCGGCCAACTCATGCCGGCCGACTCGGTCGAGGGCACTATCACGATCACCAACATCGGGGTCTTTGGTGTCGATGGGGGTACGCCGATCCTCAACCCGGGCGAGGCAGCGATCCTCGCGACGGGTCGGATCGTCGAGCGGCCGTGGGCGGTCGACGGGGCGCTGGCGGTGCGGCCGGTCATGCAGCTGTCGCTGGCCTTTGACCACCGTGTCGTCGACGGTGCATCGGGGTCGGCGTTCCTGGCCGACGTGGCGGCATACCTGCATCGACCGCCGCTGTGAGCCGCGACTAGCCTCGGGGCATGCGCTCCACCCCCCGACTCCCCATGACACGCTTGCTCGTCGTTTCCCTTGCCGCTGCGCTCGTCGCTGCCGTCGCACCTGCCGTCTCGGCTGCCGCTCCCCAGGCTGGGAGCACGCTCGTCATCGAGGTGACCCCGATCGATCGGCGCGTCGTGCCCATCGGTATCGACAACGGTGCCGACTGGGGCGACGTGCTGATCGAATCAGGCACGGCGGCGGGCCGTGGCGTGAGTCAGGGGACCTTCCTGCGACGCGGCATGGCCTCCGGCAGTCAGCGACTGGGCACCCAGGATGTCATCCAGATGACCTTCCCCGAGGGCAGCCTCGTCTTCCAGGCCGCGGGCTTGTGGTCCGGACCCACTGAGGCAGCACTTCTCGGCGGCACGGGCAAGTTCGCGGGCGTGCGCGGCAGCGCGGAGATCAGCGGCATCGCAATCCGCACTTGGACGATCACGATCCTTCCGCAACGCGGAGTTGACCCGAGACAAACGACGGTTACTGAGTACTCACGCACCCTGATGTCAACCTCGCACATCAACTTGGCGTCGCCCGACTCCACGGTGGGCAACCTCACGCAGACCACCGGAGTCCTGCTGGCAGACGGCTCCGATATCGCTGCGGACTACGCCGCGATCTCCACGGTCGTGGACGACTTGCCCGATGACCGTGAGCGCCGTCAGGTGCAAGCAATGTTCGAGTTCGGTGACGGCACGCTCATGGTCAACGCGATGATCGTGGCGCGGCGCGGTGCGCTTCCTACGAGTCCGGTGCAGTACGCCATCTCAGGTGGCACCGGTGCGTACGCGGGTGCAGCGGGCATCGCCGAGTACGTGCCGAGCGATGGCATCGGTCCGGACCGCTGGCGCTTCACCCGTTTCGCGCTCACCGCAAAGGCGGCGCCCGTGAACCTCAAGCCGGCCAAGCAGGTGGAGTCCGTCTACTACAACATCGGCACCTCGGGGGCGCTCAACGGCGTCGGCGACCTCATCCTGGCCAAGGGATGGTGGCGATCGGGCACCTCCCCGCGCGCCACCTATGCCGTGTCCGCGCAGGCTGTCGACCACACGAATCGGCGGGGCAATGAGCGGCGCATGCTGCTGTCGACCCTGCAGTACAACCAAGGGTCGGATGCCCTTCTCGTTATGGGCTTGACACGCACAGGCTCGTCGGGTGGACCCGCTGCACCCGTCGAGCGTGCGGTGATCGGCGGCATCGGTAGCTTCGCTGGCGCGTCAGGGACGGTTGCCATGACACCGACCAAGACGGCCACGTGGCGCACGATGTTTGCCGTATCCCGCTAGCCTCGTGACATGGCCGCACCCCTGCCCGCTGACGCCGGCTTCGACGTGCTCTTCGCCGCTTGGCGATCCGCGTCCGCGGACTTCATCGACCTGGTGACGCCGCTGTCGCAGGCCGAGTGGGATGCCCCGACTGCGCTGCCCGGCTGGAGCGTGGGCGACATCGTGGCCCACATTGGCTGGCTCGAGGGCTTGCTCATGGGCGAGTACGACGCACCGCATGAGCCCGACTGGTCCGCGCTCCCGC
Organism: uncultured Actinomyces sp.; assembly: GCA_964560615.1. GTDB lineage: Bacteria > Actinomycetota > Actinomycetes > S36-B12 > S36-B12 > Mxb001. The sequence goes on from CAZLMT010000053.1 coordinate 9,852, forward strand.
ACGCGCAGAGCGATTTCGGCAGGATCACCGAGATCCCCGTCGATCTGCGTCGCTCGTGGGCTCGCGAGGCCGTGCTCGTCGAGCTCGCCGATCGCGTCGCGCGTCGCACGGTCGAGCTCGAGCAGGGTCCACATGATCCCGCCCACGAGGTGGTGGGCCCCTTTGGTCCGGCCCCGCTCGGCCGCGTCTTGCGCATGCGCACGCTCGACACCTGGGTGCACGAGCAGGACATCCGCGATGCCCTCGGCAGACCCGGCCACCTCGACACCCCCGGTGCGCAGGCGACCGCAGCGCAGCTTTTGCCGGGCCTCGGCAAGGTGTGGGCCAAGCTCGCCGGCGCAGAGCCGGGGCAGGTCCTCGACGTACGCATCACCGGACCCGGCATCGAGGGCGGCTCGATCGTCGCGGTGGGTGACGATGGTCGCGCGCGCGTCGTGGGCGATGACCTCCTGGATCAGGCGGGCACCGCGACGGTGACGCTCACGATGTCGTGGCCGGCGTACCTCGCCCTGTCCTGCGGTCGCGGTGATCCGCAGCCCTGGCGTGCCGATGTGAGGATCTCCGGAGACGAGCCGCTTGCTGCGCGTGTCCTTGATCACTTCCGCGTCATGATCTGAGCGCGTCGCGTGATCACCCGCTCCTTGGCTGCCTAAGGTCGGGAGGACTCGCGGCATCGGGCCGCGTCGGGAAGGAATCCATGCGTCGCGCGACCATCGCCCTGGCCTCTGCTGCCGCCCTCGCCTCCGCCGCTCTCGTGGCGGCACCGCTCGCCCAGGCCGCGGATGCCACACCGCGGATGTCGTCATCATCGCTCGCGAAGTGCGGCTTCACCGTCAAGCCCAATCTCGACTTCTGGGAGGGCGGCACCGCGGCGATGGCTCCCACCGGCAAGATCCCCGCCGGCAAGAACATCGTCATCCAGGGAAATGCCGCTGACGGCGTGGCCAACGGCACCCGCCTCGAGCTCGTGCGCTTCAACCCCGCGGGCAAGGGTTGCCATGGCTCCTTCCAGCGCATCGGCAACGGCATCTTCACCACGGTGAAGAGCGGCGAGTACTACCTCAACTTCCAACTCGATCGCAAGGGCAGCTTCGGTTACGCCATCCAGGGCGTGAGCGGCGGAGCGACATACGAGGTCGAGTTCCAGATCACGACGAGCTAGTCGTCAGAGGCGGTCGTCGAGCACGGGGAAGGCTTCGCGCCACTCTCGTGCTCGGCCCGGCTCGACGTCGGCGAAGAGCACGGTCTCGTCATCGCCCGCCTCGGCGACGACATTGCCCTGGGGATCGATCACGATCGAGTGGCCGCCCAGGGTGATGTCGGCATGGCTCCCCACGCCATTGCACGCGACCATCCAGGCCTGGTCCTCGATGGCTCGTGCCCGAGTGAGCACGTCCCAGTGTCCGATGCGAGGCGTGGGCCAGCCTGAGGCGACGAGGAAGGTCTCGGCGCCTGCCTCGACAAGGTCGCGGAACATCTCGGGGAAGCGCAGGTCGTAGCACGTCGCGATGCCGGTGTGGCCAAGCGGCGTCTCCGCGACGATGAGCGCATCGCCTGCGGTGATCAGCGTGCGCTCGCCGGTGGCGAAGCCGAAGAGGTGGCGCTTGCGGTAGGTCGCGACGATCTCGCCGTCGGGTCCGATGAGCGCGGCGGTGTTGAAGGTGCGTCCGTCGGGCAGGCGCTCGGCGTAGGAGCCCGCATGCACCCAGGTGTCGGCGGCCTTGGCCATCGCGCGGATGCTCTCGAGGACGGGGAAGTCCAGGGGCGCGGCCACCTCGCGCGCGAGCGGCAGGTCGAAGGCGCCTGAGATCCATAGCTCGGGGAGCACGGCGATGTCCGCTTGCGGGAGTGTCTCCTCGAGGATGCCGAGCACCCGCTCGATGCGGTCTGGCGCGGACTCGCTCGCGTCGGAGGAGATCTGGAGGAGGGCGACTCGGCTCACGCGCCCAGGCTACGCGGTAGGCATACCCGCGGCCTCGAGGTCGGTGAATCCACCCTCGAGGTCGTAGATGTACGTGAAGCCCATGCTTCCCATCTCGGCCGTCGCGACCGCGGAGCGATTGCCGCTGCGGCAGTAGATCGCATACGTCGTGCCGGGATCGAGCGCGCTCACCTGCGCCGCGAAGTCGGGCGACTCCACGGGGATATTGAGAGCCCCCTGCACGTGACCGGAGTTGAACTCCTCGGGCGTGCGCACATCGATGATGACGGTGCCGGGGCTCTGGGCGGCCTGCATCCACTCGGGCACGCCGACGCGCACGGGCGAGGCGGGCTGCGATGCAGCGGTAGTGGGGGCCGGGGCCGCTTCGGTGCTCCCGCCGCACGCGGCGAGAGCGGGCGTGAGGATCAAGGCACCGGCGAGGGCGAGGGGGGCGAAGCGTCGCATCTGCATACCCCCCAGGGTATAGAACCCTTCCCACACCCGTCCACCCAGGGGGACAAATGGTCGAAACCGACGCCAAAGCACCCCCTCAATGACCACTTCTCCCGCTAAGCGGGACAAATGGCAGAGGGGCTAGGGGGATCGTCGTGAGCGCTCGTCGAGGGCGGCGAGGCGCTCGTTGTAGGCGTTGAGCTCGGCATTGCCGTCGCGGTCGGCCTGCCGATCCTTGCGGCGCGCCTCGCGCTCGTCGGAGCGCGACCACTGCAGCGCCACCATGATGATCATGAAGATCATCGGGATCTCGCTCACGCCCCAGGCGACCTGACCGCCGAACCTCGTGTCGGCGAGGGGATCGGTCACCCACTCAGGACGCACGATGCTGTACCACTCCTGCGCGAGCGGCTGCGATCCCATCATGATGACGACGGCGAAGAATCCGTGGACGCCGACCATGAGCAGGATCAGCCCGAAGCGCGCCCAGTAGGGCAGTGGCTTGGGCACGGGATCCACGCCCATGACGATCCAGGCAAAGAGATAGCCCGACGCGATGAAGTGGAGCTGCATCCCGAGATGACCGACGTGGCTGCCCATGAGCCACGCCATGAGCGGGGTGAAGTAGAGCGCGAAGAGGCTGACGCTGAAGATGGCGAAGACGAAGATCGGATTGGTCACGACCTTGGCCGCGGGTGAGTGCAGTCCCCACACGATCCACTCGCGCAGCCCCCACCGCCCGGTCGTCGAGGGCTTGAGCGCCCGCAGTGCGAGCGTGAAGGGGCCGCCGAGCACGAGAAACATCGGCGCCATCATCGACATCGTCATGTGCTGCACCATGTGCAGGCCGACCGAGACCTGGGCGTAGACGGAGATGCCGGCGTTCGTCGTCCAGATGATGAGCGAGATGCCGAGCAACCAGAAGATCGTGCGGTTGATCGGCCACCGGTCACCCCGGCGATGCAGGGTGATTACACCGGCGATGTATACCGCGGCGGCGACGAGGCATGCGACGAGGAAGAGCGGCTCCAGCTGGAAGCCGAAGATCACCGCCGCGGCATCGGGTGCCGGCGGGTAGGGGTAGCCAAGCAGTGACTCCCCAAAGGTCGGCAGGAGTGATTCGACACGCGGGTAGGGACTGAGCGCGAGGGCGACACCCAGCCCAAAGGCGACGGTGACGAGGGCGATCTCGAGAGCGATCACCCGGAGGAACGCTGCACGGCTCTTCTCCCCGTCCAGTGCCGGCACCAGTCGGCGACGCACCGCCCCAGCAATGAGGACGAGCACGATGAGCGTGATGATCTTGGCTGTGGTCACGCGGCCGTAGTCGGTCGTGATGAGCTGATCGACGGTATCGAGACGGGTGTAGGCGTTGGCCGCCCCGGTCACCGCGAGCAGGATCACGCTTACGAGTGCGGCGAAGCCGAAGCGCTGCGCAGCGATCCGCAATGCCCCGGCGGTCGCATAGCCCTCGTCACGGCGCAATCCATGGAAGATGAGCACGAGCAGCCCGCCGATCCACACCGTCGCAGCGGCGGAGTGAGCAATGGCCGAGCTGATCGCGAGCGCATGATCTCCGAGGCCGGAGCCGTGGCCGGCCAGGGCGGGCAGTGAGACCGCTCCGATGGCAAGAATCGTCCAGACCGCCGACACCCCCAGGGTCGCGGTGAAGAGCGCGCCGACGGACACGATCGCGGCGAGCAGCGCCATGACGGCGAGTGCACGCGTCTGGGGGATCTCCCAGGCGTACGTCGCGGCGACATCCGGGCTCATCGCGCGATCGAGTCCCACGCCGAGGATCTCGGCAAGGAGGAAGAACATCTGCAGCAGTGCGAGCACCGCCCAGATGCCCGAGGTGATGACGGCTCGCGTGAGGTCACGACGCCCGGTAGGCGAGACCGTCCCGCCCTTGCCGTGCGGGTCGAGGAACGCCGCCCCGATCAGCCAGCCCACGGTGAGCGAACCTGCGAGGAGCGTGAGCACGCGCAGGGTGGGCAGTCCCCAGCCCACGACAGCTCCGGGATCGGGAAGGCCCGGAGTCGAGGGCTCGTAGGAGCCTCCCGCGACGACGAGCCCGATCGCCATGGCGAGGACGCCGAGCACCGCTGCACCCGCAGCGAGGAGAGGAATGGGGACGCGGGTCCCCGCGGGGGCTCGTGTCGAGGTGGTCACCACGTCAAGCCTCGCACTAGGTGCGCCGACGCGCGACCAGGGCGATCACGATCCCGGCGATGACGATCACGCCGACGGCCAATCCTGCGATGAGCAGGCCGGACGTGCCCCCGCTCGTGTCCGCAGCGGGGGTTGTCGACGGCGAGGGCGCTGCAGTCGTGGGAGCCGCAGTCGTCGGGGCAGCGCTCGTGGGAGCCGCCGAGGTCGGCGCGGCACTCGTGGGAGTCGTCGTCGGACTCGCTCCGGCGTAGGTGAAGGTGATGCCACCCTCGATGGGGTGCCCGTCCTGCGACACGACGCGGTAGCTCACGCGCCACTCCCCTGCGGGTGCCGCGGCCGGCCAGTCGATAGTGGCGGTGGGGCCCTCGACCGAACTCACGGGCAGATCGCCCGTCTGCCCGCTGGGGTCGGTGCCGACGAAGCGGACGAAGTCGGGCATAAGTGCCTCGTTGAAGGTGAAACTCACCGTCTGGGGCGGGGCGTCGAGCACCGCTCCGTCAGCAGGATCGGTGGAGATCAACTCCGAGTGGGCCTGCGCCACCGGGGCGACGGCGGTGCCGCCGATGAGGGCCGCAAGGGCGAGGGCTCCGGCGGCGAGGGTGCGCTTCACGCCTCGAGGGTACGCCGCCCCCGCGGGGGACGCTGCTCCCACCACCAGCCGAGGGGCTCCGCGACGCGCGCGAGCAGTGGCCCTGCGCTCGCGGTGATGAGCACGTAGGCAGCGACAAAGGCCTGGAACGTGGGGGGAAGCACGAGACTCACCGCGACGATCCCCGCGATGACGACGCTGAACTCGCCGCGCGCCGAAAGCAGCGCACCCGCGCGGAGCGACCCGATCACCGTGCTCTGGACGCTCTTGGCGGCGATCCAGCCGGTGAGGAACTTCGTGGCGATGGTGACGATGGCGAGCAGAGCGGCGGGCAGGAGTACGCCGGGGAGATCGCCCGGGTCGACCACCAGGCCGAAGTAGGCGAAGAAGACGGCGGCGAGCACGTCACGGAGCGGGTCGAGGCGCCGGCGCGCGACCTCGGCGACCTCTCCGGTAAGGAGGAGGCCGACGAGGAAGGCGGCTACGGCGGGGGAGAAGTCGACGAGGCCAGCGAGGCCTGCCGCCGCGATCGCAGCGCCGAAGACGATGAGCAGCAGTCCGACCGGATCGCGCGGGCTCAACAGCCGATGCCAGCGCACCGACCCCTTGAGTGCGACGACGATGACGATGCCCACGACGAGGAGCGCCGTACCCACGGTGATGAGACCCGAGACGAGGCTGGCACCGGTGAGCACGACGGACAGGATCGGGAGGTAGGGCGCCATCACCAGGTCCTCGATGACCAGGACGCTCACCACGGGCTTGGTCTCGGGATTGCGCCGCCAGCGCTGATCGCGCAGGACCTGGCTGACGATGCCAGACGACGAGATGTAGGTGACGCCGCCGAGTGCGAGTGCACCGATCCAGCCCCATCCCAGGATGAAGGCGAGCAGCACACCCGGGGTGGCATTGAGCAGGATGTCGGCGATGCCGGAGCGGGATTGCTGGCGTGCGGTGCGCACTAGTTCGGTGGCGGAGTACTCCAGGCCCAGCAGCAGCAGGAGCAGGACTACGCCGAGCTCGGCGAT
>CAZLMT010000054.1:0-15965 GCA_964560615.1 uncultured Actinomyces sp.
CGTCCGGCGGGTGAAGCGCAGAGGGTGAAACGCGGTGGGCGGAGGGCGAATGGTGCGGGAAGGCTAGCTCGACGAGGCCATGGCGCGGGCTGCATCAGCCCCGTCGTCGAGGAGTACGCGGAAGCCCTCGACGCCGAGGATGGGTACGCCGAGGGAGGCTGCCTTCTCGTACTTCGACGAGGTCGACTCCCCCGCGGCGACGAGGAAGTCCGTCTTCTTCGACACCGAGCCCGAAACCTTGCCCCCGCGCTCCTGCACCGCCGCGGTCGCCTCATCGCGCGTGAAGCCCTCAAGGGAGCCGGTGATGACGACGGTGACGCCATCGAGCGTCCCGGGGCCGGAGTGCGAGCGCTCATCGGCCAGTCGGACCCCGGCGGTGCGCCACTTCTCCACCACCTCGCGGTGCCAGGGCTCGGCGAACCACTCCTGCAGGGCCTCCGCGATCACGCCGCCGACACCCTCGACGGACTCGAGCTGCTCGGGAGTCGCCGCCATGATGGCGTCGATGCTGCCGAGGTCGCGCGCGAGCGCCTGCGCGGCGGTGGGACCCACGTGGCGGATCGACAGCGCGACGAGCGCGCGCCACAGCGGGCGCTCCTTCGCAGCCTCGATCTGGGCGAGCATCCCCTTGGCGTTCTCCGTGAGTTGCGAGCCTTCCTCGCCCTTGCCCGGCTCGCGCGTGAAGAACGGGCAGCGCAGCAGGTCATCGGCCGTGAGGGCAAAGAGATCACCCTCGTCCCGCACCAGCCCGCACTCCAGGAGCGCGATGGCAGCCTTGTAGCCCAGTCCCTCGATATCCATGGCTCCGCGCGAGGCCACATGGAAGAGGCGCTCGCGCATCTGCGCGGGACACGACCGGGTGTTGGGGCAGCGGATGTCGACGTCGCCCTCCTTCTCGGGCGCGAGATCGCTGCCGCACTCCGGGCAGGCCGTCGGCATGACGAATTCGCGCTCGCTGCCGTCGCGCACCTCAACGACCGGCCCGAGGACCTCGGGGATGACATCGCCTGCCTTGCGCAGGAAGACCATGTCGCCGATGAGGACTCCCTTACGGGCCACCTCCTGCGCGTTGTGCAGGGTCGCCATGGAGACGGTGGAGCCCGCGACCAGTGCCGGCTCCATGACCGCGAAGGGCGTCACGCGGCCAGTGCGCCCGACGTTGACCTGGATGTCGCGCAGGCGGGTGCGCACGACCTCGGGGGGGTACTTGTAGGCGATAGCCCAGCGGGGAGCCCGCGAGGTCGCCCCGAGGCGCTCCTGGATCGCGAGGTCATCGACCTTGATGACGACGCCATCGATCTCGTGCTCGACATCGTGACGGTGCTCGCCGTAGTAGGCGATGTACTCCTCCACGCCGGCAAGGTCTGGCACGAGGCGGATCCGGTCGCTTGTCGGCAGGCCGAGGCGCGCGAGGACGGCGTAGGCCTCGCTCAACGTCGTGAAGGACACGCCCTCGTGTGCACCGATGCCGTGCACAACCAGGCGCAGTGCCTCGAGGCGTCCTGTGGCGAGTGCGAGCTCATCGCGCAGGCGCGCCAGGCGCGCCTCCTCGCGATCGGTGCCACGCGAGCGCGACTCGACGTCGGCGAGGTCGTCCTGGCGGCGGTCGATGCGCTGGCGGAGACTGCCGGCCGCGGCGTTGCGGGGATTGGCGAACGGCGATCCGCCGAGGGCGAGTTGCTCGGCGTTGATGCGCTCGAACTCCGTCAGCGGGAAGTAGATCTCGCCGCGCACCTCGAGCAGTGCGGGTGGCTTCTTGCCCGCGAGCGACTTGGGTATGCCGGCGATGAAGGAGGCGTTGTACGTGCCGTCCTCGCCCACGCGGCCGTCGCCACGCGGCGCCACCGTGCGCAGGCGCCCGTCGACGTAGACGAGGTCGACAGCGAGGCCGTCGACCTTGAGTTCGCAAAGGAGGGCGGGCATCTGGCCCGGCGCGTCGGCGGAGCCGCCGCTGTCGGGCTGCCCAACCGCCTTGTCGACGCGCGCGGCCCATGCCTGCACCTCCTCGAGGGAGAAGGCGTTGTCGAGGCTGTACATCCGAGCGAGGTGCTCGACGGGCTCGAACATGTCGGCGCGCGATCCACCGACCGTCTGCGTCGGCGACTCCCCCGAGGCGAGCTCCGGGTGCTTCGCCTCGAGCTCGACCAGCTCGCGGTAGAAGGCGTCATACTCCTCATCCGACAGTGTCGGCTTGTCGTGCAGGTAGTAGCGCTCCCGCGCCTCGTTGATGGCGTCGACGAGCTCACCCCAGCGGGCACGCTCCTGGGCGGGGACGCTCATGACTCCGCTTGCTCCACGGGCGCATCATCCCGCACCAACCGGCCGGCGATCCCGAGCGCGGCGTAGACAAGCCGCGCCCACGCGGGATCGGCGCCCGCGAGCCCGCAGGCCGGGGTGAGGGCGACGTGCGCGTTGGCCCTGTCGGCAGGGATGCCCCAGCGGGAGTACTGCTCCAGGGCACGTCCGGCTATGCGTTCGGCGATGGCCTGCGGGCCCGGCACGGACTGCGGCAGCGACGGGGCGTAACCAAGCAGCAGGTGGATGCCCGCCTCAAGGGCCTCGCCGAGTGGCTCCTCCTGCGCGACCTCGAGCACCGAGGGATCGACGGAGATCATGCGCGCGCCCGCGCGGCGCAGCAGGTCGACGGGCACGCCGGGGTGACAGCAGTGCACGCCGGGGATCGCTTCCTGGGCCGCGATGGCGTCGATGACCCAGCTTAGGTGCGACTGCGCGCGCGCAGCGTCGACAGAGCGGTATGTCGCCAGGCCGCTCGCGGTCGTGACTCCGCCTGCAAGCACGGACGGCAAAGAGGGCTCATCGAGCTGGAGCACGACCTCTGCGCCGGGCAGGCGACGTCGGATTTCGGCCACGTGGCGTGACGCCGCCTCGGCGAGGGCCTCGGCGATGTCGCGGCAGGCTCCGTGATCACGCACAGCCCGCTCGCCACCGCGCATCTCCACCGACGACGCGAGGGTCCAGGGACCCGCGAGCTGGGCCTTGAGGGGTCCGCGCCGCCCCGCGAGCACCGACTCGATGCCGTCGAGGTCTTCGCTGAGCCAGGATCGGGCCCGCGACATCACGCGACCGGGGGCGTCGGCAAAGCGCCAGCCCACCGGGGTGGTCTCCACCGCCATGTCAGGCGCCACCTCGGCGAGCAGCGCCATGGTGCGACCGATGAGGTCAGCGCCCGGGCCACGAGCCGGCAGTTCGGGGACGTGCGGGAAGTCCGGAAGCTCGCCGGCGATCGCCGTGCACCACTCATGCGAATCGGTGCCAGGGAGGCTGCCGATCCCGGTGGCGGCCGCAGGCGAGACCACAACATTGCTCATGGGCGCGTGATCGTCGCCGAGCCGACGACGCGAGTCCCGTCGTAGATCGCCATCGCCTGACCGGGCGCCACGCCGCGGGCAGGCTCATCAAGGTGCGCGACCACTCGATCCTCGTGCATCTCCACCACTGCATCCATCGGGTCGCCGTGCGCGCGGATCTGCACACTCACGCGAGCGCCCGGCTCGGGCACCCGACCGCACCAGATCGGCTCGCGCGCCTCGATCGTGGTCCTGGCGAGCAACTGCTCCTCGCCCACGAAGACGCGACCCTCGACCGGATCGATGTCGACGACGTAACGGCGACTCCCCGTGGGTGCGGGCTCGCGCAAGTCCAGGCCGCGGCGCTGACCGATGGTGAAGGCGTAGGCACCCGCATGCTGGCCGAGCACCTCGCCGGAGATCGCGTCGACGATGTCACCCGGCGCCTCACCGAGGTGCTCACGCAGCCAGCCACTCGTGTCGCCATCGGGGATGAAGCAGATGTCGTGACTGTCGGGCTTGTCAGCCACGCGCAGTCCGCGCTCGGCCGCCTCGGCACGCACCTGCGACTTGTGACTGTCACCGAGCGGCAGGATCGTCGCGCTGATCTGCTCGGGGGTGAGCACGGAGAGCACATAGGACTGGTCCTTGTCGGGATCCACGGCGCGGTGGAGCTCCGGACCGTGTGGCCCATCGACGATGCGGGCGTAGTGACCCGTGCACACGGCGTCGAAGTCCAGGGCGAGCGCCCGGTCGAGGACGGCGGCAAACTTAATCGTTTCGTTGCAGCGCAGACAGGGATTAGGTGTGAGGCCCTCGCGGTAGGACTCGACGAAGTCGTCGATGACATCGCGCGCGAACGTCTCGGACAGGTCCCAGACGTAGTAGGGGATGTCGAGCATGTCGGCAATGCGCCGCGCGTCCTGGGCGTCGGCGATGGAGCAGCATCCCTTGGACCTGCCCGTGGTCGACTGCGCACGACTCAGGGCGAGATGCACTCCGACAACCTCATGGCCAGCATCTACCGCACGCGCAGCCGCGACAGCAGAGTCGACGCCGCCCGAGAGCGCCGCGATGACGCGCATGTCAGGTGGTGCGCCGCAGGCGCGGGGTCGCGGCGCGAGAGGCGCGCTCGAGCGCGGCCGGGAGCACCTCGATCACGCGATCGACATCGGCCGGCGTGCTCGAGCAGCCGAGGGAGAAGCGCAGTGACCCGCGCGCGAGCGCGGCATCCACGCCCATCGCCTCGAGCACGTGCGAAGGCTCCGGCACGCCCGCGGTGCAGGCCGACCCGGTGGAGCACTCCACGCCTGCCGCATCGAGGAGCATGAGGAGCGTGTCGCCCTCGCAGCCAGGGAAGGACACGTGGACGTTGGCGGGCAGCCGATCGACCGGGTCTCCATTGACGATCGCCTCGGGTGCGACGCGCAGGATGCCATCCATGAGCTCCTGACGCAGGGCCACCATGCGTGCGGCGTGCTCGGCCTGCGCCCTCACCGCATGCCGGACAGCCACCGCGAGAGCGGCGATGCCCGCCGCATCGAGAGTGCCCGAGCGCACCTCTCGCTCCTGGCCACCACCGTGCACGACAGGCACCACGCGAGCGTCACGGCGGAGCAGGAGTGCGCCCGTGCCGACGGGTGCACCTATCTTGTGGCCGCTCAACGCCAGGGAAGTGAGACCGGGCAGGGATCCATCGACCGGGAGCTGGCCGATGGCCTGCACGGCATCGGTGTGGAAGGGCACGCCCGCCTCGCCGCATGCCGCGGCGATCTCGGCGATGGGCTGCACGGTGCCGACCTCGTTGTTGGCCCACATGACGGTGCACAAGGCGACGTCATCGCCGAGGCGCGCCCGCACCACGTCGGGATCGACGCGACCGAAGGAGTCGACGGGCAGCCAGTCAATGTCACGGCCCTGCTCCCCGAGCCATGCCACGGGATCGAGCACGGCGTGGTGCTCGATGGCCGAGCAGAGGATGCGTGGGCGATCCGGATGCGCCCAGGCGAGTCCCTTCACCGCGAGATTATCCGCCTCCGTGCCGCCGGACGTGAAGATGACCTCACTCGGCCGCACCCGGAGGTCATCCGCGATCGACTCGCGGGCTTCCTCGACGACGCGACGCGATGCGCGACCCGCCGCATGCAAGGACGAAGGATTGCCCACGTGCGATGCCGCGTCGCGCCACGCCTCGGCCGCTTCCGGGAGGAGGGCCGTGGTCGCCGCGTGATCGAGATAGGCGCGGTCAAGCTGCACGAGCTGAGCCTACCCGCCCTCTCCGATCAGCCCTTGCGCTTGGAGATCTCGTCGGTCAGCTGAGGCACGACCGCGAAGAGATCCCCCACGACGCCGAAGTCCGCGAGCTCGAAGATCGGGGCCTCGGGGTCTTTGTTGACCACCACGATGGTCTTGGACGTCTGCATGCCCGCACGATGCTGGATCGCACCGCTGATGCCGTTGGCGATGTAGAGCTGCGGGGACACGGTCTTGCCGGTCTGCCCCACCTGGAACTGATGGGGGTACCAGCCTGCGTCCGTCGCGGCGCGCGAGGCACCGACCGCGGCACCGAGGCTGTCGGCGAGGGCCTCGACCACTCCGAAGCCCTCGGCTCCACCCACGCCACGACCGCCAGAGACGACGACGGCAGCCTCGCTGAGCTCCGGGCGACCGCCCTTCTGGGCCACGGTGCGATCCGTGACGCGAGCCGACTTGGCCGTGTCAGAGACATCCGCGCTCACGTCGACGCGCGCAGCGGGAGCCGATGCGGCCTCGGGAGCCACGGAATTGGGACGGACCGTGATGATCGGGGTCCCCGTGGAGACCTTGGACTTGACGACGGTGGAGCCGCCGAAGACGCTCTGCGTGGCCGTGAGATCAGCGGCGACGCCGACGGCATCGGTGATGACACCCGACCCGGTCTTGATAGCGACGCGCCCGGCGATCTCCTTGCCCTCGGCGGTCGACGGGATGAGGACCGCGGCAGCGCCGGAGTCCGCGATCACGCGCGCGAGGACCTCGGCCTTGGGGGCGACGAGGAAGTCGTCGAGATCCGCGGAATCGGCGACGTAGACCTTGTCGGCGCCGTACTCGCCCAGGGTGGCGAGTGCATCCGCCGAGGCTCCCTTGCCCAGCCACACGGCCGCGGGCGTGCCGAGCGATCGCGCGAGGGTGAGCAGCTCGAGCGTGACCTTCTTGACGGCTCCGTCGGAATGCTCGACGAGCACGAGGATCTCTGACATCTCCCAGGCCTCCTAGATGAACTTCTGCTCGGACAGGTAGTCGGCGATGCGCACGCCGCCTTGGCCGTCGTCGGCAACGACGGTGCCAGCAGCCTTGGGCGGGCGTGCCGCGAACTCGTCGACGACGCTCCACGCGGCACCGAGGCCCACGCCCGAAGGCTCGAGACCGATGTCGGCGATGCTGAGCGTCTCGACCGGCTTCTTCTTGGCGGCCATGATGCCCTTGAAGGACGGGTAGCGCGGCTCGTTGATCTTCTCCACCACGGAGACGACCGCGGGCAGGCTCGCCTCGACGGTGTCGTAGCCGTAGTCGGTCAGGCGCTCGATGCGGACGGTGGAGCCGTTGACCTCGACCTTTTGCGCGAAGGTGACCTGTGGCAGCCCGAGTCGCTCCGCAACCATGGCGGGCACGACGCTCATGCGCGCATCGGTGGACTCCGAGCCGAAGACGATGAGGTCGAAGCCCCGACCGTCGAGGACCTTGGCGAGAGCTGCAGACGTCGCGATCGCATCGGAGCCGTGGAGCGCATCGTCGACGAGGTGGATGCCGGCGTCGGCGCCCATGCTTAGCGCCTTGCGGATCGTCTCCGCGGCGCGCTCGGGTCCCATCGACACGACGACGACCTCTCCGCCGGAAGCCTCGGCAATGCGCAGGCACTCCTCCACGGCGTACTCGTCGAGCTCATTGAGCACGCCCTCGGCCGACTCGCGGTCGAGGGTGGAGTCGGATGCCTGGAGCTTCTTCTCGGCCCAGGTGTCGGGAACCTGCTTGACGCAGACGGCGATCTTCACGATCACTCCTCACGGATTAGGTCTTAGCGCACATGTTACTCGCGAGTATCCCCGGCGGCGCGTCGAGATCCCGGGGGCCGTGCCACGGGCCCCATGCGGCACTCTGGCCCCGTGGACGAGGCGGGCCTGGTAGCCACCGGGGAGCGGACGGGCCCCGGCCTGCCCGACGAGGAGTACTGGTTCGCCCGGCACGAGGTGGCCTACCACTGGGTCGCCCAGCGTGTGGCTCACGCTCGCATCGTCGTCGACGCCGGCGCTGGCGAGGGCTATGGCGCGGCGATGCTGTCCTCCGCGCGCTATCCGGCGATCGCAGTGGAGTACGACACCGATGCCTGCGTGCACATGCGACACACCTACCCGCAGATCGCGGTGGCTCAAGCCAATCTCGCAGCGCTGCCGGTGCGCACGGCGAGCACCGATGCCATCACCTGCCTTCAGGTGGTCGAGCACCTGTGGGATCTCGCAGGCTTCCTTCGCGATTGCGTGCGCTGCCTGCGCTCGGGTGGCGAACTCATCATCACCACACCTCAACGCCTCACCTTCTCCCCCGGCCTCGGTCGTGGAGTGAAGCCGATCAATCCCTTTCACGTCGAGGAATTCGATGCCGAGCAGCTCCGCGATCTCTTGTTCGACGCCGGCTTCGCCGAGGTGGACATGCGAGGAATCCACCACGGGCCACGGCTCACCGCATGGGAGACGCGACACGGTTCGATTGTGAGCGCTCAGGTGACCGCATCACTGGAGGGCACCTGGCCCGAGGATCTGCGCGACACCATCAGCCAGGTCACCGTGGATGACTTCGTCGTCGACGCGGAGCCGGTCGCCGCAGAGGGCACGCGGATCGCCCAGGCACAGGACCTCCTCGCGATCGCGCGGGTGAGCGCATGACGGCGCCGCTGGGGCGCTTCGCGCTCGTCTTGCAGACGCACCTGCCCTGGGTCGCGCACCACGGCACGTGGCCGGTCGGAGAGGAATGGCTGCACCAGGCATGGGCGACGTCGTACCAGCCCCTCTTCGCCATGCTGCGCCGCAGAGCAGCACTCGGGCACCGCCGTCAACTCACCCTGGGCGTCACCCCCATCGTCGCGGCCCAATGGGATGACACGTGCATGATCGGCGCGCACCACACCTGGCTCGGCTACTGGCAGGCGCGCGCAGCTGGCATGGCGACCGCGCCAGAGACCGTGCGCAAGCATGTGGGACAGCGCGAGTACGCCGAGGCGAGCCGTGCCCTGACCGACTTCGACGCGCACTGGAGCGCCGGGGGCTCCGCTGCTCTGCGCCCCCTCGTCGACGCCGGGGTCATCGAGATGCTGGGCGGTCCACTCACCCACACCTTCACTCCCCTTGTCCCCGATCGGCTGGCCCTGGCGAGCATGGCGGAAGGCCTGCAGGACTCCGTGCGTCGAATCGGCACGCGCCCACGCGGGGCCTGGACGCCCGAGTGCGCCTGGGAGCCGGGGATGGAGGAGCTCTTCGCGCAGTCTGGCGTCGAGCATGTCGTGCTAGATGGGCCGAGCCTCCTCGGCGCCGGAGCCACGACCAGCGCGGCCTGGCTGCTCGGCGACAGCAATGTGCGCGTCCTCGGCCGCGACCTGGAGGTCACGTACAGGGTGTGGTCGCCCAAGCGGGGATACCCCGGGGACCGGTGGTACCGCGACTTCCACACCTTCGACCACGAGTGGGGCTTCCGGCCCGCACGGGTGACCGGGCAGCATGTCGAGCCACATGACAAGGCGCCCTACGACCCGCTCGCGGCGCGGGCTCGCGTGGAGCATGACGCGCGCGACTTTGTCGAGGTGGTGCGCCAGCGACTCCTCGCACTTGCTGCGGACCCGACGACGATCGGCAGTCCCCATGTCGTGGCTGCCTTCGACACTGAGCTCTTCGGTCACTGGTGGCATGAGGGACCGGCCTGGCTCGAGCGGGTGCTCGAGCTCATGCCCGAGGCGGGCATAGATATCGCAACCCTGGACGACCTCACCGCAGATCCCGCCGGCCGCGTGCACCCGGGGCCGGGCTCGTGGGGCCTCGGGAAGGACTGGCACATCTGGACCGGGCCTCAAGACATCGCTGACCTGCAGGGATCACTGGCCAAGGAAGCCCTCGCCGCACTGGATGCCACCCATCCGCGCGTCGAGCGCTCCCTGCCGCATGACCAGTTGGTGCGCGAACTCCTGCTCGCGCTGTCGAGTGACTGGGCCTTCATGGTGAGTCATGACACGGCAGCCGAGTACGCACGTGGCCGCTTCGGCACGCACGCGCGCGCCACGTCCGCGCTCGCAGCGGCATTGCGCGAGGGGCGGCGCGACGACGCGGCACGCCATGCCGCTCGCGCGGCAGAGCGCGACCATCCCTTCGGCTCCCTAGACTCGCGGTCCTTCTTGAACGACGCCTCGCTCGCCTAGCCCTATGCTCGCCCGATGCGCGTGCTGCACGTGTCGTGGGAGTACCCCCCGATCATCTACGGCGGCCTCGGTCGTCACGTGCAGTCGCTGACGAAGGCGCAGGCCAATCGCGGTGACGATGTCATCGTCTTGACGCAGACAGCCGATCGTGTCGCCTCCCGCGAGGCCATCGATGGGGTCCACGTCATCCGGGCGCCACACGACCCACCCGACGTGCCCTTCAGCGAAGAGACCCTGCTCGCCTGGGTCATGGGGATGCAGACCGGGATGATCCGGCAGGGCGCGAGCGTCGGCCCTGTCGACGTCGTGCATGCGCACGACTGGGTGAGCGCGCATGCGGCGATCGCACTCCGCGACATCGTGGGCGCGCGCGCACTCGTGGCCACCATCCACGCGACCGAGGCGGGCCGACACCAGGGCTGGCTGCCGGGACCGCTCTCGGACGCGATCCACTCGATCGAACATTGGCTTGCCCACGAGGCTGATCGCGTCATTACTTGCTCGCAGCACATGCGTCGCGAAGTCGAGCAGCTCTTCGGCCTGCCCGGGGATCGGGTCTCGGTCATCGCCAATGGCATCGACCTGCAGCGGTGGCGTGCCACTCGTGCTCGCACCGAACAAGCTCGAGATGCGCACGCAGCGACCGGGCCGCTCGTCGTCTTCGTCGGGCGCCTGGAATGGGAGAAGGGTGCCCACACCCTGATCGACGCGCTGCCGCGACTGCGGCGGCGCGTCCCCGGGCTGCGTGCCGTGATTGCCGGTCGCGGCGGGCACGCCGCCGAGCTCGAGGACCAGGCACGACTCAGGCGCGTGAGCGGCGCGGTGGACTTCGTGGGCTGGCTGCCCGAGCCCGAACTCCATGGGCTCATCGCCGCAGCGGACGTGCTCGTCGTGCCCAGCATCTATGAGCCCTTCGGACTCGTCGCCATCGAAGGGGCCGCGCTCGGTGCGCCGCTCGTGGTAGCCCGCACGGGAGGGCTCGCAGAGTTCGTCGAGGACGGCGTCACCGGGCGGACCTTCGCGCCCGGCGACGTGGCAGCGCTCGCCGATGCCGTGACCGCAGCCATCTCCGATCCGGCGTCATCACACTTCATGGCAGTCGCGGCGCGCGAACGGCTTCGTGAGTCATACGGCTGGTCGCTGCTCGCCGAGCAGACCGACGAGGCATACGACCGTGGCTTGGCTGCGGGGCGAAGCACGGCAGCACCACTCGCCGTGCGCCTCCCCGGGCGATCGGTCAATCTGCTTCGGTCGTGACGCCCGCGTTGCGATGCGCCGCATCGGCCGTCTTGCGAGCGATGTCGGCGATGGCCTCGCGTCGCTCGACCTGCGCGGCGTACACCTCCCGACGGTCCTTGAGCACGCGCGCGGGGATCCCGCCCACGATCGCATAGTCCGGGAGGCTGCCCCGGACCACGGCGTGGGCGGCAATCACGCAACCGCGGCCGATGGTGGCCCCGCGCAAGACGGATGCCTTCGCGCCGATCCACACATCGGGGCCGATGCGCACCGGCGACTTCACGATGCCCTGGTCCTTGATGGGGATGGTGATGTCGTCCGTGACGTGATCGAAGTCGCAGATGTAGACCCAGTCAGCGACGATGGTGCCGTCACCGAATTCGACGTCGAGGAAGCAGTTGACGGTGTTGTCTCGCCCGAATACGCACTTGTCGCCGACACGCAAGGTGCCCTCATGGCATCTCAAGCGATTCTCGTCTCCGATGTGCACCCATCTGCCCAGGATGAGGCGGCCGTAGCCCCGTCGCGCGTGGACTTCGACGCGCCGTCCGAGGAAGACGAAGCCCTCCGTGACGATGTGGGGGTTGCGCAGCCGGAAGACCATGAACCTCCAGTAGCGCACGAGATACCACCACGACCAGGCGCGATTGCGCACGACCCAGCGCAGCGAGGCGATAGTGAGGAACCTCGCCTGTCGGGGATCGTGATTGCGACTCAGGGCCGAACTCCGGTCACGCTCACGTTGTAGAAGAACTCATCGGGCACGACATATGCGAGGGCGCGACGGTCGACGGCGTCGAGTGCCATCCAGGTGCGGTAGGCGAACATCGCCCACCCCCAGCCGAGGGATCCCGGCTTGACCGCGGCCTCGAAGGTGCGCACCGGCCAGCCGAACCACGAGGCCGTCAACTCCTCGGTCACGGTCTCGACATCGATGGCGCCCGCACGCATGGCCAGACGCGCTAAGGAATCGGGGTCGAAGGTGTGCAGATCGACGACAGCTTCGAGTCGCGCCTCCTCCGAGGACTGGGCGAGCTCCTCCTCGGATCGGGCATAGCGCTCACGCAGGCCGGGCAGGCGCGTCGCGCGGCCCGCCGCCCACCAGGTGAGGGTTGACAGACGACGCGCGATGACATCGCCACGCTCTGTCGGCTCACCGCAGAAAACGAATCGCCCACCGGGCCGCAGCACCCGGAGGATCTCGCGGAAGGTCAGGTCGAGATCAGGGATGTGATGCAGGACCGCGTGGCCGATGACAAGGTCGAACTCCCCATCCGCGAAGGGCAATGCCTCCGCGTCGGCAGCCTGCCCCTCGACAGCGAGTCCCAGCGCTTGGCCGTTGCGCACGGCGACGTCGACCATGCCCTGGCTGATGTCGGTAACCACCGCGGAGCGGGCGAGGCCCGCCTGCATGAGGTTGAGGGTGAAGAATCCGGTGCCGGCACCGATCTCGAGCATGCGCTCGGCCGGCCATCCCTGCTCCCCGGCGATGTGGACGTAGCGGTCACGTGCGTAGGAGATGCAGCGCTCGTCGTAGGAGATACTCCACTTCTCGTCGTAGGTCGAGGCCTCCCAGTCGTGGTAAACGATGTTCGCCACCTTGGGGTCGGCCCATGCCTCACGCATCCGCGCCTCGTCGATGCTCATGAGCCGGTGAACTCCGCCTGGCCCGGACCCTTCTCGATGAAGGAACGCATGCCGATCTCGCGATCTTGCGTGCCGAAGAGGCTGGCGAAGTGGATTCGCTCGATCTCGAGGCCGTCTTCGATGTCGGTCTCCATGCCTCGCGCGATCGCGGCCTTGGCGGCCTGCATCGCCAGGCGCGGCCCCCGGGCCAGCTGGCGAGCCCACGCGAGCGCCTCGTCGTAGACCGACTCCGGCGCGACCACGCGATCGACGAGGCCAATGGCAAGTGCTTCATCGGCACCGATGAAGCGACCGCTGAGGATGATGTCCTTCGCCCGCGACAGGCCGACAAGACGTGGCAGCCGCTGCGTGCCACCCGCTCCGGGGATGATGCCGAGCAGGATCTCCGGCTGGCCGAGCTTGGCGTTGTCGCCGGCGACGCGGAAGTCACAGCACATCGCGAGCTCGCAGCCTCCGCCCAGGGCGAAGCCGGTCACGGCGGCGATCGTCGGCTGCGGGATCCGCTCGATCTCCGTGAAGCAACTCTGGAGCCCACGCGTGCGCTCGAGGGCCTCGGACAGCGACCAATCGGCCATCTCCTTGACGTCGGCGCCCGCGGCAAAGACCTTGGGCCCGCCGTAGACGATGACGGCGTCAACATCGCGCCGCACGGCGACCTCGCGAGCGGCATCGCGCAATCCCTGCTGGACCTGGATGGAGAGGGCGTTCATGGGAGGGCGGTCAAAGCGGATGGTGGCAATGCCCCCGGCGACATCCACCCTCACTTCATCGGTCATGCCGTGCCTCCTGAGTGCGTGTCCGCGCGCTGAGCAGCCCTGCCCCCCGGCAGCCTAGTAGCGTGGCCTGCGCCCACCGCGAGAGAGCCGGGGGACCACGAGGGGCCGGGAGCCAGAGGGGCATATGCAGCCGACGATCGACGGGGCCGGAGCCTGGGATCCACTCGGCCTCACCCTCGATGCCACCGGTGCCAACGTCGCCCTGTGGGCACCGCGCGCCACCAGCGTGGATCTCTGCCTCTTCGATGATGCGGGCCACGAGCAGCGGATCCGACTGCCCGAGCAGACCTTCGGGGTCTTCCACGGTCATGTGGCGGGCATTGCCTCCGGAGCGGCGTACGGCTTCCGCGTCGACGGGCCGTGGGATCCCCAGCACGGCGCTCGCTGGAATCCTGCCAAGCTGCTCATGGATCCCTATGCGCGTGCGCTCGACGGTGAATTCCGTCTCGACCCGGCCGTCTTCGCTCACGAGGGCAGTGACGACCTCGTCCGCAATGACGCCGACTCCGCCCCGTTCGTGCCGCGCAGCATCGCGGTGACAGCGTCCTTCGACTGGTACGACGACCGCGCCCCCCAGACACCCTGGACCGACACGGTCATCTACGAGACACATGTGCGCGGCATCTCGATGCGCCACCCGGATGTGCCGGAGAACCTCCGGGGGACCTACGCCGGGCTCGCCCATCCGGCGGTCGTGGACCACCTGGTCAGTTTGGGCGTCACCGCGGTCGAACTGATGCCGACGCACCACTTCGTCGACGAGACGCACCTGCTTGAGCTCGGGCTCACCAACTACTGGGGCTACAACACCCTCGGCTTCTTCGCGCCACATGCGGGGTACTCCGCGAGCGGCCAGCGCGGCGAGCAGGTGCGTGAATTCAAGGAGATGGTCCGCACACTCCACTCGGCAGGCCTCGAGGTCATCCTCGACGTGGTCTACAACCACACGGCCGAGGGCAACGAGCTCGGACCGACCCTGTCCTTCCGCGGCATCTGCAATCCCGGCTACTACCGGCTCAGCGACGGCCGCCACTACATGGACTACACCGGCTGCGGCAACACCCTCGACGTCTCGAATCCCCACGTGCTGCAGATGGTGATGGACTCCCTGCGCTACTGGGTGACGGAGATGCACGTCGATGGCTTCCGATTCGACCTCGCTTCGGCTCTCGCTCGGTCCTTCCATGACGTCGACATGCTCGGGACGTTCATGACCACGATCCAGCAGGACCCCATCCTGCGGCGAGTCAAGCTCATCGCAGAGCCGTGGGATGTCGGACCCGGGGGCTACCAGGTCGGTGAGTTCCCCACCCTGTGGGCGGAGTGGAACGGTCGCTATCGCGACAACCTCCGAGACTTCTGGCGCGGCGCTGCGGGCGTCGGGGAGCTCGGCTGGCGGCTCTCCGGATCCGCTGACCTTTACGCCGGCGACGGCCGTCGCCCCTACTCGTCTATCAACTTCATCACCGCGCATGACGGATTCCCCATGAGGGATCTCACGACGTACGAGCACAAGCACAACGAGGCCAATCTCGAGGACAACCGAGACGGCACCGACGACAACAGGTCGGCCAACTACGGAGTCGAGGGCGAGACCGACGACCCAGCCATCGTCGCGACCCGACAGCGCCAAATCCGCAACATGATCGCCACCCTGGTCCTCTCCACGGGCGTGCCCATGCTGCTCGGTGGAGACGAGATCGGCCGCACGCAGGGCGGCAACAACAACGCCTACTGCCAGAACAACGACATCTCCTGGTACGACTGGCAGCTCAACCCCTGGCAGGAGGAACTCCTGGAGTTCACGCGGGCTGTGCTCGCCGTGCGGCGCGACCATCGGGTCTTCCGCCAGCGCTTCTTCTTCGACGGCCGCCCCCAGCGCGAGGGAGGCGCACCCGACGTCGGCTGGGTGGGACCCGACGGCCAGCCCCTGACCAATGACGAGTGGAACGCACCCTGGACCAAGACGCTCGGGATGTACCTCTCCGGGGAGTTGCACCAGGTGCCGGGCGAGCCACTCCCCCCGGCAGATGAATCCTTCCTCTACATCCTGCACGCGTCCGACGATGAGATCGACTTCACGCTGCCGGGCGAGCCCTTCGGAGCGTCGTACGACGTCGTCTTCGACACGGGAGCGCTCAGGCCTCCCGGTCCCATCCCCGCCGGCACCGCGCTCCGCCTGACCCCTCGATCGTCGGCGTTGCTGCGCGTGGCCTCCTAGCGCAGCACCGCCTCTGCGGGCGCGCCCAGTGACGCCGGCACCGCGATGAGGCCCATCTCCACCGGCGATGCCATCCCGTCATGGCGCGGGAGCACGCGCACGGTGTAGCCGAAGGGGCCGGTGCGCTCCAGCGCGATATCGCCGGAGAAGAGCCAGCGGCTTCCGTCGTAGCCTTCCTCGGCCTTGAGATCGGCCCATTGCGGCATCGCGATCCGATCCTCGGCATCCACGCGCCCGTAGACGATCTGCACCAGGACATCGTCGGGCGCCAGGTCGCCGAGCCGCACGTGCGCACGCACGTGGAGGGGAGCACCCAGCGACGGTGCATCTCCGAC